>NZ_CACVBO010000001.1:3656999-3986899 GCF_902728235.1 Lentimonas sp. CC4
TCCGTCTGCGTTGCCATAAGCGATCTGCGGGGCAACGGCCCGGGCAGAGCGCCCCATTTTGAAGAGCCACCCAGCTTCAGCACTCAACGTTTGATTGAAAACATACTCTATGTCGAAAAAGGTTCGTGCATAATCATCGGTGCGGAGCGTGCTCGCCTTCACCGCAACATCGGCGACGCGATCCTTGCCGTAACTACCATCGTAACGCACATCTGTCAGACAAGGCCCCTGTGCGAGATAAGCGGTTTTCATTTCGGAAAAATAGTGTTTCTGCCCGTTCGCATCTTCGACATGCAGCCAGTCCCCGCCCCAGGATGCATCCGTCCAGTTCCACTTGCGTCCCTTGAGCCCATCACGCGCCATCAACATACGCACATCAGTAATGGGAATGTCCACACAGCTCATGTCCATATCGAGGCAGAGTGTTTCCCCCCAACAGCCGATTGACATCTGATCCCAACGTCCATTCCCCCCGTAACCCACTAAAGAAAGCTGCGAGTGGCTAGCCGAGGGCAGCGTGCCATAAAATCCATAAGCGATACGTAACTTGTAGCGCGAAGTTCCAGGTGTCGCCGGCAACAATGTATATGCACGCAGATAGTTACCCAAAGATGCTTCGTGCCAGTTCTTACTAATTTGCACGGGAATGCCAGTCGGCACACCGTTCAAATCGCAAAGGATCGGACAGAGCCCCGTGACGTTTGCAACGCCATATAAATCCAACAGAAAAGGCACCTTCACAACGTTTTCATCCGTATGCTCGATGACGATTTCGAACTCATCGTAGTCACGTATATCAGTGTAGCCAGTCTTCCAGCTTCGTTGTAAATCCCGAACTTCGGCAACATAACCATTCGTCGCCTCATCAAAGCTTACCGCGAACGGTTGATCCTCGCCCGAAGTCAGCGTTAACGAAGCACCGGCAACCGAAACCGGCGGCTGGCCAAAATTCAGATTAAGGGTGACCGACTGTGGTTTCTCAGCTCGCAGATTAGAAGATATATACTCGGCAGTCTGCACAGGCTGACCGTCACCTTCGAATTGAATACTCAGCTTTGCCTGCTTCCACACTTGCTCCTCAACTGGCGCTAAGGTTGCGGTGAACGTTAACGACTCCGGCCAAGTCACAATATTGAGAGAACCTTTGCATTGCAATGTGCGCCCATCCGTATCCTGAAAATGCAATCGAAGTAGATCGTAATGCTGAGCGATACGACCCGATTCCCACAAGCGCGCTTCGTATTTCTGCACGAGCTTGTCTGGCTCCCATTGACGAGCATCTTCCAAATAATTCGGATCGATCCCTGGCCCTTTCTCGCAAGCGACTGCTTCGTAGCGAACGCCCTCTAACTCAATCGAAACCCGCAGTTTTCCCGTTGTTAAACCGAGAATACGTTCAGAACCGACCGCAAGTGCTTCGGTATAGCTCAGCGGATCGCTGAACATCCCAAATTGCGGCTCCGATAGATTCTCCAGGTCAATGGCGAAGCCATAGTATCCAGTTTCCAAGCAAAGTATCGCTGGTGACGAATCATCCAGGTTCTTACGCACCCCATTCAGCCAATAACCGAAAGTATAATCGCGTTCGGATAGATCAGGTGCCGTTTCAACTGACGTCAGCTTCGGCATGTTAGCACAGGCAACAAGCGATACCAGAGACAGGCAATAGAGAACGATTCGCTTCATTTGCCTATCCCTTAGCATACGATGACACTCTCCCTCGGATTACTACTTTTTCTTCGCCCACGAATCACGCAGCGCGACCGTGCGATTAAACACCGGCGCTCCAGGCTTCGACAGCTTATTATCCACACAGAAGTAACCGATACGCTCGAACTGACATTGCTCGCCCGCAGCCATTTCCATGAGACTCGGTTCACAGAGAACCTTCACTTCTTTCGAGGACTCCGGATTTACATACTTCGTGAATGAAATCTCCTTGTCCGCTTCTGGGTTCTCCTCCGTGAACAAACGATCAAACAAGCGCACCGGTGTTTCGACCGCATGCTCTGCGCTCACCCAATGGATGACGCCCTTCACCTTACGGTCGGTCGGTTGCTTGTTGAGCGTGTCGAGGTCGACTGAGCAAAGAAGCTTTGTGATGTTGCCATCGGCATCTTTTTCAACGTCGTCACATTTAATGATGTAACCATAGCGCAGACGCACTTCTCCGCCCTTTTTCAGACGGAAGAATTTGCGATTCGCCTCTTCCTTAAAGTCTTCTTGCTCGATGAACAGACGCCCTGAGAACGGAATCTTACGTGTGCCAGCCGACTCATCCTCTGGATTATTCACGCCATCGACCTCGACGACCTGACCTTCTGGCCAGTTGGTAATTTCGATTTCCAACGGATCAAACACCGCCATACGACGGATCGATGTGCTGTTGAGCTCAGCGCGCACCGCGTGTTCAAGCAGCGCCACATCACTGGTGGAGTTGACCTTGGTAATGCCGACGGTCTCGCAGAATTTACGGATCGCAGCAGCCGGATAGCCGCGGCGGCGCATGCCCGACAATGTCGGCATACGTGGATCATCCCAACCATCGACGAAGTCACCTTCGACGAGCTCACGCAACTTGCGCTTACTCACAACGGTGTAAGTCATGTTCAGGCGAGAGAACTCCGTTTGCTTCGACGGAAAGATGCCGAGCTTCTCAATGAACCAATCGTAGAGCGGACGGTGATCTTCGAATTCAAGTGAGCAGAGCGAGTGTGTTACCTCTTCGAGCGAGTCACTTTGGCCGTGCGTAAAGTCATAGCTTGGATACATGCACCATTCGTCGCCCAGACGGTGGTGATGCATACGCTTGATACGATACATCACAGGGTCGCGCATGTTCATATTCGGATGCGTCATGTCGATCTTAGCGCGTAGCACCTTCTCGCCATCAGCAAACTCACCTGCACGCATACGCTTAAAGAGATCTACGCTCTCCTCAATCGGGCGCTCGCGATACGGGCTCGGGCGCCCCGGCTCGTTGATCGAACCGCGATAGTCACGCATCTCGTCGAACGAAAGTTCTTCGACATACGCATGACCGTCTTCGATCAACTTAATTGCCCACTCGAACAGTTGCTCGAAATAATCGCTAGCGAAACAGATCTTCGCCCACTTAAAGCCCAGCCACTCGATGTCTTCCTCGATCGCACGCACGAACTCATCGCTCTCCTTTTCAGGATTCGTGTCGTCAAAGCGTAGGTTGCACTTGCCACCAAACTCCTCCGCGATGCTGAAATTCAAGCAAATCGCCTTCGCATGACCAATCTGCAAATAACCATTCGGCTCAGGAGGGAAACGTGTCTGCACACGTCCATCATGTTTACCTGCGGCCACATCGGCAGCAATCATTTGGCGGATAAAATCGGTCGGCGTATCTTTAGCGTCTGACATAAGCGACAGAGAAAAAGCCAGCAGAGCCCGCTCCGCCAGTTTAAAATCGCATGTTTCAACGCATCTTTTCAATCAACGACCGAGCCAGCGACCGAGCCGTCTCGATCGCCTGATCGCAGGCTCCATACTGCGCCACCACAATCGCCCCCTCTAAGACCAACTGTAACTGATCTGCCAGTAAGGCCGGATCACGAAGCTTCCCCTCTGCTGCAACCTCAACCAGTATTTCACGAATCGCGATTTTAGACTGTTGAGCGATGCCACTCAAGTTCGACGAGCACCCAGCAAACTCATTGATCGTCTTCATAAAAATACAGCCAGCGAAGGTCGAGCAACCAAACCATTCGCGATATAAATCAAAGCAACGCATAAAGCGCGCCATACAATCCTGCTCCTCGGTAAATATAGCTGTTCGCATCCTCTCAATCAACTCAGCCTGATGCTGCTCTAACACTGCCTCGATCAAGCCCTCCTTTGAGCCAAAGTGCTTATAAAGCGTGCGTTTCGTGACACCGGATTCCGCTGCGATCTGATCCACACCTGTGCCATTAAAGCCCTGTCGCTCGAATAAACGATACGCACAGACCAACAAGGCCTCTCTTTTATCATCATGCCCCATATTTTATAAATCCTTGATCTTAGATCATTTAATACTCGAACGATAGATTTATCAGAAAATTCGCAACTCTTTGAAATAAACGGACAGTCATACGCTCCTATGTATACAGATCGGTATACTTCGATCTGCATAAATCAACCATCATTCATAGAACAAAGAAATAATATGCCTACCAACATCGGATCCAAACAAGCCTTCGAGGCGCTCATTCAACAACCAGGCAAAGTCGTTGCAGTCGATTTCTGGGCACCTTGGTGCGGACCCTGTAAAGCGCTGGCACCGATTCTGGAAAAAGTCTCAGTAGCCATCGGCAGCAAAGGCGAAATCGCCAAGGTCAACGTCGACGATTTCAGCGACATCGCAAAAGAATATGGCATCAACTCAATTCCAACTGTCATCTATTTCCGCGCTGGCAAAGAAGTGCACCGTGCCACAGGCATTGAACCAGAAGCGACTATCATTGGTCACTTCGATCGATTTTAACAGCAAGCGCTGTTCTTAAATTACAGAACTTGATACAAAAAAAAGCCCGCCGATCACTCGGCGGGCTTTTCAATTTCTAGAAAGACTGAGCTTATCCGATAAACGCCTTCAAGCGTGCAATCACACGATCTTTACCGAGCACAGCCAACATCGGCAATAGGTCGGGACCGCCGCCCTGCCCGCTCAACGCATAACGCAGTGCTGGGAAATACGCGAAGACTTTGACCTCTTTCGACTCGGCATGCGCTTCGAGCGCAGCTTGCAGCGAATCGGCATCAAAGGTTTCCACGCCTTCGATCACTGGTAGGATTTCTGCAAGCAGCTCCTTCGGGTCCGCCTTCTTCGCGATCTTTGCACCGACTTTTTCGTTCAACTCAAAGTCTTCGACGAAGAAGTAGCGGCAGAAATCAGCCAAGTCATCAAGGCCACGCGCCTTACCTTGGCAGAGGGTCAACACGGACTGCAGATAATCTTCATCCACATCCTCAGTGATCACACCTGCAGTGTGCAGCATTGGACGCGCTAAGAATGCATAGCTCTCTACATTCAGTTCACGCAAATATTCAGTATTCAACGCAGAGAGCTTCTTCTCATCGAAACGAGAGTTGCCCTTGTTGATCCCAGGAAAGTCGAACAGCTCGATGATATCATCGATGTCCATCTTCTCGCGCTCGTCCTTCGGATTCCAACCAAGCAGTGAGATGTAGTTACGCACCGCATTCGCCAAGAAGCCGCGGTCTGCATATTCCTCGATCAATGCACCCTTGTCGCGCTTGCTCATTTTACCTGAGCCGACTTCTTTCAAAATCAGCGGGATGTGTGCAAACACGGGTGGCTTCACACCGAACGCATTAAATAGCTCCACGTGCTTACTCGTGTTGGACAAGTGATCCTCGCCGCGAATCACGTGCGTAATGCCCATCGCAATATCGTCCACCACATTCACAAAGTGAAACACTGGGTTGCCATCTTTACGAACGATGACGAAATCCAACTCCTCCGCACGCTCGACACGACCACGCACCGCATCGTCGATAATCACAGGCGCAGCTTTGACCTTCTCGATCTCCTTTTCTTTAAAATCGTCGTATTCGGTATAGCGCTCACCTTCGAGCTTGAACCAAATCGCACCGTCCTTCTCGTAGGTGCGGCCAGCATCTACCAACTTTTTCAAATATTCGTCATAAACGGATTGGCGTTCGCTCTGGAAATACGGGCCATACGCACCACCAACTTCAGGACCTTCATCCCAGTCCATGCCCATCCAACGCATGCCTTCGAGCAACACGCGTAGCGCTTCGTCGGTATTACGCTCCTTGTCTGTGTCCTCGATGCGCAGCACAAAGGTGCCACCGGTATGACGCGCATACAGCCAGTTAAACAGAGCAGTGCGGGCACTACCGATATGGAAGAAACCAGTCGGGCTGGGAGCAAAACGAACGCGAACATCTGACATAATAAAATCTGGCTAAGTGAAATCCCCGCAGCTCGGAAGTTGGCTGCGGTCAAAAGTAAACCACGCACTCAATAAAAATGCCGAATCGAGTCAATGTTGATCAACACGTAGCATCGGGAATAAACAGCACTACAATCATTTTTCGCCACTCCGATGCGAACTACAAAAAATGCCTCCCGACCGAAGAGCTGCTGAAAGTTGCGAAGTAATAAGTGACACAGACATTTCTGTCAGTCCCGAGCAGAAGAACAGACAGGACGGAGGTCTGCGACTCGACTGAGCTCGCCGAAGTCCGGAGATGGCGCAGCAATATCTCACTCAGCTGAAGAACAGACAGGAATGTCTGTATCACACTCCTCACTATCACTCCTCACTACCACCAGCGCAGCGATCACTCGCCGCCGCAGGCGGCGCTACCGATTCCGATACGCATCCATCGCGCGTGGCATGAGCTCATTAAGCTTACGAATACGGGTGGTGCCCGCGGGGTGTGTCGATAAAAATTCTGGTGGAGCGCCACCGCCGAGCTTCTCCATCCGTTCCCAAAAGGCGATCGCCGCGCGTGGATCATAGCCCGCCTTTGCGGCATAAATCAGACCGATCTCATCAGCCTCGCTCTCATGATAACGACTATATGGCAGAATGGCACCGTAAGTCGCACCCGCACCGAACATTGCCAAAACCAACGCACGCTCACTATCATCCATATCAGCCGCAGCCACGCCGACGCCCACCACTGCAGCACCGCCAGCGGCCAACATTTTATGCGACATACGCTCGTTGCCATGCCCTGCTGCCACGTGCGCAACTTCATGCCCCATCACCACCGCTAGCTCATCGTCACTCTTAATTATTTCTAAGATACCGGTATAAACCGCGACTTTACCGCCCGGCATCGCGAACGCATTGACCTGCTCGTCATCATCAAACACCACGAACTCCCATTGTGCATTGGGCATATCCGGAGCCGCCACATACGCGATACGGTCGCCGACTCGCTGCACCATCGCGTTATAGTTTGCATCACGCGAGATCGGCGTCTCCTGCTTGAGTTGATTAAACTGCGAGGACGACATGGCAGTCAACTCCCCCTCTGGCACCAAATGCAGCGCCGAACGCCCAGTCTGCGACACGGTGGTGCAACCAGTAAACCACAGGAGAGCCCCAGTGAGGAGCGCGAGCGAACAGACTTTCTTTTTCATATGTGACTCACATTGATCACTCTTACCTCGCGAATCAAACCTAGTTCACAAGTTTCCGCAATCGCTCGGTCGTTTGATCCCGGTCGAGACGACTTGCAGCCACATCGAGCGTGAGGGCTTCCCATTGATCGACATCCAACGCTTCATTTTCGAGTAATCCATTCTCTGACAAAAATACCAAACACGTGGCTAAGCCCGTTCGCTTATTACCATCAATAAAAGGATAATTCTGACAGAGATAAAACAAGTAAGCCGCCGCAATATCGATCGCATCGTTAAAGACAGGTTCACCAGACCTCGTCGCTTGGGGCGCCAAATATCGCAAAACTACTGGAATCGCGACACTCTCCAGCCCCAACGGGGCGACATATGCCAGCCTAGGGCGCAGCCCTAGGAATTGATGCCACCATAATCATAAGCCCTGAAAGGGCGGCCTAATCCCAGAGATACCGTTCATCATATGCCACACCATGTTTCTCCAAAAAGGCACGTAATTCGTCTTGAAAAGAGATCTTCGTGTGATGCTCTGCCTGATTCTCAATATATTTCCGAACTGCCTCAACGTTGGACTCACTGACAGAAAATGCGCCGAAACCTGCTTGCCAAGCGAAGCCCGACAGTTCCAGTGATTGTGTCTTGAGCCATTTAGACGACGATGCCTTCAGGTCTCCCACCGCGGACGACAACGCCACGGTGCGGTGAAGCGAAAAGAGAATGTGCGCGTGATCCTCGACCGAGTTAATGATGAGTGCCGGGCAATCCATATTTTTGAGAACCGTCGCCATGTAGCCATGTAAGTTGGCACGAACTGGTTCATTGATAAAGCCTTCGCGGTTTTTCGTAGAGAAAATGAGGTGCACAAGGTTTTTGGCGAGTGATTGTGGCATGGTCGATTGGGTCGCCCTTTCAGGGCTTGGAATATGGTATAATTAGATACCTAGGGCGTTGCCCTAGGCTAACATAAATCGCCCCGTTGGGACTAGAAATGTAGGGTAACTGATCCTAGTTCACGACGCGGAATAGTTAAACCGCCCCGTCGAGACTGTCAAACGCCGGCAAAACACGAACGATTGAGGCATGCTCGATTGGGTCGCCCTTTCAGGGCTTGGGAATACGGACGATTAAATTCCTAGGGCGTTGCCCTAGGCTGACATGAGTCGCCCCGTTGGGGCTACAAAGTGTAGCTTCTATCGTTCGCGCCTCACAGCGTTGACTAGTATGAACCGCCCCGTCGAGACTGTCAAACGCAGGCAAAACACGAACGATTGAGGCATACTCCATTGGGTCGCCCTTTCAGGGCTTGGGAATACGGAATGATTGGATACCTAGGGCGTTGCCCTAGGCTAACATGAGTCGCCCCGTTGGGGCTTGAAATGGTCACGCAAGTGAAGCGATACCCTTCATCAGGGGCAAAGCCCCGACCTATGTCAGCCCATGGTGCAACCATGGGTTCAAGGATCACATGAAACCCGTAGCCCTGAAAGGGCGCTCTAACCTAAGGACTTACATTGATCATGCCAAACAACACGACATCACCTGACAGAGATCAACAGTGAGCTATCTTGCGAATGAAAAAGTCCGTCATCCATCAAACGAACGATCACAAAAAAGCCGAGCGTTACCGCTCGGCTTGATTCGAAGTTCAACGTTCAACGTTGGACGTTCAACGTTCGCGCCGCAGGCGCTCTAGTGCTTGAAGTGGCGCTTGCCGGTAAAGACCATGACCATGTCGCGCTCGTCGGCTGCGGCGATCACTTCTTCATCACGCACGGAGCCACCGGGCTGGATCGCTGCCTTGGCACCGGCTTCGGCTGCGGCGATGAGGCCGTCGGCGAATGGGAAGAATGCATCCGATGCGACGATCGAACCATCGAGCGGCAGACCTGCTTCTCCGGCCTTCCATACAGCGATCTTCGAGCTATCCACACGAGACATTTGACCAGCACCGACACCGAGTGTGCGTTCGCAACCAGCATAGACGATGGCGTTGGATTTGACGTGCTTTACGACATTCCAACCAAAGATCATGGCGCGCATTTCTTCGTCTGTCGGCTGACGCTTGGAAACGATCTTCCAGTCGCTTGGGCGGTCTGGCATCGTGTCGCGATCTTGAATCAAGACACCACCGACGACCGAACGCATTTCTTGCAATGAGTCAGCTGGCAAGGTGCCCTTCACTGTCATCAAGCGCAGGTTCTTCTTCTTACCGAAGATTTCGCGAGCGGCTGGCGTAAAGTCGGGAGCGATGATCACTTCGCAGAAGATCTTGCTGATGATGGCAGCGAGGTCGGCATCCATTGTCTGGTTGACCACGATGATGCCACCGAACGGTGCTTGTTGGTCAGTGACGAAAGCCTGTTCCCAAGCTTCGACGAGCGTGTCCGCACTGGCGACGCCACAAGGGTTGGTGTGCTTGAGGATCGCAACCGTTGGCTTTTGGAACTCACCGATCAGGTAAGTCGCCGCAGTGATGTCGATGATGTTGTTAAAGCTGAGCTCCTTGCCTTGCAACTGCTCGAAGCAATCGAAAAAGCTACCGTAAAGCGCTGCCTTCTGGTGTGGGTTCTCGCCGTAACGGAGGCTCTGGACTTGTGGAAGCTGAATATCGAGCTCCGAAGGAATACCGGAAATGTCGCCGAGGTTTGGCTCGTTGACCTGACCTTCGAGGTATTTCGCAATCGCACCATCATAAGCGGATGTGCGTTGGAAGACCTTGAGCGCGAGTTCGCGGCGGAGTGTCGTGAGCGCAGCATCGTCGCCCATGGCGGCAAGCACGCGATCGTAGTCGGCTGCGTCGACAACGACGGAAACCGAAGCGTGGTTCTTCGCAGCAGAGCGGAGCATCGAAGGGCCACCGATGTCGATATTCTCGATTGCGAGTTCGAAAGTGACGTCTGGCTTGGCAACGGTTTCTTCGAACGGATAAAGGTTCACCACGACGAGATCGATCATGTCGATGCCGTGCTCAGCAGCGGCAGCCATGTGGTCGGCTTTGTCGCGGCGAGCGAGCAGACCGCCATGAATTTTCGGGTGCAATGTCTTCACGCGGCCTTCCATCATTTCAGGAAAACCGGTGTAATCGCTCACTTCGGTAACAGGAATGCCCTCTTTTTCAAGAAGCTTGGCAGTGCCACCAGTGGAGAGCAGACGGTAGCCGTGCTGCTCGACAAGTGCTTTAGCGAACGGCACGAGGCCTGATTTATCGCTGACGGAGAGGAGTGCTGTTTTTTGCATAGTGTTGAGTATGAAAGTGAAAACCTTCGAAATTTTTAAAAGTGAAGTGCGGGATTAAAGCGCAGAAATCGAAATCGCCAAGCGTTTTAGATAGAAAGCACCACAAAGTTCACAGAAAACCCTCTCGAACCTGATAAAAGTCACGGCCACAGAGGCGCTGTGGCTTATTGAAATCAGAAGCATTCCTACAAAAGTAGTAAGCGACTTGAATTTCAAGAACCCTGCCATAGTCTCTCCGCCATGAGCATCCAAACCATCGAAGCCTCCACTCTTTCAGAAATCATTGCCAAAGGCGGCAACGTCATCGACGTGCGCACGCCCGCCGAATTTAAGTCTGCTCATGTCATCGGTGCAGAGCTCCATCCCTTAGATAAGCTAGATGCCGCAGCCTATTGCAAAAGCGTAGGCACCGACGCTCCTGTTTACATTCTCTGCCAAAGCGGCAAACGTGCGAGCATGGCCGCCGAGAAACTCGCCGCCGCTGGCCACACTCAGGCCATCGTCGTCGAAGGAGGCACACTCGCCGCGATCGACGCGAAGCTGGACATCGAATACGGAAAAGGTGCGATCTCGATAGAACGTCAAGTGCGCATTGTCGCGGGCCTCATGGTGCTCTGCGGCACACTTGCTGGCGTCTTCATCCACTCAGGGTTCCTCATCGTGCCAGGCTTCGTCGGCACCGGACTTGCCTTCGCAGGCATCACCGACACTTGCGGCATGGCAATGATGCTGGGCAAGTGCCCGTGGAATCAGTAGCACAGACCGAAACGGCTTCGCCGATCCGCCACACCCTCAAGTCTCAGCCCTCAAGTCTCAGCCCTCAAGTCTCAGTCCTCAGCGCAGCTCCCACTTATAGTGCATCGACGAAAGCATTTCACTACCGTCCTTCGTCACACGCACCACATCTTCAATCCGGCAACCACCGATCTCTGGATAATACAAACCGGGCTCGATGGTAATCACATGCCCCTTGCGCAAACGCCCAGCACCTGTCGAAACACGAGGATCCTCATGCACCTCCAGCCCTAGGCCATGCCCCGTCGAGTGAATAAAGCCCACGAAACCTTCGCCACGACGCTCCGTCTGAAACCCGCGATCCTCAAACACCTGAGCCGCGACACCATGCACCGTCGCGCCACTCACGCCTGACTTCACCTTCGAAATCGCTGCAAGTTGTGCATCCCGCACTGCACCCACAAGCGCACGCTGCGCGTCATTTGCCCGCCCCTTAAGAAAGGTGCGCGTCATATCACCATGGTAACCCGTCGCTTGAACACGCGGAAACACGTCAACTATGATTAATTCATTCGGCTTGAGCGGCCCATGTCCAGCTTCGTGCGGATCGCAGCCCTGCGGACCTCCAGCTACAATTGTATTCTGTGCCACTGCGCCCTTCTCCAGGCAGGCTTGACCGATCAACATATGGAGCCACTCAGAAGTCAGTGTGCGGCCTTTGTATTTCAAGCGTTTACCAACAATCTTCGACGCGCGTAATACTGCCTCAGCAGCGCGGATGCCAGCTGCACTCGCCGCATTGCCCTGTTTCAAGGCTTTTGCCTCATCATCATTCTTAAGCTCACGCGCAGGAAAGAACGGACTCGACCCGATGTGCACCTTCAAGCCTGCTGCCACCAATTTCGCATAATAGACAGACGGAAAATCCTGAGGCACCTCCAGCTCACGCACCTTATTTAATTTAGCAAAATAGCGCATCATCTCTGCAGGGCCGACCGCCACGCGCTCAATGCCTAGCGCCTTCGCCACCTGCGCCTGCACCGTTTCCAGCAACAGCACCTCATCACAAGCCGACTGCGCTCGGACACGTCCATACTCCAGACGGTTCACCACTACCGTCGAACGATTCCCAACGATAAAGCACAGGAAAGGATCAGGCACAAAAACCTTCGTCAGGTAATAAATATCGGCAGATTGCTCCGACGAGGCGTAGAGAACACGGATAACTGAGGATTTACTTTTCATTACAAATATTTGAGTTATGACTCTTCTGTATCACACCCGATCTGTCACGCTCTGACTTTACCGCTGAGCAACTATGAAACATCGCACCTACTCAGTTTTTACCCTCGTCCTCACTCTGCTGCTCGGAGCCTGTGCACCACAAGAGCCCACGATCATCACGGAGTCCAACGACACCTATTTCCCAATTTCAATCGGCGGCGCCCCACTTCAGCTCCAACTGGCCCTCATACAAAGCGAGCAAAGCAAAGGCTTGATGCACCGCGACTCGATGCCCAAGGACCACGGCATGCTCTTTTTATTTCAGCAAGCTGGACCACGCGCCTTCTGGATGCGCAACACCCGCATCCCACTCGACATCGGCTACTTCGATGCAAGCGGGCGCTTATTAGAGATCCACGCGCTCTACCCCTACGATGAGAATTCGGTTCCCTCACGCAGCCAAGAAGTGCTCATCGCGGTCGAGACCAATCGTGGTTGGTTCGCCCGCAACAACATTACCCCTGGCGCACAGATCGACCTCAAAGCCTTAACACAAGCTATCAAGCGCCGCGGTCAATCCCCCGCTAATTTTCAACTCCAGCCCGCACACTAAATGTCCGAG
The DNA here is from genome assembly GCF_902728235.1 of Lentimonas sp. CC4. NCBI lineage: Bacteria > Pseudomonadati > Verrucomicrobiota > Lentimonas > Lentimonas sp. CC4. The sequence continues at coordinate 3,669,968 of NZ_CACVBO010000001.1, forward strand.
CCGCAAACCACAGAAGAACGCATGCCGCGTAACGGGAACTTAATCGTTCCGCCCTCAAAAGACGATGCACCACGCAAGCGCCGTAAGCGAACCAACACCAACGAACCGCCCCGCGCGCGGCTTCGTGCCTACTTCGCGCTGATTGCCCTCGTCGCCCTCATATTCAGTCCGCTACTAAGCTCTGATGTCCTCTGGTCTGACTACGACTCCGTCGAACGCACCCCGTTTGAATCGATGGAGCGCTGGCAAGATGCATGGACGCTCGACAGCATACGTCAAAACGATCCGATCACGATTACCAGCTATTTCCTAGAGCAGGCGATCCCACTCCCGGCACCCGTAGTCTATCGAGGCATCAATATACTACTGCATATTTTCGCAGCCATCCTCCTTCTTAAAAATTTAGAGACGCTCAAGTTTCCTGCCGCATTTTCTGCCACACTGATATTTGCCCTCCACCCAGCCACGATTCAGACTCTGTTTTGGGCAGGCTACCGCACCGAAATCATCAGTTTGATATTCATCTTAAGCGCGCTCTACTACGGAAGCCGTAATCGAAATGCACGCGACTACACCGCAACGATCCTACTCACTACGATCGCTTGCTTGATTCATCCCGCCGCATTTGCCATCCCGCTCATTCTGGCGCTCATCATTCTCAATCAGGAGCGGCATGTGCACATCCACTCCTTTAACCGTGTGCTGCCGCTCATCTGCCTGTGCCTCTTTCTCGCAGTCTGGATCGGCTCAGGCAGTAGCGATACCAAGACAACCGCCGAAGCTCTCGGCGCCACAGAGCGCCTCAACCACGCGGGGCAAAACATGGCTCACTTTACTCGACAAGCGCTCGTGCCGGTTAACACCGCGCTCTTTCATCCATTCGACAAAGGTGCAAACTACCAAATCGGCGCTCAAATGAGCCTGCTGCCCTTCCTGCTCTTCGTTCCCTTTTTCATACTCATCGCCTTTAATATTAGAAAGGCTTGGGCGCGCGCGATCTTACTCGGTCTCAGCGCTTACCTCCTACTCATCGCATACGGCACTAGCAAAGATGGACACTTCATCGACGGCGAGCTCGCCCACGAAGATCACTACCTCTACGTCGCCCTGCCAATGATTATCACATTGGTGATCACCGCACTCGGTCGACTCATTTACAATATGGGAGTCGCCGGCAAACCGCTCTGGGTCATGGGATGCTCATTGTTGCTCTTTATCGAAATCGCCATCACCGGAAGCTTTGCCTACTCCATTGCTGAGCCGACCCGTATGTGGACAGTCATGGCAGAACGCTGGCCAAACGCATGGCAGCCCCAAGCCGCACTCATCGACAGCATCTCACAGAGTGACGAAGCGCCCCTATACACCAATAAACAACTAATCGACAAACTCGAAGCGATTCTCGAAAAGCGCCCCGATCTTGTTGAGAACCGCAAAACACTCGCCCGCATCTTCGCCGAAGAGGGGCAACGAACAAATGCGCTACGCGAATACAAACGCATCCTTCGCGAAACGAATCCCGACAACGAATTCCTAGAAGAAGCAGCACGCTTCCTAGACGAATCCGGACTAAATTGGGACGCCACCAAAACTAGAGAACGTAAAACCAAAAATCCATAAGACTTATGACAGATCAAAAAACACCCGGCCTCGGCACCCTCACCCTACACGCAGGTCACACGCCTGACGCAGAGACAGGCTCGCGCGCCGTCCCCATTTATCAAACCACCAGCTACATGTTTCGGGATACCGACCATGCTGCTAAACTCTTCGGCCTCGAAGAGCTCGGCTACATCTACACCCGTATCATGAATCCCACTACAGACGTGCTAGAGAAGCGCGTCGCAGCACTGGAAGGCGGCGTCGCTGCACTCGCACACGCCAGTGGTCAAGCCGCCATCACCAGCGCTATCCTCAACATAGCAGGCGCAGGCGATAACATTGTCTCCTCTGCCCAACTCTACGGCGGCACGTATACACTTTTCAAATACACACTGCCGAAGCTCGGCATCGAAGTCCGCTTCGCCGACGCCGAAGACCCATCCTCCTTCGAGCCACTAATCGACGACAAGACCAAAGCCATCTACGGCGACACTGTCGGCAATCCGAAGCTCAACATCTTCCCCTTTGAGGAAGTCTCTAAAATTGCAAAAGCTGCAAAGCTGCCACTCATCATCGATAGCACTGTCGCCTCCCCAATGGTCTGCCGACCACTAGAGCACGGCGCCAACATCGTCATCCACAGCCTCACGAAATACATCGGCGGGCATGGCACTAGCATCGGCGGCATCGTCGTCGACGGCGGCAATTTTGATTGGGGCAGCGGTCGCTTCTCCGAATTCACCGAGCCCGACCCAAGTTACCACGGCCTCGTGCATTGGGATGTCTTTAAAGCCTTCGAACCAGCAGGCGGCGCCAACATCGCCTACATCATGAAGATGCGCCTCCAATGGCTACGCGACACCGGCAACTGCACCTCGCCCTTTAACTCCTTCCTACACCTGCAAGGCCTCGAAACCCTGCACCTACGCATGGAGCGGCATTGCTCCAACGCGCTCAAGGTCGCCGAGTTCCTCGAAAGTCACGACGCAGTGAGCTGGGTCAACTACCCAGGCCTTGAAGGCAACGCGCACAACGCAGCTGCCAAGAAATATTTCGACGAAGGCACCTTCGGCGCGATGGTCGGCTTTGGACTCAAAGGCGGCCTCGATGCTGGACGCAAGTTCATCGATAGCCTTGAACTCTTCAGCCACCTCGCCAACATCGGCGACGCCAAGTCGCTCGCCATTCATCCCGCCAGCACCACGCACCAGCAGCTCACCCCCGAGCAACAGGAATCCACCGGCGTGACCGCCGACTTCGTCCGCCTCTCCGTAGGCATCGAAGACATCAGCGACCTGCTCGCCGATTTGGATCAAGCGCTGAAAGTGTAAGCGAGAGCAAAAGACGTCCCCGTCGGCCACAGCGTAAAAGCAACTGCCAACGGGGACGTTGGCGTTCCCTGCTCAACCACGCTCAGTCTCTAGCAGCAAGTTCGAGTTACTGGCAAACCCGGCCCCCGCTCCTGCGTGGAAATTATACACCGCATCGACTCCAAGCGTCTTCAACTCGGCCTCTTCATCATCGTGCTTCGCAGTCGCTGAGACTTTCACATCTAAACGACGCGGCCCCATCACACGCGCAACCGAAAGATTCGCTCGGTGGTCCGCCATCGCTAATAACACCAGCTGCACCTCATCCCGATTCTCAAGACGATGCAACAGGTTAATATCCGTGCCATCACCTTGATATACGAGTCGCCCCGCCGCGACATTTTTAGCCACCACATCTGGACAGGAGTCAAAGCCACAGACCTTCATGTCTGTATGCTCGGTATAGTAGTCATACGCACCGCGCCCGACGCCACCGACGCCGAAGATCACCACATTCACACCAGCCAAATCGATCGGCCGCTCCGCTTCATGAAAACGCCCTGTCTCAAAGCGTTGTAACAGCGACTGCACTTTATCAGCGACATCATTCGCCTTTTTATTCAGGGGCGAAGCGATCACAAAACTCACAGCCACCGCAACCGCGATAATGACGAGCCATTCATTTCCGAGCCAACCATTCGCCACCGCGATACTACCAACAATCAACCCGAACTCAGAATAGTTCGCGAGCGCCAACGATGTGAGAATCGCAGAGCGTGGACGCAAGTGGAACCGTATCAAAGTAAACGCATACAGCGCTACTTTGAGCGCCAATGGAATCATCAACAGTAGCGCGATGCCCACCGCGCTCATCGTCAGGTCGGCTGAGAGCCCAATTGACAGGAAGAACGCAACGAGGAAGACATCCTTAAATCCGAATAAAGTCTTCGATAGCTCATGCGACTTCGGGTGACTCGCCAGCATCATACCAAGAATGATGGCACCTAAATCTCCCTTCACACCAACCGCATCAAACCAGCCATAAATACCGAGGGCTAAAAAGAACCCCAGCAGGATCAACAATTCACCATGCCCAGTGCGGTCGAGCACCTTACCAATCACATAACGCAAAGGAATCAGCAGCACTAAAGTCAAGGCCCACACGGTCGGCATCTTGCCTGTTGAAACCGCAAGAAAAACCACCGCGATGATGTCCTGCATGATCAACATACCGATAGCAACCGTGCCATGCAACGCGGCAAGCTGAGCTTTGTCTTCGAGTGATTTCACCGCAAACACCGTGCTGGAAAAACTCAAGGCGAACCCCGCCAGCACACACGTCATCACATTCAACTCATTTAGGATAGGTAATCCGAGCAACTTGCCCGCATAGAGGAACACTGCAAAAAACACAACCGTCCCCAACATATGCAACGACGTGCCCGCCCAGACCTCGGATTTAACGAGATCCTTCACCTTCAACTTTAAACCGATCGTAAACAGCAGCAAGGTCACCCCGAAGTCGCCCAGCTTTTCAATATCAGGAAACGCATCCACCCCAGCAGCGCGCATAATAAACCCCGCAGCAAGAAAACCAATCAGCGGCGGCAAGCCGATCAGTCGAGCCAGCAGGCCACAAACAAATGCTACAGTGATGAGAATCGCGATCATCTCCGAAGACTCCTAAATTCTACATAAAATGCAAGAAACCAAAACGCGCTGTCTCGACAAAGAGACTCCAAGGCTTGCCACTGTCAGAATCACCGCATCTCAGGATACCGACACAACCAACAGACGTTTATGTTGCCAATTCTCACGTCGCAATCGACACTTCTGCCACGCAATTGAAGCCTAAAAATGAAAACATCTTACACCAACACCAAACTCATTACCGAGGGTCCCACGAAGTTTCAGAAAATATTAAAATATGCGCTCTATCTAGCAGCGCTCGTCATGGTAGTTGCTGCCATTGTTACGATCATCAGCTTCAGCAACAAAGAAGACGACTCTCAAGCGGCACTGCCTGCCTTCCCCTACGGCACACTCAACGAACTGACCAATCCCGCCGCGTTTATGCAGGCCTACCTGTCAGTCAACTGCAACGCCACACTACTGGAGAGCACACAGACCATCCGAGTCGCAGGAGTCATGGAGAGCGGCGATACTACACGGAAATTTACGCTCATCAAGAAGCGCCCCGACCGTCTGCTATTTAAGATGAAGCAGGACGCACTCAACATCACCATCGGAGTCAACAACGGCAACGTATGGAGAATCATACGAGCCCCTCAACGCGACGATCTCGTCACCCTCATTGAGGGAGACGAAGCCACTCAATGGCTCGGCCAGCGACGCTTTTTTGACAGAATCATCAGCGCATCCTTGGGGGATGGCACCATCACAGGAATCGCTACAGCCGAATGGGACGCACAAACCTGCTTAGAGGTAACGACTCAGACTAAGGGAGAAACCGCGCAAACACTAGTCGACCCAAAGACCATGTATCCGCTAGTCGAACGCCAAACCATGCCCGACGGCAGCATTCAACGGACAGTGTCCAGCGACTTCCGCGACGTGCAAGGCATGCCCATCGCCTTCACCATAGAATCCTTCACCGACGACACGCTCGACAGCCGTATCCGAATCAATAGCGCAGCACTCAACACAGGCCTGCTCTCACAACTATTTGAAGTGCCTGATGCACTAAAGCCTCCTGCCATTCCCAGCCAGGAAGATACAGAACCAGCGCCATAAATATAAGCCAGTCTCTGAAATAATCCGTAAACGACGGTCTGTCGCGATACGCTGCTAGTTCGTCCCCCCGAACCTACCCCAAAACACAGGGTGTAGGCTGATCTTTACCCATAAGTTTGTGTCTTCTTGTTTTCGCGATGAACGCGGTTCTTTGAGCTCCTCCCCAGCGAAGCGGAGGTGCCCCTGCCTGCGGGGTCGGAGGGGTTTCCGGCGGGTTAGCTCAAAGAATCTGCTCATGTTGCGCGAAACCCTTCCGTCTCGGCGGACCGAGACACCTTCCCTTCGCAGGGAAGGAGCTTTTTTACCACTAACTTCACACATTCTCAACTTATGGGTAAAGCTCAGGGTGTAGGGAGTCCCCCCTCCTGCCTCACCCGCGCGAGCGCGAGTTCGCTACAGAGTTCGCTGACATACAATCAACTGTAGCGATGCGACGCCAGTCGCGTCTATTGCCGAGCGGAAAACCTGAGAGTGATAGACCTCGCGAGCGCGAGTTCGCTACAGAGTTCGCCCACATACCCCAAACTCAGTGTTTATGCGACCTAGAAACTTGGTGCGGGTGGAGGGAGTCGAACCCTCGTCTCAACCTTGGGAAGGTCACATAATAGCCGTTATACGACACCCGCAAATCAGTCAGTCATTACTAATGGCTGATTGCTGATCTTCGTCAATTGGTAAACGCCTCCCCTCATGGAAGAAACCTTTGGGTGCCACGCTTGTATCTAGAATAGAGACGTCCGCGCAAGCGACGATCCCGACGGCGGTGCAAACACTCGTGGCGCCCAATCTCTTCAGCCATGACAGGGCAGAACACTCCTGTTCATTTCAGCTGTTGCAGGTGCTGCATCGGTATCATACGGCGCGGCACAAAAAAATCCCTACTGAACGAATCAGCAGGGATTTTTAAAATGGTAGGCCTACAGGGATTTGAACCCCGAATGACTGCACCAAAAACAGTAGTGTTACCATTACACCATAGGCCTTTGAAAGAAGATGCGGAGCGTAGAAACGATCGTCCTCTCGTCAAGCCCTCTTTCACAAATAATCAAAGTTTTTTAATTAGCTCCCAAGTCCGTATTATTAATAGACGAACTTGTCCGATTATTTGCAGTCGATCTCAAATCGATGGGTTGACGTCACCCTAAAAACAACGTTTAACACGCCTTTAATGGATGAAGTAGATCAAACTGGCTCAAAGCCGAAATATCGCCGTATTATTTTGAAGTTAAGCGGTGAAGTGTTGCGTAACACCGAAGATGGCGACCCCATCGACGCAAACATCCTTCGCGAGATTTGCGAAGAGGTGAAGAAAGTCGCCGATATCGGTGTCGAAATCGGCCTAGTCATCGGCGGCGGCAATATCTTCCGCGGCCTTAGCGGCGCAGAAATGCGCGGCGTCGACCGCACCACTGGCGACTACATGGGCATGCTCTCAACAGTCATCAACGGCCTCGCCTTTATGGACGCCCTCGAAAAGCTAGACGTCACCGTGCGCCTACAAAGCGCCATCCCGATGGCGAAGCTAGCAGAGCCGTTCATCCTGCGTAAAGCCACACGCCACCTAGAGCGTGGCCGCGTCGTTATCTTCGCGGGCGGCACAGGCAACCCTTACTTTTCAACTGACACGTGCGCAGCACTCCGCGCCAGCGAAATTGGCGCCGACATGCTAATGAAGGCCACCAAGGTCGACGGGATCTATAATAAAGACCCCAACAAGCACGACGACGCCGTCAAATACGACAAGCTCGAATACATTGACGCACTCCGCGACCGCCTCAACGTAATGGATTCCACCGCATTCTCGCTTTGCATGGAAAACAAGATGCCGATCCTCGTATTTAGCATGCGCGAACCAGGCTCGATCCTCCGTGCAGTCATGGGCGAAGAAATCGGCACACTCGTCAAATAACACATCCCACTTTAAACAAACTGATAGATATGGAACCAAAAGACATCCTAAAGACGCTCGCTGCAGACCTAAAGAAAGCAGTCGAACAGACACTCAATCAATTCGACAGCCTCCACACAGGCAAAGCATCCCCCACAATGCTCGACTCCGTGCGCGTCAACGCCTACGGCAGCACCGTGACACTCAAAGAAGTCGCCGCAGTGACGACTCCAGATGCGAAAACCATCATGGTGCAACCATGGGACAAGAGCGTGATCAAAGATGTCGAAAAAGGCATTCAAGAAGCCAACCTCGGACTCAACCCAATGATCGACGGCGGTATCCTCCGCGTGCCAGTCCCAGAACTCACCGGCCAGCGCCGCCAAGAGCTCGCTAAAACAGCAGGCAACATGGCTGAAGATGGCCGCGTGCGCGTGCGCCAAGCACGTCGCGATGCACTCGATCTGTTCAAAGCAGCCAAAAACGACGGCCTCTCCGAAGACGATTTCAAGCGCTACGAAAAAGAAGTGCAAAAAGAGCACGACGATTACATCGCCGAGATCAACAAGCAACTTGCAGGCAAGGAAGCCGACCTCAAGAAGGTCTAATCCAATCAGCTAGAATGCCAATACAGGAGTCGGAACGTTCAAACGCCGACTCCTGTTTTTGATACACATATCGCAGCATTCCTAATTCCTAATTCCTAATTCCTAATTTTTAATTCATCAGTGGTTCCACTCAATCAGGCAAAGCGAGTTGTCATCAAACTCGGCACCGGCGTCTTAACGTCCGGGATCGGAGAGTTAGATACAACCCGCATCGAAGCACTCTGCCATCAGGTCAAAACACTGCGCGAGCGGGGAATTGACGTTATACTCGTCAGCTCTGGCGCAGTCGGCCTCGGCATGGGCAAGCTCGGACTCGAACAACGCCCCAAAGACCTCGCGACACAGCAAGCCTGCGCCGCAGTCGGCCAGACGATCTTGATCAACACCTGGCAAAAAGGCTTCGACCCACACGGTTTAACCGTTGCACAGATCTTACTCACCCGAGAAGACCTGCGCGCTAAACACCGTCACAACGCGGTGTTTAACACCGTCGAGCGCCTACTCGCAACCGGGGCGGTGCCAATCGTAAACGAGAACGACACCGTCAGCGCTACCGAAATTAAATTCGGCGACAACGACACCCTCTCCGCGCTCGTGGCCAGCGTCACCAATGCCGACCAGCTCTTTATTCTTTCTAACATTCCTGGACTCATCGATATGCAAGGCACTGGAGAAGTGGTGCCCTATGTTGAAAAAATGACACCAGAGATCGAGGCGATGGCGCAAGGCACCAACCAAGTCACCTCAGTCGGTGGCATGGTCAGTAAGCTCTCCGCCGCCAAAATTGCCCATCGCGCAGGTTGCGGTGTGACCATCGGCAGCGGTCAAGATAGCGAACTCTTCAACAAGCTGCTCGCTGGCGAAAGCGTCGGCACCTACTTCGCCCCCAGCCCAGCACCAGTCAAATCCCACAAACGCTGGATCGCCATTCAGGATCATACCTACGGCACCATTACCATCGATGCAGGAGCAGCAGTCGCGATTCAAGAGAAGGGAAAAAGCCTGCTGTCCGCAGGCGTCATCAACAGCTTTGGAGAATTCGAAGAAGGTGACGTCATCAGAATACGCACCGAGGACGATAAAATCATCGCCCATGGTCTCGCATCGTTGGATGCCATCGATCTATCCGCAATCATGGGACTGCAGCCCGAGGCGATCAAAGCAACATTTCCCGAGCTACACTCCAGCGTGATCGTCCACCGCGACCACCTCGTGCTGCTCGACTAAGCATCAATCGGCACCACACGCGCGCCATCGCTACAAATCAATCGGCAGCTAGAATCGATACATCAAGATCGATCAAACAGGAGCCCAGACACTCTTAGCAGCACCACTGATGCGAGTTCTCTCCAACGCATTGCTCCAGCTTAGCCACAAGGAGTAACGAAAAACCGCTCCAACTAAGGAGCGGCTTCAAAAATACTCAGGGAGGGATTTGTTCCGAGGAGCGCAGCGACGACAAGACCGGACGCGAAGCAGACCGGAACACCCGTAGGGTCAAATCCCGACCACTCCCGACACAAAGAAACCCGCTATTTCTAGCGGGTTTCAAAAATACTCAGGGAGGGATTTGAACCCTCACGCCCTTGCGAGCACCACGACCTGAACGTGGCGTGTCTACCGTTTCACCACCTGAGCGAAAAGTGAAAGTTGGGAGAAAACGCGCCGTTGCCATAGCTGTCAATCTCCAGATTGATTAAATAATCAATCCAGATTGACAGCACAAACAATCAGCACCACCCCCTACTTCGCAGCTCCGAGCGAATTGATATAAGCAGCGAGATCTTTCATCGCTTGCTCATCAGCAATCGTCTTAGCCATAGGTGCCATCTGCATACCTTCGATATCCTTCGGATGCGCCCCACGAATGCCTGCCTTGTAATTCTTCAGCTGAGTCACGATATACCAATCTGGTAGACCTGTGAGACCCGGCGCATTCATCAGCTTGTTGCCCTTCCCATCGGGAGCGTGGCACGCTTGGCAAAGCATATAAGCCGCTTTGCCCTTCGCAGCATCACCATCAAGCGTCGGCTCTGGATGCGGAGCTGGAAGACTTGCAATATACTCTACGACTTCGTCGATCTTTGCGTCATCGGTAAGTATCATCGCCATTGGGCGCATCTGCATACCATAAATATCTTCGGCATGCGTGCCGCGTTGGCCGTCCTTAAACTTATGAATCTGGCGCTTAAGATACCAATCCTCTTGCCCAGCAATTGCTGGAGCGTTCATCGCCTGGATGCCAGCACCATCAGGACCGTGGCAGGATGAACAAATCATATACGCAGCCTTACCAGCTGAAGCGATCTCCTCAGTCTCGCCTGCGGCGGCATGCATCTCGGCTTCAGCATCACCATGACCGGCCTCTCCCGAACCCGTAAAAAGCGACTTCAGTGGCAGAATCAACATGCCCGCCAACAGGCATGTGAAGAAAAGAAAATTAAAGCTGACCAGAAGCGAGCAAAGCGATTCGTCCGGTGCACGGTTTTGAGGGTCTTTTTGTTGGTTCATCAGTGCTTGAACTGAAAGGTTTTATAGTGGGATATGTCAAACAATTACACCCGCCATTAACTGCGCTGATACAAGCATTAGGAAACCAAATGTCGACCAGTAGAGGACCTCACACAATTTCAATACGAGCGACCACTAAAATTCTAAACTTGGCTAAGCCTTCCCTGCCTCTACATTTATTGTCCTATGACGACCGAAGAACGACTCGAAAAATTTCTAGATCAAGCCCCGCAAATTGACGCCTCGGCCTATGTAGCCTCCGGCGCAGTTGTAATCGGAGCGGTGACACTCGGTAAAAACTCCAGTGTCTGGCACAACAGCGTCCTACGCGGCGACATCAACAGTATCGAAATCGGCGAAGGCTCGAACGTGCAAGACGGCAGTGTGCTGCACCTCGCAGATAACTTCGGGGTCAAAGTTGGCAAATATGTCACGATCGGCCACATGGCCATGGTGCACGCCTGCACCATCGGCGATGAATGCCTCATTGGTATGAGTGCAACGATCTTGGATGGCGCTGTCATTGGCGAACAATCCATCGTCGGCGCAGGTGCCCTCGTCACCAAAGGCACACAAGTGCCCGCAGGCTCACTCGTCCTAGGCGCACCAGCTAAAGTCGTGCGCGCACTCACAGCGGACGAGCGCGCAGGGCTCAAAGGCATGGCAGAGAAATATGTGACCGTTTCACGCGGACATAAGGTGCGACAGACGCCAGAACTCATCTAGTTCACAGAGCCGCTGCACCAAGATCAGCAATTTTCATAAATTGAAAGCTTTGCGGGTCGCAATTGGCAAGTCCCTTGCTCCGTAAACATCGCAGACACACTAGGACCACGACCTAGTTTTAATATTGAAAATTTTCACTTTGACGGATCAAAGTCAAGGCATTGACATTGCTTACATCGCTCAAGAACAAGATCCAGAACAACACTTATGAAACGATTCCTAGCCTCAGCCTGCGCTTGCACCGCTGTCTGCCAAGCGCAACAGCACCATAACATCGAGCCTGTTTCGATGCGCGAAGACACACAGGACGCGACCAGCGATCATTCACAATTTCCAATAGAATTCTGCGTCGCCAGCGCATGGGATAGCCACTACGTATCAGAAGGTCGCGACAACTTGGACGGTAACAGCCTCGCCAGTATCGAAGCCACGGCCAGCTATGAAGGCTTCACCGTCGGAGCATGGGGCGCCGAAAGTCCAGATCAAGACTACCGCGAATACAACTACTGGCTGGAATATAGCTACGAATGGCAGGCATTTACATTCACCGTCGGCTATACCTATCTAGATTTCGACACCGACAAGGCGCATGACAATGAAGTCTCCTTCTACATCGGCTATACCCTCCCATGGGAAGTTGAACTGGAAATAGGCGGCTACTACTCGGATGAAAATTCTGGCTGTTTCTACGAAGCGATCCTCTCACGGGAATTCGAAGTAATGGATCAACTCAGCCTACTGCCTTTTATTCAACTAGGCTACAACGACGACTACATCGCCGAAGGTCACAACGGACTGAACAACCTGACACTGGGATTGGAGTGCAATTGCGCACTCACAGAGCAATTCAGCATTGGAGCCTACGTAGCACAAAATATCGCAATCGATGCTGACACCAAAAAGCACGCCGACGACCACCTGCTAGATGACTTCGCCTACTTTGGCTTAAACGCAAGCTACAGCTTTTAAACAGAACCGCCGATAGGAAAGTCCACCAAGCACGTCTCTGTGCTTGCAATCGGACATAAAGTCATTCTGGTATGCGGTTTGCTATTGAGACTTAATCTCACGTGCTACCATTTTTCCTATGCGACTAGACAAAATCACCAAAAACGGACTCTTCCGCGTAAAGTCCCTGAATTGCGACAATGAATGCATCGCCCGCCTGATGTCGATGGGGCTACTGCCTGACCAAGAAATCCGCTTGGTGCATGAAGCGCCTTTGGGTGATCCCATTGCGATTGAGTTCAATGGCTGCCACATGAGCCTACGCTTGGTAGATGCCGCAAATGTTGAAGTCGAACCGATTGATTAAATGAAGGTCCCGAGTAAAGATATCCGCATTGCCCTGATTGGAAACCCCAACACCGGCAAGACCTCCCTCTTCAACACCCTGACTGGCCTTCGCCAACGTGTCGGCAATTACTCTGGCGTCACCGTCGAGAAGAAGACCGGCACCTGGACAATGCCGATGGGGCAAGAGGTCGAGCTCATTGATTTACCCGGCACCTATAGTCTGAGCGCAACGTCCCTAGACGAACGCGTCGCAGTCGACGTGCTCACTGGGCATGCCGACAACCATGCAGCCCCCGACCTCATCGTGGTCGTGGTCGATGTTGAAAATTTGCGCCGCAATCTCTTTCTCGCCTCTCAGGCCGCCGAGCTCGGCGTGCCGATGGTCATCGCCCTGAACTGCTGGGATGTCGCCGAGAAAAAGGGTCTACAAATCGACAGTAAACTACTGGAGCAGCGCCTCGCGGTGCCCGTGGTGCCGACAATTGCCAAGCACAAGCGTGGCACGACCGAGCTGGCCAAAGCCGTCGAGCATGCGATCGAAACTCGCCCGATGCTCATCCGCCCGAAATGGCCGGAGCCCGTAAAGACTGCACTGGCAACACTACAGAAAGAACTGATCGACACACGTGGTGAGTCACTACGCGAAGGCGAACTGCAACGCCTCATTTTCGACCGCAAAAGCGCTGTGCGCGAACGTCTCAAGTCCGCACCAGAAGACTACGAGCCGATCATTAAGGCCACACGCGACCAACTCTACAAAGACGGCTATCAGCCCGACGCCGCCGAATCACTTCTGCGCTACCGCTTCATCAATCCCCTGCTCAACGACATCCTCGAACGTCAAGCGCTACTCAAGCACCGCAGCAAGTCCGAAGGCATTGATCAGCTACTCCTCCACAAATTCTGGGGACTGATGGTTTTCATCGGCATGATGTATGTCGTCTTCCAATCCGTTTATACATGGGCAGGGCCACTCATGGATTTAATCGAAGGAGCCGTCGGTTGGGTGCAAGGCATCGCTGCCGACGCACTCGTCGCGACACCGATGCTGCAGAGTTTAGTGGCCGATGGCATCATCGGAGGCGTGGGCGCGTTCCTCGTCTTCCTGCCGCAGATTCTAGTGCTGTTTTTCTTCATCTCTCTACTCGAAGCGACTGGCTACATGGCACGCGCCGCCTTCCTCATGGATAAGCTCTTCCAATGGTGCGGCCTCAACGGCAAGAGCTTCGTGCCACTGCTCACCGGATTTGCCTGCGCGATTCCCGGCATCATGGCCACCCGCACGATCAGCGATAACAAAGCGCGCATGATCACGATCCTCGTCACACCGCTGATGAGTTGCTCCGCACGCCTACCCGTTTATCTACTACTCATCGGTGCCTTCATCGAGCCTCGTTACGGCCCGAGCGTTGCAGGAGCTACGCTCTTCGCCATGCACTTCATCGGTGCACTCATCGCAGCACCGCTCGCATGGATGCTCAACAAGACATTGAACCGTGGCCGCAGCGCACCTCCATTTGTCATGGAGCTGCCGCACTACCGTGTGCCGCAAATCAACCTCGTATTCAATCGCATGTATGAGAGCGGCAAGGAATTTGTCGTCCGTGCCGGCACCGTGATCTTTGCGATGTCCATCATCATTTGGGCGCTACTGTATTTCCCACGTTCCACCGAAGTCGAAGAAGTCGTCACCACCGAATACATGGCCGCAGCCAGCCTCACTGAGCTCAGTGAAGCAGACGAAGAAGCCGTTGGTAAACTCGTCGATGCCGCATTCCTAGAGCAAAGCTACATGGGTCGATTCGGTAAATTAGTGCAGCCCGTCTTCGCCCCCGCAGGCTACGATTGGAAAATCACCGTCGGCGTCCTAGCGAGTTTTCCAGCACGTGAAATCATTATTTCCACGCTAGGCATTACCTATGCCCTAGGCGGTGAGATCGACGAAGAGTCGGACGATCTGCGCAGCACGCTCACCAACACAAAATGGGAGAGCGGCCCACGCAAAGGCGAGAACGTGTTCAACATCCCCGTCGCACTATCGATCATGGTATTCTTCGCCCTCTGCATGCAGTGCGGCGCGACGCTCGCCGTCATCGCCAAGGAGCTCAATTGGGGCTGGGCAATTGCCAGCTTCTTTACGCTCACCGGAGTGGCATGGATCGCCGCAGTGCTGACCTATCAAATCGGCATGCTGTTTGTGTAAAGAGGAGTTAGCAGTTAGAATCTAGCACTTAGATCTTTCCACTAATGAAATACTTAGAAATCATCCTCGTCGGGCTCATCCTCGTCGGCGCACTCATCTACCTGCAAAAAACTTTTTTTCCTAAAAAGAAAGGCGGCTCGAGCTGTGGTTGCAGCACCAAAGACTGCCAAGCACTGAATAGAAAGCAGTAGCCAACTGAGAGTGAGCGACCTTCGACCGAGTGGGAGTGCACATGCGAGGGCGAGACGGCCTACGCGACTGTGCGTTCGACTCAGCCCATAGAAGCGGCAGTCTGCCACGTTGATTAGAATCAGTCTCTCACTTCCAGCGCAGCGACACTCAACCAAAGGCGAATCCCAAGGCGCACACCCACCAAGACGAGGGATCGTAGAAACGCCCCTGGGGAGCGCCGACGTTCCCCGTCGGCACCATTGCCCAAGAAGCCAACAAGGACGTCACCTAAGTTCAAGTCTCTCCCTCTCAAGTCTCAGCTCTCCCCCCTCAGGCCTCAAGTCTCAGCTCTCAAGTCTCAGCTCTCAAGTCTCAGCTCTCCCCCCTCAGCTCTCAAGTCTCCCCCCTCAGGTCTCAGCTCTCAGGTCTCAGGTCTCAGCCCCCTCTCAATCTCTCGGCACTTCAAACCGACCAAACAAATATCATCGTCGAATTCTGTAGCACCGGTAAAGTGCTGCACCTCCCCGATCAACGCAGGAAACAGCGCATCAAGCGATCGCTCGCGATACTTCTGCGCTGCCTGCAATAAGCGATCCTCACCAAACTCCTCGTCATCGTCAGGCTTAGAGGCTTCATACAACCCGTCGGTATACAGCACCAACGCATCCCCAGGCTGCAACTGTAACTCATGCGTCTGATACTTTGCACCTTCGTTAATTGCCAACCCAGGCCCGCGTTGAGCCGGGGCATCCATCAACCAACGCACAGAGTGATCCTGCTCACGAAACAGAAGTGGCGATGGATGCCCCGCATTCGCGATCCGTAGTAACCCGGTGCTCGCATTATACACCGCGTAACACGCAGTCGCATACATAAACACGTGTCCTTTACGCATCACCGGCAACAGTCGCTCGTTCATTCTAGCAAGAAACTCTCCTGGATCACACTCCTGGAGCGCAAGCTCTTCCAGTGTGGCATAGATAAGCGCCGTGCCCAATGCTGCCCGTATTCCATGCCCCATCACATCACACAATAAGATGCCGCACTCGGTATCCGACAATCGCCGTATCGCACATAGATCACCACTCACTGTCGAACTAGCATGGTGATGATGTAGAAACTCAACAGCACTGTCTGCGGGGGAAACCCCACGCGGGAAGACAGGATATGTATTTGGGAAAAATGCCTTTTGAAACTCTGCGGCGATGTCGAGATCTTCCTCCATTCCCACCTTGATCTGACGTATCTCCTCCGCATAGCGGGCAGCCTTCAGAGCAGCCAGCTTGTGCTCGGTAATATTGCGCGATATCCCAAACGTCCCCACTGTCTTACCCGAATCATCGATCAAGGGAACCTTTGAAGTTGAAGACCACGCCACACGACCATCCTTCCATGTGGTTTCCTCCTCCAGACCTTCGATCGGCACACCACTTTGGATAATAGCCTGTTCGTCCTCATACATCTGACGAGCATCCGCTTCCTTAAAACTATCGTAGTCGCTTTTACCGATCAGCTCTTCACGCTTGGAAAAGCCCCATGCGGTGGCCAACGTTTTATTCACCATGACGAACCGGGACTGCAAATCCTTGAAGTAGATACTATCAGTCGTCTGCTCCATCAGCCTTCTCAGGAGAAACTCAGCATTATAAGGGTCGTCTTTCATAAAGTAATGTCCTCCCCATACATTTAACAGACTGTCCCAAAAAAGCGAACGGCTTGTAACATAAGCAGAAGTTCAAGCCCACCATGTTGAGCGATAATTCTGAACCTTCCGAAGGGTAAGGCCCACAAGCATACTGCAGCACTATCGATGTAACGGCCTCGGCACTTGGGCACGCAAGAGATACCAGCCTGACAGTATAAAACAGACACCGACAAAGACACCGAAAAGCAGGACGATCCCCGTTTGCATCTGAGCTGAAAGACTCTCAGCAGCTAGATCGACTCCCATCACATGTAGCCCCACTCCCACGCAGACAAAGGCAATCGCACGAGCGACTTTCAGACCAGACTTCCACACGGCAAAATACAATGCCTCCTTGCGCTGCGAAGTCTCAACCGCATTCGCATCAATACAGTCGGTAATCATCGACTCCACAAGAAAGACGGCACCACACAGCACGCCCGTAACCACCGAGACGAACAAGGTCGGCGCCAGCAACTGGGCAGGCAGCAACGGATACGCGACGCAGCCAATCGCCCCAAGTAGGCAGACCGCAACCGCGGCAGGCCGTTGCTTGCCATAGCGCTTCGAGAGCCAAATCCACAAGGGGATCGAAACCACGATACAAAGCGTAAACACCGGCAGGATCGCTTGTGTCACCTGCGGCTCAGATAGTTGCAGCACTAGGCGATAGTAGATCAATGCCAACGCCGCGTTTACCGTGCGAGCCACCGCAGCAATAATCCCCGCATACAAAATACACATAAACCCGCGATCCTGTAGCAAGCCACGCAACTCCCTCCAACGAGGCAATACCGCAGGGGCAGTGTGCTGCGTCGCACGCTCGCGGCGCCGTATCATAAAAAACGTCACACTGGCTCCAATCAGCACCATCCCCGCAAGCCACCATGCACTCAGCTGTCGAGAGTCTCGCAGTGCGTCACCCGCGCTCAAGTCCCCACTCTGCCCCAATAATAGTCCTGGCAAGGCACTACCGATCGCAAGCCCACCAATCCCAAAACCCATACGTGAGGCCAGTAGCTTATTGCGCTCATTCGCGCTCGTCGATAGCTCCGCACTCAGACTGCTCTGCGGCAAATCCACCAACGTCATCCCCGTATTGACCAACACATACGCAACCAACAAGTGCAGAAACAGCCCCATTTGTGTGCCCTGCCCACTTGGCGCAAATAAGAGCACAGTCGCCCCCGCCAGTAGCAACGAACCGACCCACATCACCGCACTATACGACACTCCCCGTTGCCGCGCAGCAATCAGCCCCAGCGACACGATGACATCACTCAGCGCATCCCAAAGAATCGCCACGGCAAACGCCAGACCAGCCAGCAGCGGGCTTAGCCCCAATATACGTGTATAATAATCAAAGAGGTATAATTGCAGCGTCACCTCCACAGCAACCTTCCCCACACTGACGATTCCATAGCCTGGGTAGACATACGCTTTAATTGGAGAGAGTTGCATAGCAGAGCAATCGCTCCACCTGCCGCGGACTTACAGCTAATATACGAAACCGCCCACCATTTTACCTGTAAGCTCAACGCCCCCCACACGAATATATAGGTGAACCATCACTCAAACACTAGTAGCCTGTAACATTCAAAACTTCGCAAATCCTATGGTTTGGCTACCCACATCGAACGTCCAATGCACCTTGGAATGAAAAGCGAATTTCTATTCAAAATTGGACGTTCGATGTTCGAAGTTTATGCCGACCAAATTCCATAATACTTCAGCTCTTCGAAGTCTTTCGAGAAACAGATAAATACGAAACAACGCAGAGATAAGCCACTAGGCGCGCCACGCTCCACAGCACTTGAGCCCCCCCCCTTTCACTTATAAAATATTCAATATGCACACACAGCGAAAAAGACTCCAAGTCAGACACATCCTCCTATTGTGCGTAGTAGTATTAGCCGCCCCTGAGATCGCCAATGCCAGCCGTGAGCTCGCATCATCGCAAGCGCCACAAGCACGTGGCACATTCCGCCATGTCCATGCCATGTTTTTTAAACTCTACGACTTAACATTGTATACCGATGCCCCAGCACAAGCCACTCCCGCGGAGGTGCTCAACGGGCAGCACACATTGCGACTCGAGTTCAACTATCTACGCACCATCAAAAAAGAAATCATTCTGGAATCCGGCGAAAAGATACTGCAGCGCAACTTAAGCCCAAGCGAGCTTGCCAGTATCGAAGATCGCGTAGCGCAGCTCAATGACGCCTACACCACCGTGCATCGCGGCGACCAATCCGCACTCAGCTATAAGCAAGGGCACGGCACATCACTAGAAATCAACGGGCACTCCATCATTACCATACCAGGCGATGACTTCGCCTCGCTCTACTTCCGCATCTGGCTCGGCGATCAACCGATCTCATCTGAAATGCGCGACTATTTGATGACCCCAAAGAAACAGTAAAACCAACAATACTTAGCTTTCAGCATTTTCACTTTCCGTAGTTTCAGTATATCAAAGTTTAAGTTTTTCAGTTTCAGCTTTCATCAGTTTCAGCAGTTTCAGCTTTCATCAGTTTCAGCTTTCAGCGTTTCAGCGTTTCAGCAGTTTCAGCTTTCAGCAGTTTCAGCTTTCAGCGCTTTCAGCGCTTCCAGATTTCCACTCCTCACTACCACTCCTCACTACCACTCCTCACTACCACTCCTCACTAAGGCCGAAGGCCGACCTCCCTGAAGTGCTCTCCCTCTACTACGACCCTGTCTATACCGAAGGCCTCGACCCCAGCGTCCGCTTCCCCCGCGAGCGCTACCGCCTGCTCGCCGAGCGACTACAGCATCACCCAACCATACAAATGCAGGCGCCGCGGCGCGCGACCCGCGAAGAAATCCTACGCGCCCATCAGCACGACTATGTCGATCAATTTTTAGCAGGCACCCTACCCGCAGACATCATTCGCCGCATCGGGCTACGCCCTTGGACGCCCGCCATCGTAGAGCGCACGCTCCGCATCACCGGAGGCAGCCTACAAGCCCTCGAAGAGGCCCTGCGCACCGGCAGTATCACAGGCAACATGGCAGGCGGCACCCACCACGCCTATTACGACTGCGGCTCCGGTTATTGTATTTTTAACGACCTCGCCATCTGCGCGCTCACCGCACTGCAGACGCCCACCATTCGCCGCGTGCTCATCCTCGACCTCGACGTCCACCAAGGCGACGGCACCGCAGCCATCCTCGCCGGGCACCCCGACCTGTTCACCTGCTCCATTCACTGCGAAAGCAACTTCCCCTTCCGCAAGCAACAGAGCGACCTCGACGTGCACCTCGCCGACGACACCGACGACGCTTACTATCTCAGCTGCCTCGACCGCACACTCGAAAAGATCCGCCCACAGGACTTCGACCTCATCCTCTACCAAGCCGGCGTCGACCCCTTAGCCGAAGACGCCCTCGGCAAACTCGCCCTCACCCGCGACGGTCTCAAGCAACGCAATCAACGCGTCTTCGCCTACAACCGCACGCACGGCATCCCCATCGTCATCTTCATGGGCGGCGGCTACGCCAAACCGATCGAAGCCAGCGTCGACGCCTTCGAAGACCTCTTCGCGGCGGCCGCCGCAGTGAAGAGTGAGCGGCCTTCGGCCTAGTGGGAGTGACAAGTGCAAGGGAAGGACGGTCTCGGTGCCGGCCGCAGCGCCTAAGCCCCCCCTCAAGTCTCAGCCCTCAAGTCTCAGCCCTCAAGTCCGTAGTCGCGTGAGACGAAGTCTTTTACGCGATCAAGTCTCAGCTCTCAAGTCTCAGCCCTCAAGTCTCAGCCCTCAAGTCTCAGCCCTCAAGCCTCAGCCCTCAGACCTCTTACCCCTAGCCTCTTACCCCTAGCCTCTTACCCCTAGCCCTCAAGTCTCCGCCCTTCAAACTCGGCCGCAGGCCACCCTCACCCCCAGAAACAGGCGTAAGCATCCTCATCCACTAGCTTAATAAAGCCGTCAATATGCTTTACCGTAGGCTCAGGATCGTAGCTCTGCCATTTAAGGCTCGCTCGCTGCCACAGCACTTTCCAGTGATTTTTAGTCCGCACATACGTCGCCTTGGCCACCATCGGCTCAGACATCACCGAACGATCCGCATACGAGGGACGTATTTCGTGGATCACCACACTGAAGCCCTCGATCCGGTAAGCGAGGTCAACCTCAGCTCGTATAGAAGGCTCTGGACGACGGCGCTCAATAAACGCATCCATCGCCGCGCGAATCGACGCATCTTCAAATTCAGTAAAAGGCATAGGCAACAGAGAAAACGACATTCGAACCAAGCTGCGAGCAAAAGAATCCGTCACTCACCAAACAATCGCGTGCGCGCAGCGTTTTACGCGATTGTTTTCAAAGTTGGTTCCTTCACTTGCCCAAAGGGAACCCAGCTCAATCACCCTTCGCTTCGCTAAGTTTCCCTGTTTCCACGTTTCCATGTTTCCAAGTTTCCGTGTTTCCCAGTTTCCATGTTTCAGCTCTCAGCTCTCAGCTCTCAAGTCTCCCCCTCCTCAGCTCTCCCACCTCAGCTCTTCCCATTCAAAATTGGACGTTCGAAGTTCAACGTTCGATGTTCCCACCCGCCGCTTGCCTCACCCAATTAGCGTAAATTTAGCTTTGCAGGATTCAAACAAAAGCATTTCCTATGAACTGACGATGGGCAACAAATTTGGACAAAAAGAAACCCCGGCTCCTATTAATCGCAAAGGACTAAGGAAGAAGTGCCCGGGGTCTACGCTGATGAACAAATACGAACGTCCCCGTTAAATCAAGCATGGATCCAACATTTTTCAGTCAGGTAGAAACCCATCTTACCCCGGAACGCCTAGGTGCCTACCGACAGGATGACGTAGACAATGCAAGCGCACTCGCTCGCTACCTATTGAACATGGCCCTATGCGAATCACTCTACTCCCCTCTACAATTCGCCGAGATATCCTTGCGCAACGCCATGCACACAAGCTTGACTGCACGCGCAGGCACCGACACCTGGTATAACACCCTCAAGTTGCCACACTGGCAAAGCAATCAGGTGACTGATGCAAAAGACCATCTGAACCGAGCGGGCAAGCCACTCTCCTCCGGACGTGTCGTCGCAGAGCTCACCTTTGGGTTCTGGGTCGGCTTCTTCACCAAGCCACACATGACGTCTGGGCTCGCCTATAATATTGCCAAAACCGCCTTCACCCATGCCCCGAAGTCCGAGCGCAACGTCGATAGCCTTAGACCCAAATGGCAAAAGGTTCGCGATCTACGCAACCGCGTCTTTCACCACGAACGTGTGCTTCACTGGCAAGATCTTCAAACCCAGCATGACAAAATGCTACAACTGATCGGCTGGATGAACCCCGAACTCGAACAGCTCGCTCGCATGCTCGACCGATTTACAGTAGTTCGCCAAGAAGGCCTCACCCCTTGGCTAGAGAAACTGCATCACAACTGGCCAGCAAACCAGTAGCGGAGCGCTTTAGAACCCGTTTAGCTCGAAGAGCGAAGGAAAAGCTCGCGAAAGGTGACTGCTCTAGCCCGTGATGAGCCCGTCGACTAGCCCTCAGGGCAAGTAAAGGAACAATTAAGAGCCTGCTGATGAAGGTGACCTTTATTCTAACAAAAATAGCCTGTGTATTGTAATACCGCAAAAAACTCTCCTCCGAAGTTAGGAGGAGTCCCGCATCGCGGGGAGGTGGTTGTTCTATCCAAGTCTAGCAATAGCGACTGCCCACCTCAGCCCTCAAGTCCGTAGTCGCGTGAGACGAAGTCTTTTACGCGATCAAGTCTCAGCCCTCAAGTCTCAGCTCTCAAGTCTCAGCCCTCAAGTCTCAGCTCTCAAGTCACTACTCACCAGTCACTACTCACAAGTCACAACTCACTAATCCCCCCTAGTAACGCTCCAACTAGTCCCAAAGGACTAGTTTTTAATCTATACAGAAAGACAGTTAGGTCTTAAATCTGCTAGTAGATGATTCACCTCATGCAGACTCCCGTTAGAATCACCGCAAAATCGCAGCCAGTCACGATTGCAAACATAACGACATGACCCCATTTTCAGCCCCTAGTGACAAAACGGGCTGCACTCCTCAAATTCGGCATCAACGAGGACGCCCTTTATAAGATGTATGGCGTTGAATAAGAGCATTTAACACAAGAAAACACGCCACCCTTGACAATGTAACGTCACATACGTCACGTTACATCCCATGGCACAAGGAAAATCAGGCAGAATCGTCATCGATGTTGAACCCGAGTTCAAGCAGGAGCTCTACCGTGCGTTGGCGCTAAAAGACAGCACCCTCAAGGACTGGTTTATCGCGAACGCCCAGCGTCTCTGCGAAGAAACGACCCAGCCGCCGTTGGCCTTTGTAGCCGAAGAAGCGCCCGCCTACCCAGCCACCAAGAAATAGACATACCCTCCATGACGAATACCCAGCCCTCTCAACACGTGAAACACCTCAAAGTGAACGGCGTTGCCAAATTCGCATCCCCCAAAGCAGGTGCCTTGGTCATCCATCAAGACGACGCACTACGGCTCCTGCTGACACTCGAATCCGCAACGGATCACAGCGAAACAATCCAACAAGCACTCCCCACCATTATTGAGGATTGGCTGCACCATCCTAAAGAATGCCCGGAGCAGCTGAACGCATCATACGCCACGAAATGGCTGGATACCTTGCGCTATCATTGCATTGAGGCTTCGCGCAACCCAGGCTCTGCTCCCAAGAAAGCGACCAAGCATCCGAAGCCCGTCTATATTGACTTCTCGCCAGTCGTTAACGCCACTGAACCAAAGACAAAAGGCGCTCTAAAAATTCAGCACAAAACCGCGCTGAAGCTTTTACTTACCATAGAATCGACCACTGTTTTTGACGCACACATCCGCGAAGAATTACCTGCGATCATCTCTCACTGGCTACAAAACACTACTGAGCCACCGATCCTATTAGATGACACCTATGGTCAAAAGTGGATGGATATTCTGCGTTTCCATTGCCAACTGCAACGACTCAAAAAAGCGACAGCGATCATCCAAATGTCGAAGGCACCTAAATCGGTTAAAATCGATTATTCAGATATCCCCTTCCCTCCTCAAACAAATCCAAAGTTCACTTTCATTGATCTCTTTGCCGGCATAGGCGGCTTCCGAATTGCCCTAGAAGAACTGGGCGGAAAATGCGTCTTTTCTTCCGAGTGGGAGCCCAAAGCCAAGGAAACCTATTATCAAAACTATGGTGAAGTGCCATTTGGTGACATAACTCAGTTTACTAAGACGCAAGAAGCAGGTAATCTAACACCAGAACATATCCCCAACCATGACACACTCTGCGGGGGCTTTCCCTGCCAGCCGTTTTCGCAAGCAGGGAAACAGTTGGGATTCGAAGATGCCCGCGGCACACTCTTCTTTGACATACTAACGATAGCAAAGACTCAACGCCCTAAAGTCCTATTTCTAGAAAACGTCAAACGTCTCAAAGGCCACGACAAAGGGAAAACATTCACAGTCATTTGCAATGCACTGCGAGAAATTGGCTATACTGTTTATGAAAAAGTAGTGCGTGCCTATGACCAAGGCGTCCCACAGAATCGCGAACGAATTTTCATCGTCGCGTTTTCAACCCCAATCGAATTCGAGTTTCCTAAAGACAATCGCCACAGCGTTTACAAGAAGCTGGGAGATATATTCGAAAAGAAACCAGACGAGAAATATACGATTTCAGACAGGATGTGGGATGGTCACCAACGCCGAAAAGAAGGACACAAAAATAAAGGCAATGGATTTGGCTATTCCTTATTCAATGCCAAAGATGAATACGCAAATACAATATCGGCTCGCTACTGGAAGGACGGTAGTGAAATTCTTATCGAACAGAAAAACAAGAACCCAAGAGTCCTGACACCCCGCGAATGCGCACGACTCCAAGGCTACCCTGAGGATTTCCAGCCGCACCAATCAAAGAGGCATGCATATCAGCAATTCGGGAATTCTGTCGCAGTTCCAGTCATTGAAGCCATTGGCGCTCAAATCATAAAAGGCTTGGCAAGTAAATAGCGCGCACTATAGCTAACAACTAAAAGCTAATGAACAAAACAGAACTTCCCCTACCTCAGGTTATAATTAATCAGATAAAAGATAAGGCACGTTCAATAGACGACTTAATTGCAAACAATGGGAACCTGCCAAAACGAATCAAAGAGCAATTCGGAAAAGCATGGGGCAAACACTATGAAGTTAAAGAAGAACTAATTTTACTATCAAGTTCGAAGCCTGACAGTGAAAAGACGAAAAAGCCCACCCCTATAGATGACGCGTTATTATTAGGATGCGCAATATCAGTCCCACTTTATGATTTATATGATCTCTATATGAACGAGGTTGATTGGTTGATAGAGCGAGGAGTAATGACCGCAAAAGAAAAGGAGCTATTAGGTGAGGAGGAGATTAAAGATAAAGATAGATTTGCTGAAAAAATAACCGCACTACAAGACTTGCGTATAAAAATCAGCGACGAACTAGAAAAACCGAACCACCTTTCGAGTGATTCATCCAAAAGACTGCGCTCATTTCTAACTGAGAAAAAACCTAATCGAATTGATCTATATGGGAAATATAAAGGCTTAAGTCGAACAGATGCATTTCAGCCAGCTGCTGCTGTTGCACTTGGATTAAGAATTGATCACCACGGAATAATTAATGACATAATTAAGACACTTCAACAGAATCGGAAAGTCACCGAAAGCATCATAGAATTCTATTCTGGAAAAAAACGCATTTGTTCTTTCAAGCTCTCAGAAGCTGAAGACGTAATAAGCTCAAATACCAAACTTCTATTCAGTAGATTCGCACTCTCGACTCTAACGAAGCCATTCACCATCCTCACCGGTGCCTCCGGCACAGGAAAAACCAAGCTCGCGACAGCATTAGCCACATATCTAAGCAACTCAGACGGATCGAATTCCGCGACCATCGCAGTTGGTGCCGACTGGACCGATAACCGCAGTGTGCTGGGATTTGTGAATCATTTGCGACCGCTCGAAGGCAAACCAAGCTATCAATCCACTCCAATCCTCGACTTAATCCTACGGTCCAAAGAACATCCAGAGTCCCCTCATTTCCTGATTCTAGACGAGATGAATCTCTCACACGTCGAGCGCTATTTCTCAGATTTCCTCTCTACGATGGAACAAACGGACGGCTCTCTGGAATTACACAAAGAAGGCGAAGATAAGTTACTACGATTCGAAGGCGATGAGCTCAGGGTGCCGCATCGCATCGAGTATCCCCATAACCTCTTCGTAATCGGCACCGTCAATATTGACGAGACCACCTACATGTTCAGCCCGAAGGTTCTGGATCGTGCCAACGTGATTGAATTTACCGTCTCCGAACCCGAAATTGAAAAATTCCTAAGAGAACCTAAGCAATATCAAGAAGTTGAACCCGCCGAACCAGGCGTGGCCGAAGGCTTCCTGCAAATCGCGAGACAAGCCCAAAAAGGAGAGATCGAAGCCCTCAAAGGAGACTACTCTGATAAAATTGCAGATCATCTGCTCAACCTTTTCAAGATCCTCAAAGATGGTCGCTTCGAGTTCGCCTACCGCACAGCCAAGGAAGTGAATACTTACCTGCGTGTATGCCGCCACTTGGCAGATGATTCGGACGCATGGGACGCAGGCACATGGAAACAAGACCTAGATAATCAGATTCTGCAAAAGCTCTTGCCGAAGCTCCATGGCAGCATGGGCCGCATCGGCGGACTACTCGCAGCACTGGCAGCCTATTGCCACAAGGGTGCGATTGAAGCTGAGACAGCTCAAGCGCAGACCAAGATCCAGTTGGACGCAGCACTTCAGTTTAACCATACCGACGCAGCCTTCCCGAAATCACTGCAGAAACTCCAAGCAATGATTCAAACACTGCGCGACGAGCAATTCGTCAGTTTCATTCAATAGCGTAGCGTTATGGAGCATGGCTACGAACGTCTCAGCATCCCCTTGACGAAAATTGACGGGACACCTCTCGGTTGGTGGGTGATTGAAGCCAGTAGTCCCAATGTGTCTCTGGATCACACTGAGTGCACTTACATGCCGACAGAGCTTCCATCCACATGGAAAGCCAAGCGTTGGGCAAATGAAACAGAACCACCGATCCGTGTGGTTCATCGCGCTGATCAAGTTTGTATACAGCTCAAGGAGACATGGGGCTACGAATGGTGCATCGAATGCGATGCATTGCCGACCGATACCGTAATTCAGAGTTCGCTGGAATCACAGAATTGGAAGGTCCGTCAAAACCGAAGCGGTGAGTTCAAAGTCGTGAACCATCTGGGCATGGCAGCGTTCGCCATCACCAGTCATGAATTTCGCCCGCTCACGCTGAGCTTTGAAATCATTTCCCGTAAATTTGATTTCGAAACCGAGTATCGGCAGATGACCGAGGAGATTGCCGAGTTCTGTCAGCAACTCCTGTTGAGCTGGGAAGCGCCCACCAGCCTAAGCTTCAGTGCGGATTCAACCAACGAGTCCAAACTCTTACTCGAGCAATTTCTATTTCTGCGACACTTCATGAACGAAGAGCGGTTGAGTCGCTTACTCGAAGCGATCGACCGCAACCCGCACTCAAAACTAATCAAGGAAAGCAACTGGGTGCCAACTGGCACCGCTCGTTCAAATGACTACCTTTCAGATCCAGTGCGTATGCTACGTGGCTGGCAGGGAGCATCAGACAATCGCAGACCCGCAGAAGTCTGTGATGTCCGCAAAAAGGACACCTATGACACCGCCCCGAATCAATTCATCAAATTTGCACTGACCACCTTTCGCCAACTGTGCGCGGATGTTAGCGCAGTGAAGTGGAAGGAGCCATGCAAAGTCTCCTCAGTTGGAATCGAAGCCCATGAGATGATGGACGCATTGGACGCCCTACTCGCTCGGCGATTCTTCAATGAAGTCAGCAGAATGCAGCGCTTGCCACTCGATAATCAGACATTACAAAAACGCGAAGGTTACCGCGAGGTGCTACAGGCATGGTTGCTCACACAGGCAGCAGCGACTTTGAATTGGGAGGGCGAGCAGGAATGCTACAGCGGCAGCACACGTGATGTCGCCACCCTCTACGAATATTGGATCTTCATCAAACTGCATGAATTGCTCAAATCGATTGATGGGATGTCAGAAGCCGAAAGCGAAGTTGAATTGGATGACTTCATTTCTGAAAACAACGGTCAGCTGACCATTAACCTGAAGAGCGGCAAGCAATCACGCAGTCGCTTCGAATGGAACGACCCACACACAGCACTCAAAGTGGATCTACACTACGAGCGCACCTTCAGCTACAACGAAGGTGCGACACAGAGCGGCTCCTACTCACGGCGCTTTCGTCCTGACTACACATTAAGTATCTTCCCAGCGAACTACACCTCTGAAAAAGCAGCTGAGGAAGATGGTAAAGTCGCACACCTGCATTTTGACGCCAAGTATCGGGCGGAGGATATCACCAAGGTCTTTGGCCAAACAGAGATCAGTGAGAAGGAAATCAGCGAAGAAAAACGGGATAGTAAAGCAGAGCGCACCTACAAGCGCGGCGACCTACTGAAGATGCACACCTACAACGATGCCCTGCGGCATACGATCGGCTCCTACGTGCTCTACCCAGGCACCAACGACAAGGAGGCCGAGCAGCTAAGTAAGTTTCATGAGATTGCCCCAGGTGTCGGCGCTATGGTCATGAAGCCCGGAAACGATGCCTGCATTGAAACACTCAAAGACTTCATACTCGACGTCTTTGAACATCAGTCAGACAGCTTTAGCCAGTATCGCTATCTGTCAGATACGAGTTACCAGACATACCAAGATAAACCGGAAAGAGTCGAAGAAGATGGCAACGCATACAACATCGCCCGAAAGGAAGCGCCCTGTGTGTTCCTCTACATGCATAAGAATCGAATCGGCACGTTTAAAGAGCACGGATTCGCTTACTGCCGAGTCGACTCCGCTAATACCTCAAAAACATTGAATCTAAACCTCAGCATGGAGGTCGGCTCAGAATTCATCCCTTACGGAGGAAGCTTATCAGGAAAAAAGCAGACATTAGGTTGGCGTGCTAAAGTCAGAACCGTTCGATTCATGGAAAATAGCCAATTACACGAATATATTCGAACGAAGCACCCTACCTCTGGAATAACACCAGGAAAGTCTGCTCATTACTTAGTATTTGAATTCGATGAATCCACTGCATTCAAAAAAATTGATCTAACGAAACTTCACAGAGCACAAGATGCTGCGACTCCTTATATGGCGATCACCTGCAGTTGGCAGGATGTCTTAACCAGCGCTGAGCCAATCGACTAAACCTCAAGCAACTGAGACGATGCTCAGCCCTTGCGATTCAGATAATCCAAAGCTTTTCCAATACGCTGCAGCTCTTCCTCAGACAGCGTCGACTTACCGCGTTTGACATCATTCAGACGCTTGTCCTTCAGGCCGGATTGTTTCTCCAGCCAGCGACAATTCAGTGCCTCCAATCTCGGGGCGAGCCAGTTCCAAGTTACCTTTTGCATCACAATAAGCGATCACCCTGAACATATTAGTTCGGATTCGTTCTCGCGGTCTGAACGGACCCTTCCAAAGCGTCGGTGTGATGTCAACTCTGTCGCTGCCCTCGTCCCCTGCCACAACGACATAATAGGAACGGTCACCTTCGTTCCACTCGTCAAGAATTTGAATCACCGTGCCTGGAGGATACTTGTCTTTCATGCTTGCTAGTTTCCGAATATATTCGGAATATAGCAAGCGTATTAATCGACAAAAAGCGACGCTATGAAACACTTCATTCCAGACTCCAAAGAACACGCGCAAAGCGTCTTAACGACTTACATCACACTCAGTCCCCTTCCCCTGTTTTCACCGTTGGAGCCTTTGCTCAAAGTGTGGCAGTGCATCGCATATCTACATCCGCGTCTTCACCCCGATGAGGTTGATACCCCCTACGGTGGTTGGCCCAACAGCTTCCTTCCTTATGCAAATGAGATCTGGAACCGTCATCAACAGGGAGAGCTTAATGACGAAGCGTTGTATGCCGCTGACGCCCAATGGGCGGGACTCTGCGATCAACTCGATCACCCGACACCCGAACAATCAGAGCGACGGCAGCAACTGCGAGTATCGATGGCAGACGAAACACTCAATGCGCACATACTCGACCAGATAGACACAAGAGAAGCCATGGGGCGTATCTCCGTATTCTTCGCCTACCGTGACAATACCGGCCCTTATGAGCGATGGTGCGGCGAATGGTTTGATAATTGGGAAGAAGCCGAAGCCTATCGATTGCGTTGGGCATGGGGCTTGTATGAACACAGCATCGAGCCGCGATGCCCCATTGCGGATGAGTAGGTCATTTCCTCTCAGAAATAAGCGTAGTATTAGCGTCAATAAGCCATCCTGCAACCTTCGCAGTCCAGCTCCTCTGTGCTCTCCGTGTCCTCAAGCGAAGCGGGTGGTAAAAAAACAGTGCCCGAATCTGAGTGAGCCGAGTGTCTGTATCACCGCAATCGACGTTCGTCCCCGTTAGCGGTGTCGCGGTCTTCGCAAGCAAAGCCCCTACAATTAAAACAATCCGCGTTCATCTGCGTAATCCGCGGTTTTAAAATCTGTGAAAACTCACATCTCCACCACTTCAAGCCCGGCGATGCTGTAGTCGCTGATCAGATCATCCAGCAATTCTTAGTGATGTCCGAGCTCCCAGCTAGAATCTGAGAGAAGATCTCCAGACGGTCATCATTGGTTAGAAGGTTCAATCGATCATCGTCTCGAAAGAAATCCATAAAGTCCTGACGTGTGATCTCAGTGGTGTCACTTTTCATAGTCCTCAAAGACCGGAGATGCCATGAACCGGCAAGGCTTAACTAAATGTCCACATCCAGGCACATTTCTCGCACAGCGATGACTGCGGATCGGAACGCATCTGCATCAATGCTGCGTTTACTTGCGAGAATAGTCTTCACCAAAGTCTTGTGACTCCGGACCAATACCTTTCCATATCCAGTTTGAGTCACATACCAACCAGGGATCGTCAGAATCCCTGTTACCGGAATACGCTTATTGGTCTTACTCCACAAAAATTCCTCTAAGTGTTTCGAATTGGCTTCGGTTTGGCCAAGACCGTGACGATCTCGATAGCTAGGATAGATGAGCTCATCCCCATTATATTCGACCTTGTGGCTCTCCTGCTTAGTTCTGACTTTCTTATGCTTCCGACGCATTTTGGTCTCTATGACAAAGACACCATTAGGCCCGATCACGATATGATCAATATTTGCCGCGGCCTTTCGTCCTTCAATCGGGAAGTCATGGTAAATCCGATACCCTTTACCAAACAGAGGGTTCAGGCACTGCGCAACAAGCTCCTCACCGCTCAACCCTAGCGAACAATCCAACCAATGGTTCAGACGTTTATAAGTCAGGACGAGCCCGATCACCCAACCTGCAAGTAACACAATGAGGCATAACACCAAAACTGTGATAGCGCTGACGGGGCTACAATGGCTCAACTGCTCCTTAAAAAGGACAATAGGACTAAGCGCGATTAGCACTGGCAGAAAAAAACCAGACAACGGAAAAAACATGAGGGTCTCATCAAGCGACTCCATACGCTTCCTCAAAGAATATCCTGCTGGCCGAAGCATCTTCTCACCGACTGGAGAGGTAATACCAAGTTGCTTACGCTTCCGATAAATTGCGTAACAGCACAAAGCCATGAAAACCGCAACACCACTGATAAATAACACAGAATGTCCTAATTGCATACAAAGGTGATCCAAGTGAATTCTAGTTCAATGGGAAGCCTGAACTATATAACGTTGCGGTTAGTCATGCCATCACTCCGACACCAGACAGAAGGTCATATATCAAAGCCTGCAGACCCACTTCCGATTCAAAGAAGGCGACATGATCACATTGCCAAAAAGTCACCTTCCCGAAACCGAACACCTAGAAGTGCATCGCTTTAAAGGTGCGTTTTAAAGCGGTAGAGCCGCGAGTGATGGTTGGTGGTGAGAGTGAAAGTGTTTTGCCCTACAAATGAAGCAGCGTGCGTAGCACGCGGGAACCGTCCAATCCCTAATAAGCGTAATATTAGCGTCAATAAGCCTGCCGCGTTCTACGCTGCGGTTAAAAAATCTGATCTATAATACAGCGCCTAAATTTCCATAAGCGATTGAACCTTTCGTGCATTCGAGCGCGTTGGGAGTGTCGCGGGCTTCCCAAGGAAAGCCCCTACAATTTTAGCACTAAGCCTTCGGCACAAATGGAATCAATGTCGTCAGTTGATTGATACGCATAGAATGCTGCGTCGTATCATCAGGTATGAACCATTGAGCGCCATCCCGTTGAACGAGTCTTCCATGGCTAAATGCACCCCAGTTCGCGATGGTGATCTTACCACTGGTGTCACCACGAATTACAAGCACTGCATGATTCCCCATTAACTTACCTGTCTTCAAACTTTTCGGGCGAACTGACAGTATCCCGACGCGATAATTTGTGCTCAAATCAAGAAAGTCAGCCAGCGCAAGCGGAGCTCGTTTAATCTCAAAGTGTAGGCGTGCCCCACTCCGACTATGTGACTGAATCAATTCATCCATCACAACCACCTGCTCCAACGCATTCGTCCCGCCATGGGCATTTCTCGACTCACGCTGAATGTTCAACAACTTGCGGTCAATCTCACGGAACTTCAGCTGCTTATAGCGATTGTAATTAGAATGCTGAATCGACTCCTTCAGTAGTCCGAATTTCGTATACCAGATATACAGATTTAACAGTGCGGTAGGCCCGCATCCGCTTTCCGACTGTGGATACTCGCTCTGATTCTCTGATATAAAATACCGTCGATTATCACCGCGCTGCACGACCTCCGTGCCGTTCATCCCCTTCCGAAGAAAGGTATAACGCTTAGCATTCGGGTCCCAGGATTTCTCAGCAACATAAAAGGGGAACTGCCCTGCTGCCTGCTGAAACTTAGTGCCTTGATAAGTCGCGGACGAAGCATGTGAGACCTTCTGTGATCTATGCGTCTGAGGACGACTACGAAACTCCTCGAACGAAATCAGCCGCTGAGTTTGAGCTGTAGGGGTAGAATAATACTGATCATGATTGATCGCCGCGACACGAAGCGACGAAGTATCGACTGGTTCAGATGTCTGATCCACAAAATTACGAACTGCTTCGGAATTCACCACAAACGAAACTCCGCCGACCTTAACAAACGCCACACACAACAGCACCGCTACAGTTATACAGAGCGATATGATCTCCTTACGATAGCCCTGAGCATTATAGCAGGCCGGGCATGTGTCTGCATCCTTCTCCATTTCAACGTTACAAAATCGGCATTTTTTAGATGAGTTTTTCATTCAATTAAATTTCAAAATGTTAATTAGCGATCAAATCAACAAAAGCCACATATAAAATACAACTCGGGTTGATTCATTAGTTATAGGCGACGCTTTCGTAGCTCCCCAAAATAAGCGTAATATTAGCGTCAATAAAGCCTGCCACGTGCGCAGAGCGTTCTACGTGGCGGTTAAAAATACAGACCCCAACTCCCCGAAGCGATTGAATGTTTCGTGCCTTCGAGAGCGTTGGTGTTGTCGCGGTCTTCCCAAGGAAAGCCCCTACTATAAAAAATCAACGCGATTACTTTATCGCCCCCATCCAACAGGACTCAAACATTACGGCTGCGTTATAGCGCAGCGACTTCTCCTTTTTGTGCCTCTTTGTGGCTATCACATCCCCTTGTGGCCCTTCGAACGGCGTTGGGCGAGACGCCCGACCTCCCCAAAATCCGCGTTCATCCGCATCCATTCGCGTCCATTCGCGGTTTAAAAAATTCAGAGCAAAAGTTTGGAACACGTCAGAGCGGTCAAGCGCAATTATGCCTGCCGAAATTTCGAAGGGGTCATGTCGTTATGTTTGCATTTCGCTTATTTAATAAGCGAAAGAAACCGACAAAACAGAGGCCGAAGACGAAATAACTGGCAAGGGAATACGGCGGAGCCGTAAGTCGTGACGAGTGGACTTCGAAGGGCGAGTGATTGCTGATCAGTCGCAGTGGGGACTACAGTGCGTCGGTGTTTTTGAGCGATTGAACGTTTTGTGCCTTCGAGCGCTTAGGGGTGTCGCGGGCTTCCCCAATTCAACAAGCTCATGGTCTAGGACAAGGAAAGCCCCTACTGTCCCAGCTTTCAGGTCTCAAGTCTCAGCCCTCTGGTCTCAGCCCTCAAGTCTCAGCCCTCAAGTCTCAGCCCTCAAGTCTCAGCCCTCTGGTCTCAGCCCTCAAGTCTCAGCCCTCAGGTCTCTGGTCTCTAGCCTCGGGCTCCGAAGGCGCTTGGGTATAGAGATGAACATCTCGCTGTGGGAAAGGAATGACTACCCCTTCGCGGTCGAAGGCCTTTTTGACCCGCTTATTAAAATCCCAGCGCACCTCCCAGTAGTCTTCGGTATTGACCCAAGGGCGGCAGAGTATGTTGACGGAAGAGTCGCCAAAGGAATCCACGAGCACCTTGGCTTCGGGATCTTTAAGCACGCGCTCATCGGCTTTGAGCAGTCCATGCAGGATGTCTTCGACCTTATCAAGATCGTCGCCATAGCTGACGCCAAACTCCATATCAATACGCCGAATATGTTGGTCGGTGATGTTGGTGATCACGTCCTGCCAAATCTTATTGTTGGGGATGATCAGGGACTGGTTGTCGAAGGTGCGGATGGTGGTATTGACCAGGCTCATCGAACTGACTCGCCCTCGCACCCCACCTGCGATCACGGTATCGCCAACATCAAAGGGCTCGTAAAACAGGATCATCAGGCCGGAGGCAAAGTTCGACAAGGAGTCCTGTAAGGCAAAGCCGACGATGAAGCCGACGATACCGAGACCCGCGAGCATCGGCCCGATGGACACATTGAACTGCGAGAGTGCGACTAAAATGCCCAGCCCAATGATGATGCCACGCGCAACGGATGCGATCATCTGCTGCATCAATAGTGAGAGCCGGACGTGCCGGGCACGGAGTGCGGATTGCACCAAGCGGCGCACTAGGTTGGCCAACTTATAGAAGAAGTAGATAATGATGGAAAAGAACAGCGCTTGGAACAAGAAGCTCGGCCCCTTCGAACGCACGATGTGCCATGAGCGATACCACCAATCCTTCAAGACATTGGAGATGACATTCACGTCCAGCGACACCGCGGTCAACGCTCCCGTCGCGGCTAATAATTGACGTCGATACTGCGTGGTGGAGACGCCGAGCTCAGTGAGCAAATCAACACTGTCGGTGAGTATACTAATCACTTCACGCACACGTATCTCGGCGACACGTAGCTTCGCCTTCAGCTCGGCGTCGTCGGGCATCACGGTGAGGCTAGCGCGCAGATCATTTACTTCGGCGAGCGAGAGATCCAAATACACAGAGGTATTGACCGCACTACTCTCAATGCGTTCTTTGGCTTCGACCAGGAACGCCGACAGATCGATCTCATAGCGCTCAGCGACACGACACGTTTCAAAGAGCGAACGGTTGATACGATGATTCAACTCCCCTGCCTCAGAGAGATCGCGATCGATCGCAACTTGCTCGAGGGCAGGCTTATCGAAATCAGGCATTACAACACGCTCGCGAATACGATCGAGCGCGGACTTAATGCCTAGCGGAATCTCGCCCAACAGCTGCAGCGCATTGGCCTCATGCATGGGCAAGCCGTAGCCCTCTTCACTCAAATCCGCTACTTGGTTACAATAGCTTAAGGATAAGTTCATGGTTTCTTCCCAAAGTTGGTCAGTGCGCCGCCCAAGCACTTCCGCCATGATCGTCTCTGCATCACCGACCCGCGCTTCCAACTCGTCCAGATCGGCTCGGTTCGCATTGATCTCCTCCCACATGCTCACCAACTCCTGCGCTTGGCTTTCGGACAAGGGCTTTGCCGCAGGTGCTTCCACCGCATCCGGAGCACTGGAGTCTGCCCACAGTGAACTGGTGAAAAGCCCAAAACACAGGCTCAGGACGGCAACTTGCCAATAACACAACTTTACTAAGGATGGAGAGTGCACGTGTGAGGGATCAGTTAGAGGTTACAAACTATTACGAATTCAAATCTTTAGCAGCGGAGCATAATGTCAATCCAAGGCACAGTTCTGTGAGTAGCAAAAAACGGGAGACACACGGAGGGTCATCCTGTAATTCCGAAGGTAATTCCGAAGGGGTCAGGTCGGAATGGCACGAACTTAAGCAACTGAATCGACAGTAGAAGCGTGCTTCCAGCCGCTTTTTCACTTGGATGAGCGCCAAGATGCCGCTGCTACTTCAGCTTAAGTTCGTGCCATTCGGGCCAGGTCGTTATGTTTGCATTCGCTTTTTAAATAAGCGAACAAAACACAGGCCGAAGACGAAATAACTGGCAAGGGAATACGGCGGAGCCGTAAGTCGTGACGAGTGAATTTCGAAGGGCGAGTGATTGCGGATCAGTCGCAGTGGGGACTACAGAGCCTAAATCCCCATAAGCAATTAACGCTTCGTGCCTTCGAAAGCGTTGGGGGTGTCGCGGGCTTCCCCAATTCGACAAGCTCATGGTCTAGGACAAGGAAAGCCCCTACGTTCAAGTCTCAGCTCTCAAGTCTCAGCTCTCAAGTCTCAGCTCTCAACAATGGGTGCGTTGTAGCGTATAATCAATGGGATGCCGGCGACTTGAGGCGTGATGGGCTCACTGCCGTTCCGGGCTTGAAAGCGTTCTGCGGTATCGAACTCTTCGAGGAGTCGCTGCGCATCGTCGCAGTGTTGGGTGCGCGTCTTTTTGTAGCTGAGAAAGCCTTCGACGAGCGGGATGGGGCTCAGGGAGGTGGGCAGTTGCCGATCGAGCACTTGAAGAAAACGTAACGCGGCGGCAAAGGTGGACACGCCGGGGCCATAATACCAACCGCGGCCTTTTTCGAAGTCACCACGAATATCGGGGTTACCATCGGGGCGATGGTAGGTCGATAGCACGGCTTCCAAAATAAGTAAGTGTGGGCCATGCTCGGTCATGCGTTTGCGGGTGGCGGCGATACAATCGCCAAAGCGGAGGCTCTGTGTCTCTGACGTTCCGCTGTGCGTAAAGCCACAGGAAGGATTGTTCGCACTATAGCCGATATCAATGGCGATGATGGGAAGCGAGGCATCAATCTGTGCAGTGTAACGCTTCACAGTGTGCCACCTGCAGGGGTGCGAGGGAGTGTCAGGATACCATCGATCCAATCGTGTGAGAGGTCCTTTACGGCTCCAGCGAATGCACCGGTAGTGTGATCGCCAATCCAAGCATTTTCGTAGCGTGTTCGTGTCATGATGTTAAGTGATCAATGGCCGCAGGGATCGCTTTCTTAAATCGGAAGAAGCCAGCTCGTGCGTGTGGATAAAAGTGCTCGTCCCACCAGTGGCGCTGGACGACTAACTGGATGCCTTCGCGACGGAGTGTATCCTCGAGCTCTGGTAACAGATGCGTCCACAAACCGATGGGAGGCTCTGCGATGAGGAGACCATCGAGGGCGTGGTTGCGCGCCCATTCCACCACTTCAAGCAATTGCGTATAGACGGCGCCTTTGGATGCGAGAGCATCTGCCATACAAGCGTGTCGAAAGTTAAACACAGAGGGTTCAATGCCATGCTGTGAGTAGGTTTGCTGCGGAAGACACCCCGCGCATGCGACCACACCTGAGCGATCACCGAGCCAATCGATTGCAGACAGATCGTCTTCCTGTAATAGCACCCCCACTCGACTGAATTCGCCCAACGGCATTAGCGGCTCGAGTGTATCGGCTGGTGGCGCCCCACTCGACTGCGACACTTCGACAGGGACAGTCGCTAGCGGAATCTGAGGGAAGAAACGGCCATTGCTATAGGTCTGTATGTTTGAAGCAGTCGCTAGATACGACTTGCCCTGAGTGTGTAACCCTGCCACCCAACGCCAGCTCAGCGTATTGACGGCGGGATCACCATCTAACAAATGCCTCATAAAAAAATCAGCTCCGAGACTCCAGGGTAAGTGGAGTGTATGAATCCAAATGCTCGCATACCACATGCGCGCATGGTTGTGCAGATAGCCGGTATCGATCAGTTCGCGCGTCCAAGCATCCATACAGTCGATTCCGCTGTCAGCAGCCAAGACCGATTGGAGACGCAGATGATCAGCCATCGCATCGCGATCCTTGGCTAATTCAGCGATATAGTCGTCCCAGACTGTGGGTCTGAGGCGAAGCCAGCCTTTCCAGTAAGTGCGCCAGCAAACCTCATCGATAAACTTTGAAGCCTCTCCCGAAGTGTGGTGCTTCAAAACCTCAGTGATCAGTTCCCACTCGGGAATCACACGCTGGCGCACCCAAGGCGAGAGGCCAGAAACATTCATCCGGTTCTTGGGTCCATAATCAATATTCCGACGACGACCATACTCGACGCCAGCACGTGGCATGAATGCCTCGAGCATCCGACGTGCCTGTAGCTTGCTATCAGTGTTCACGAAAAATGAAACGCACAAGCCGCACCATCCTTACTGAATTTGTGTAAGAGGTGGCGGAGCTGAGGGAACTTTGAACGTCGAACGCCCAACGCTGAACATCGAATGATTAGACTTCTGGAGATCGCGTGCGGTATGAGTTTTCCAGTTTCCTGCCGATAATGACCGGCTCACGTTTTTGTGACTTTTTGCGCCTCTTCGTGGCTAAACAGATGCAGAACTACAGCACCAGCACAACGCAGGACAAGGCGGAGCTCGTCCCTCCCGTATCTGTTGGTTTCTTTGGGAGGGATGGCCTCCGCGCCGTCAGCCGAACCACAGCACAGAACCACAGAACCAGCACAACGCAAGACGAGGCGGAGCTCGTCCCTCCCGCATCTGTTGAGTGATGAATCACAATTGTTGATGCGCGGCAGTATATATCTGATTCGATACAGAGCCTAAGTTTAAGAACACATCAAACTGGTTAAGCGTCATTAAGCCTGCCCCGTTCTACGCCCTCTTCCCCTCTGGTCTCTCAAGTCTCCCATACTACGCTCCAGACAAAGATGACACTCCAGATGACAGTGCGGCTCCAATTGTATGCCACTAACTTTGACAGCGTTGCAGGGAGCTCTTGATTCGCAGCTATTTTATTATGGAGTGGGACAAAAACGGTGAACGTGAGTAGCCACGTGCTCACCACGAGGCACATGAGCCAGCCATGATTGAACGAGGCTGCATGATACAGCCGCCAACCATGCAATATCAGCTGGCCGAGCATCAGCGGCAGCACTACCACCGTCATACTCGAGGTGTAGACACGGTGCCATTTCAATAAATCACTTGCAGGATAGTATTTGAAGCTCGGATAGACGACGAGCTGCACCATCCAAATAAGGATCACGAGTCCGAAATCAATGAGAGCTATCCAATGCATAATCACTCAATCAAGCGCCCCACTGCCGCTGCGGCAATGGCAATTTCTGGATACATGAGGAGGCAAAAGATCCAGGCCGGCACGGATCATGGCTCGATCGATTACGAGTGTTAAACCTTAAAAGAGTAGTTAGAAGTCAGAAGATAGGTTAAAGCAGTCGGCGTTCGGACGTGCTAGTGTTGTCGCGGGCTTCCCTAGGAAAGCCCCTACAATTAAAAAAAATCCGCGGGCATCTGCGGTTAAACAATACAGAGCCTCAGTTTTGTTCCTTTTGGTGCCTTTTTGTGGCCATATAACACGGAGCCAAAGCCTTGGTGGTGTCGCGGTCTTCGCGAAGCAAAGCCCCTACGCAATCAAAGATTTCACTTCCTCGTCGGTGAGATAACGCCACTCGCCGAGTGGCACGTCTAAAGTGATCGCCCCGATTCGCTCGCGGTGCAGCGTCACCACCCGTCGACCGATTGCGGTGAACATGCGTTTGACCTGATGGTATTTACCTTCGGTCAAGGTTAAGCGCACGTCGTTTCCTCCGAGGAGTTCTAAGTCCGCGGGTCGCGTCAATTGAGACTCCCCCTGTAGAGATAGCCCCTGCTTAAACAATTCAACCAGCCCTGCTGGTGGCTCACGTGTGAGACCGACCCGATAGACTTTCTGGCAGTGGTTTGAGGGTCGAATGATATCAAAGGTCCAGCGGCCATCATCCGTAATCAGCACTAAGCCAGTGGTATCAACATCCAAACGACCTGCGACATGTAGTTCGGAGACCTTCTCGATGTCTAAGGAGTTGAACAGCGACGGATAGCCTTCGTCCACATTCGAGCACACCGTGCCCTGTGGTTTATGCATGAGTAGATACCGGAAGCGACGCGCCTTCAGCAATTCACCGTTGAGTGTGATCGTATTATTCTCATGCACCTGCGCGTCCTCGCGTAGGACCGTGGCACCATTGACGATCAGCGCGCCCGCATGAATCAATGCAAGGGCTTCCGCCAGAGTATAATCGGTGCTTTTACAAACAAATTTATCGAGGCGCATGAACCCTCATTAAGTTGAAGAAGCTGAAATGTGGTCAATCGTTTAAAACCGAGATGGCAGATCGAAGGGTAGAACGC
Source organism: Lentimonas sp. CC4 (assembly GCF_902728235.1). Classification (NCBI taxonomy): domain Bacteria; kingdom Pseudomonadati; phylum Verrucomicrobiota; genus Lentimonas; species Lentimonas sp. CC4. The sequence continues at coordinate 3,710,267 of NZ_CACVBO010000001.1, forward strand.
AGAAACGACGGAAGCCACCCCCTCTCCAATAAGCGGAATATTCAATCGTTCGAGAGCGTTGGTGGTGTCGCGGTCTTCGCCAATTCGACAGTTCGAAAAACTCACCACAGGCAAGCTCATTATCAAGGACAAGCAAAGCCCCCTGCGTAAAGAGTGCATCGCTTCTGTGTCACAACCAAAGCCGTAGCGCGGTGCTTTAGCCCGCGTGCCGATCCGAGGTCACCCAGCCTGCTCAAACTCCGGCTTAAGCGCGCAGCTACAACGACTGCAAATACAGAGCCTGTGTTTTGTGACTTTTTGCGCCTCTTCGTGGCTAAAGAAACAACAGAGCCGAAGCGACAGGAACGTCGAGATTGAGCATCTAGCGGCTTGCTTCGATCTCGCGTAATTTGACTCGCTGCTTATCAAACTCTACGCGCTTGCAGTTGCAGTGCAGGCAGAGAGGAGAGTTATAAAAGAGGACGAAGCGCTCGTGTAAATGAAGCGGTCGCTGCTGACCGAGTTCGACGAGACGAAGCGCATCATCACAACTAGGCACGATGGCACCTAGGATTGGATCTACAAATGAACTAAGGGTTCGTTTTTCAGTGGATGGCTTCATTAAGCTCAATACGTAGCCACATTCACCGACTTTTCCAGTGCGCAGTTGCTTTTTTTTGAGATTCACCTGCGAAACGGAGCTAGCGGCACAGCGTGTGCAACGTTCCTGTAAGGGTTGCTGACGAACTACGATCCGTGGTCATGCACAATGAACAGACGACAAAGACGATCCTCATCGGTGGTATCACGGGTGGTATCGGCAGCACACTCGCACAACAACTGAGCGCACAGGGTGATACCGTCGCAGGCTTTTCCCGCAGTGGAACGGAGGGCGCAGCACCCTGCGATGCCACTGATCCGCAAGCATTGGCAGACTATTGCAAACAAGCCGCCAATGCACATGGCCGAATTGATGCCTACGTGCATGCCATCGGTTCGATCTACCTCAAACCAGCGCACCTCACGCCAGTCGAGGATTGGATGGATGTGATCAATCAAAACCTGAATAGCGCGTTCTACGCCCTACGTGCGATGCTACCGATTCTTCAAAAACAGGGAGGCGGACGTATACTTTTTTTCAGCTCAGTGGCTGCCGAGGTCGGGCTCGCCAATCACGAGGCGATCGCAGCGGCAAAAGGCGGACTAGCCGCACTGGTGCGCTCCGCTGCGGCGACGTATGCGCCGCGCGGCATTCGCATCAATGCAATCGCTCCCAGCCTAACCGACACCCCACTGAGCAGTGGCATTACTAAAAATGAGCAAGCACTCAAAATCTCACAACAGATGCATCCGCTCGGCGCAATCAATGCTGCGACAGAGGTCGCCAGCCTTGCCACCTGGCTACTCTCGGAGGGTGCTCAGCAAGTCACTGGACAAGTGTTTGTGATGGACGGCGGCCTTTCCAGTATCGTGCCAAAGCCAAAAATGTAGCACGGTGCTTTAGCCCGCGTGCCGATCCGAGGTCACCCAGCCTCCGCAAACTGCGGCTAAAGCGCGCAGCTACAACGACTCCAACAACAGAGCATACGTTTTGTGACTTTTTGCGCCTTTTTGTGGCTAAAGAAATACAGAACCTCAGCCTTTGTAAGAGATTCGACCACGTTGGCGTGGACGCGAGCTTCGCCAATTCGACACGCACATGGTCAAGGACAAGCAAAGCCCCCTACGTAAAAAGTGCATCGCTTCTCTGTCGTAAATAAAGCCGTAGCACGGTGCTTTAGCCCGCGTGCCGATCCGAGGCCACCCAGCCTCCGCAAACTGCGGCTAAAGCGCGCAGCTACAACGGCTGCAAATACAGAGCCTGTGTTTTGTGACTCTTTGTGCCTTTTTGTGGCTAAAGAAATACAGAACCTCAGCCTTTTATAAGAGATTCGACCGCGTTGGTGGTGTCGCGGGCTTCGCAAGCAAAGCCCCTACGTAATACAAAAAATGCCCCGCCCTGTTTACCGATGATCGGGAAACAGGATGGGGCAGCAGGGTTTATAAGGTGACCGAGCTTACAATAAGTCGGCGGCTAGATCAGCCAGCTCTGAGCGCACCCCTGTTGTCAGCTCCAAGTGGGCGGTAATCTCCGTCCCCTTTAAGCGCTGCGCGGTATGCACCAGTCCATTCGACATGGCATCGAGAAACATATTATCGACCTGATACGGATCACCGAGCAAGATGACCTTCGAACCTTCGGCCATACGGCTCACCACCGTCTTGGCTTCGTGTGGTGTTAAGTTCTGCGCTTCATCGATAATGAAAATCGTATCGGCCAGTGAACGTCCGCGGATGTAAGTCATCGCCTCGACTTCAACCATGCCATAGTCAAAGAGGAATTGATACGGCTTACGTGGCTGCTTGGAGTCATCCTCATCCTTCTCAGCATGCGAAGGTTGCTTCGCCATTTTGGACATCGCCTTCTTACGCTTACGATTGGAGGTAATGCGCTCAAGCTTCGCTTGATCGGGATCTGCCTCTGGACGCTTGATCACCTTACGGTTACTAAAGAGCACTTCGAGGTTATCATAAAACGGAGCAATATACGGCGCCATTTTTTCTTCTAAAGTGCCAGGCAGCGCGCCGGTATCTTTACCGATATGCACCAGCGGGCGGGTAATGAAGACACGCTCGTAAAGATTATCCTCACCAATGGCTTGATAAAGTGCCATCGCGATCGAGACGAGCGTCTTACCCGTGCCGGCTTTACCCATGCAAGTGACCAGCTTAATATCCTCATCGAGTAAGGCATCCATCAGCATACGTTGCTCATCATTGAGTGGATTGATACGTATGCCCTTCGGAATTTTAATTCCGGTGCCACTACTCAGAATCAGGCCATCGATCTGACCATCACCGCGGTAGCGTGCGGGTTCGCTAAACTCTCCGTTACTCAGATAAATGTATTCATTGATATGCAGCTCACTGGTGAGTTCTGGCGAAAGATCAACGCCGTGCTCCTCAATGAAACATTCATAATCAGCATCTTCGACGACGACGGTCTTGATCCCACCACCAATATTGGCGGTCTTGATCTTATCGTTCATGTAGTCCTGCACTTCAAGCCCGAGCGCAATGCCCTTCAACGCCATGTTGGCATCTTTGGTGACTAGAACCACGCGACTGTCGGTGCAGACTTCTTTCAAGAAAAAGCAGGATGCCAAAATACGGCTATCCATCTTTTCCATATCGACGAGCGTGGCGCGCAGGCGATTCATGCCCTCGCTCTTGTTATCGCCAGAGACGAAATAATCGTTGATCACCACGATCAGGCGTCCGCCATTCGGCAAGTCACAGCTGAGAGCAGAATTCCCCTGCCCCTTCATTTCGGGCGGGATGGCGAGCTCTTCATCGAAGAGCGCTCGCAAATCTCGATGGATCTGACGGGCAGAAAACCCTAACTCCCCCGGAGCAGATTTCTTACGGTCGAGCTCCTCAAGAACTTCGACCGGGATGGCAATCGTGTTATCCTCAAACTTGTGTAGACACTGGGGGTCGTGAAGGAGAACGTTGGTGTCGAGGACAAATATTTTGGCCCCGTTTTTGGTAGTTTTTTGTTTAGGCAAAGGTAAATTATTAATAGCTACTGTCTCTATTTTCGGCATTGTATCGCCGTTCCTTTAGACAAGCATAGAATAATTCAACAATTTCATTTCGTGCAAGCGGTAAAGCCAAACTATTCTGAATAAATTGACTATGAGCCATTCATTAAACCCTCTCGAAAAACAGATCGGCTACCAGTTCTCTGATGTCCACTTGCTAGAGCTTGCGCTCACACACCCCAGCTGCGACACCGAAACCGGTGACAACCAACGCCTTGAATTCCTCGGCGATGCGGTGCTGGATCTCGTCATCGCAGAAGCACTCTACCAGGACAACCCAGATCTCAACGAAGGCGCGCTCGATCATATGCGCGCGGGGCTCGTCAACGGCAAGACACTGACCGCTCATGCCCGCACGATCGGGCTCGACGACGCTCTGCAGGTGAGCGACGCACAACGGCAACACCACTCTGATCCCAGTGCGGCCATGCTCGAAGATGCCCTCGAAGCATTGATCGGCGCGATTTATTTAGATGGCAAGATCGATGCCGCGCGCACCTTCATCCTGCGGACATTTGGACGGGCCATAGCAGCTGCTCCGAAGAGTGGCGGCGCGGGCAACCCCAAAGGCCGCCTGCAAGAATGGACGCAACAACAGTATAACGGCGCAGTGCCAGACTATATCGCACTCGCTGACGAAGGCCCCGATCACGCCCGACTCTATAGTGCCGCAGTGCAGATCGACGGCAAAGAACTCGGCCGCGGCCAAGGCAGCTCGAAAAAGGCCGCCGAAACCGCCGCCGCCGCGCACGCGCTGCAACAAATCAACGGTTAATGGCAGGACTTCTTCCAGATACTGGCACGGCCACCTTGTTTCACGGCATCAGCGCCGAGGCGCGCGCCGCGCTGGTCACCACACTCGCAAAGGAATGGGCGAAGCAGACCTCCGTCCTGCTTGTCACCGATCCGCGCCGCGCACAAGAGCTCGCAACGGAGGCAGAAACCTACGCGCAATGGCTCACCCCCAAGACCACGCTCGAAGTCCTGCACTTCCCCGAAGAGCCACCGCCGGACATCGACGCCACCCGCCGCGCCGACCGCATTTGCGAGCGCCTGACGGTGCTCAGCGCACTGCTACGACCCAGTAAAAACGCCCGCCTCATCGTTGCCACGCCCGAGGCACTACTCGGCGCCTGCCCCGATCGCACACACTTCGAAAGCCGCCAGCTCAAGCTACGCACGGGCGAAGCGCATCCGTTTAAAGCGCTGATCGACACTTTCATACACGAGCTCGACTACGACTCCGAAGCCCTCTGCGAACACCCAGGCCAACTCGCCACGCGCGGCGGCCTGATCGACATCTACCCCTACGATGCCAACCAGCCCTACCGACTCGACTTCTTTGGCGATGAGATCGAGAGCATCCGCACCTTTGACCCTAGCACGCAGCGCACACTAGAAAACGTCCAATCCATTACCGTATCGGCAGCCGAAAGCGCCAAAGACGCCGCTGCGAGCGACGGTAAATTCATCGATTATTTAAGCGAGGCACCGATTGCATGGTTATTGGAAGAGCCCTCGCAACTCGTGCGCGAGCATCCCTATCGCTTTGAGAAACTAACCAACACCAGCGGCAATATTCGCAGCTTAGAGCAGGTGTTCGCACTACGCACCGCGGCCAATGACCTGCGCCTCGGTATTTGCTCGGTGGATACAGACCCCGTGCTGTTCGACGGCGCCGCTAGAGTCGAACTCACCACCGAGCCGACCGAGAACTACCGCCACCATACCGACGCGGTGCAAGTCGGATTTGATCGCTTCGAGTCCGAGCAAAGCGCCCGCAACAAATTTGAAAGCAATATCGCAGACTGGGCGAAGAAGGAAAAGCGCACACTCTACTTCGTGACTGCTAGCGAGAGCGAGGCGAGCCGCATCGCCGAGTTACTCGCAGACAACCCACTCACCGCGAAGCTCAAGCCGAAGTATCTACACGGCACCATCTCCGGCGGGTTCCTCTGCTCCGGCGCACCCACATGGCTGCCACTCAAGCAGACTAAAACCTCCAAAGGCATCGTCCTCATTACCGACACCGAATATTTCGGCCGGCAGCGACGTAAAATCAACCGCACCCAAGAGCGCGCGCGGCCAACTATTTCGCAGGTCGATCAATTGCTCGACTTCACCGAACTCGCCGACGGTGATCCGCTGGTGCATTTGCAGCACGGCGTCTGCTTGTTTCGGGGGCTGAGCAAACTAGAGATCCAAGGTGGGACGAAGGAAGTGATCACCGTCGAATTTGCGGATCAAATGACGGTGCACGTGCCGCTGCACGAGTCGCACCTACTCACACGCTACGTCGGCCTGACCAAATCCAGCCCGAAGCTCGGTAAAATCGGCGGAGCCGCATGGGACAAGACCCGCGCCGCCGCCGAAATCGCCACACTCGACTACGCAGCCGAGCTACTCACGCTGCATGCCGAACGCAGTCAGCACGGCGGTTATCAATTCCCCTCCGATCACCCGTGGCAAGCGACCTTCGAAGGAGCCTTTCCCTTTTCAGAGACGCCTGATCAGCTCACCGCGATTGAAGCCACCAAGTCCGACATGGAAGCGGCGCAACCAATGGATCGCCTGATTTGCGGCGACGTGGGTTTTGGTAAAACCGAGGTTGCGATCCGCGCCGCGCTCAAAGCCGTGCTGGCGGGCAAGCAAGTCGCCCTACTCGTGCCGACCACCGTGCTCTGCCAGCAGCATCTGAATACCTTTCGCGAGCGCATGGCCGAATATCCGATCATCATCGACATGGTCAGCCGCTTCCGCAGCGCCAAGCAGAATAGGGAAATCATCGCCAACCTCGCCGAGGGCCGCATCGACATCGTGATCGGCACGCACCGTTTGCTGAGTAAAGATGTGCACTTTCAAGATCTCGGTCTGCTCGTGGTCGATGAGGAGCAGCGCTTCGGCGTGAAACAGAAAGAGCGCATTAAGCAGCTGCGCGCCAACGTCGACATCCTCACGCTCAGCGCCACACCGATCCCTCGCACACTTTATATGGCGCTGGCCGGCGCACGCGCAATGAGCGTGATCGAGACGCCGCCCGTCAATCGGCGCCCCATCGAGACCATCGTCAAAAGCTACTCTGCCGACTTGATCAAAAGCGCGATCCAGGCTGAGACCGATCGCGGCGGCCAAGTATTCTACCTGCACAACCGTGTCTCCACCATCGAAGGCGTGGCGAATCAGGTGCGCGAAATGCACCCGAAACTGCGCGTCGCTGTCGGTCACGGGCAAATGGAAGAAGGCCACTTGGAAAAGATTATGACGAAATTCGTCGCCGGCGACTTCGACGTATTGGTCTGCACCACGATCATCGAGTCCGGCATCGACATACCAAATTGTAATACCTTGATCATCGAAGGTGCGGACCGCTTCGGGCTCGCACAGCTCTACCAGATCCGCGGACGCGTTGGCCGATTCAAGCGCCAAGCCTACGCCTATCTACTCCTGCACCGCCACGCCGCATTGGTGGACAACGCGCAGAAACGCCTCAATGCATTGAAGCAACACAACCAGCTCGGCGCGGGCTTCCGCATCGCGATGCGCGATCTTGAACTGCGCGGCGCGGGCAATCTACTTGGCTCACAACAAAGCGGGCACATCGCAGGCGTCGGCTTCGAGCTTTACTGTCAATTGCTCAAGCAGAGCGTCGCCCGCCTCAAAGGCGAGCCCGGCGCAGATCGCATCCGCGCCGAAGTGAAGCTCGACTTCATCGCCACTGGCGAAGGTGGTTCCCGCTCACGCCGCACCAGCGGCAGCTTCGCCTTTGCCGCGATCAAGGAGGCAGAATACAGCGGCGATCACTCGGATCAACTCATCGAAGCCGCGCTGCCCGCCGACTATGTCGCCGAGCCACGCCTACGTATCGACCTCTACCGCCGACTCGCGTTGGCCAACACCGACGCAATCATTCAGGAAATCGCCGAAGAGCTGGTTGATCGCTTCGGGAAACTCCCCCGCGCCACGCAGGCACTGATCGAAGTCAGTCGCGTGCGCGTCTTTGCTGAAGGCGCGGGCGTGCGCCGCGTAGAAAGCGAGAGCGAGCGTCTAATTTGCCGACTCGCGCTGCCTGGAAAATCCGGCGAATTCCTCAAAACGGGTGCACGTTTTCCTAGATTGTCCGCAAAAGACCCCCTAAAAAGGCTAAATGAAATCCAGAAGTTCTTGATTCGTAACCAGAAATCGACAGCACTTTAGGAGCGCGGCACTGCTCCGTCAGGTATGTGCTGCGCCCTTCCCCCCCTTAACTCATATGCTTCTCACAAAAAACTCCCGCTGGCCATGGCTGGTCTGCTTGATCCTATTTGCTGGTTTTTTAGCCAACAGTATCAGCAGCTACATGGTGGCCCGCAGCAACATGCGCCTCAGCATCACAGAGAGCACCTTACCTCTTACTTCAGATAACGTATATTCTGAAATCCAGCGGGACTTGCTCAGGCCAATCTTTATCTCTTCCCTTATGGCCAACGACACGTTTCTACGTGACTGGGCACTGAATGGAGAAGTCGATATCAACCAAATCACGAAGTTTCTGCATGAGATAAAGGTAGAATACAGCACTATCAGTAGCTTTTTCGTATCAGACATCAGCCACAACTACTACCACGCGCAGGGATTACTAAAAGAAGTCAAAGAAAATGAGCCACGTGACGCATGGTATTTCAAAGCCAGAGACATGGATGCCCCCTACGAGATCAACGTCGACCTAGACATGGCGAACCAGGATCAAATGACGATCTTCATCAACTACCGAGTCTTCGACTATAACGACAACTTCATCGGAATGACAGGTGTCGGGCTTACGGTTAAAAACGTCAACAACCTCATCAGCCACTACGAGGCCAAATATCAGCGCCAGATCTACTTCCTCAATAAAGACGGTGAGATCGTGCTCAGGCCTTCCAATAGCCCATTGATGAACTACCAAAGCCTGCAAAATATCCCAGGGCTAAACGACGTCAGCACAGACCTACTCGCCCAAGAACGCACCACCCTCACCTATGAGCGAGAAGGCACCACATACATGCTGAATTGCCGCTTCATCCCTGAGCTCAATTGGTTCCTTATCATCGAACAAAGTGAACAAGAACTGCTGGCACCGATTAAAGAACAGCTCCTGTTCAACATTCTCCTCGCTCTCCTAATCACCGCAATCGTGGCGTGGATCTGCGGCACCGTCATCAAGCGCACCCAGCTCCACTTCGAACAGCGTCATGCCGAGCTCACTCAGATTAATCATCAAAATGAAATCCAGAAGGCGGAACTGAGCCTCTCAGCCGAGCAACTCTCCTCTGCGAACAAAAAGCTTTCGGAGCTCAATAAAGAGAAGGACGATTTCATTGGCATTGTCGCCCACGACCTACGCAACCCACTCAACGGTATCCTAGGACTTTGCCAGTTTGCTGAGTTCGACGTCGAGTCACACGACTTCGACCAAGCCGCCTTCGTCTCTGATGTGCGCACCTGCGGCCAGCGTATGCTCGCACTCACGCAATCCCTACTCGATGTATCACGCATCGAAGCCTTCCACGGTAAAATCGACCTTGAGCCGATTAATTGCAATGAGATGATCGAAAGCATCGCCGCCGAGTTCCACGCTGCGGGGCAACAGAAGAAGATCACCATCGAATTCGACTTAGCGCCAGACGACGAAGCCACCGTTTACAGCAAGCCCGACTGGCTGCCCGTATGTATCAACAACGTGATCAGTAATGCGGTGAAATATACACCGATCGGCGGCAAAATCATCATCCGCAGCCAACACAGTGGAGACCACTTCGATATATATATTAAAGACAACGGCCCAGGCATCAGTAAGGACGAGCAGTCATTGCTGTTTACTAAATTCGCCCGACTCTCAGCAAGGCCAACCGCCAACGAGACCTCCACAGGACTGGGGCTCTATTTAGTCAAAAAGATGTGCGAGCGCCTCAGCGTAGAGATACACGTAGAGAGCGAACTGGGCGAAGGCACCACCTTTAAACTCTCTTGCCCGACCAGCCCGAACGTAGCGCGCCCAGAATCAAGCGTTTAAGAAGCACTTTCGCCGCTTGACCAGTTAAGATCCATTTCTACTGTTGGGCTCAGTTCAAAAACTTACTCACCTGCCACGCGCGCCATGACGCTTAAACGCACTCTTTCTTTTCTTATCACTTCTCTCGCCCTGCTCGGCTTCGCACACAACGCGTATGCCCAGCAAGACGCCGCACTCATTCGCTTAGGCAACGGCATTGCCGCCATCGCAGAAGGTGAGATCATCACCATCGAGCAGCTCCGCCGAGAGCTAGAGCCAGTCATCCCACGCCTGCGTGCCGAAGCCCGCACCGAAGAGGAGTTCTCCCAGCGTATCGACCAAATCAGCCGCGAAGTGCTGCAAAACTTGATCGACCGCATCCTCATCGTCAAAGCAGCCGAAGAAAAAGGCCTCCTACTCCCCCAGTCTTACATCGATCAGGAATACGACGAAGTCCTCAACCGTGACTTTGGTGGTGATCGCGCCCGCTTCCTAGAATACCTGCGCGCCCAAGGCCTCACTGCTCGCGAATTCCGTGAAAACATATACAAGCGCGTCGTCGTGAACGTCATGCGTCAGCAGAACCGCAAATCTCAATCCGAGATCAGCCCTGAACGTATTCAAACCTTCTACATCGAAAACAAGATCCGCTTTTATCAAGAAGAAGCCATGCACCTGCGGCAAATCATTCTGACTCCGATGGCCGACGAAGGCACCGCACTGTTGAATCAAACAGCCAAGCAGATCATGCAAGAACTCGGTGAAGGCGATAACTTCGGTGACCTCGCACGTAAATACAGCCAAGACGAAATGAGCCGCAAAGGTGGCGACTGGGGCTGGATCGAGCGCCAAGACATCCGTAAAGAGCTCAGCAATGTCGCCTTCGACCTAGAGCCCGGCCAATACAGCCAGCCCGTAGAGCTCAACAACACCATCTTCATCCTCTATTGCGAAGACAAGCGTGAGGAAATGATCCAGCCCGTCACCGAAGTGCGTGATGCGATCGAAAATGTCCTCGTCGGTGAGATCGCCCGCGAAACTCAAGAGCGCTGGCTCCAAGGCATCCGTGAGAATGGCTACGTGCGCTACTTCATGTAGAACGTCACTCTATCAAGTTTAAAAACAAAAAATCCCTACTGATCGAATCAGTAGGGATTTTTTATGGAAGGAGATGGAGGCGCGGGTCGGAATCGAACCGACGATAGAGGATTTGCGCCCTCAACCAAAAAACCACAACATACTATATGTAAATAACTTACAAATAAACCAGACGCACACATTCGCATGTAAATGCTTAATTTAAGGGCAATAAAGGCATCATCATATTCAAGCATGTCTGAACCTATATCTCTAAAACCGACACTCACGAATCGCAGTTTAACAGCCTCTGAGCCCTCAGTTGAAAAGATTCTGGGCTTTTCGAACAGTTCCGCTTTCGACCACCTTGATTAAAAGTGAACCACTTGAATCTGTAGCCCTCAACTAGAACGATGTAAGATTTGCATTGTTTTTTGCTAGAATAGTCATGTTTTCTGGCAAAAATTATGTTAATATTTAGAGATGAAGCATAAGCCCCCATTGCCCCTACGAGGATTCACTCTGATTGAGCTACTAAGTGTTATCGCAATTATTGCGATCTTGGCCGGAATTTTAATACCTGCCGTTTCCGCAGCTCGCCACCAATCAAGCTCTACGAAATCGATCTCCAATCTTCGTCAAATCGGAATTGCGGCAATGACCCATGCCAATGAAAACAAAGGACGCTTCCCTTCGGCATACTGGAAAGCCAGTGACGGCTGGATGAAAACGCTCTACGAGCGCATCTACCAAGAGCCCTTCGTAGACAACGGTGCCAATGGCGCCGGATTGGAAGATACTGTATTTTGGTCGCCCGTAGTTGAGAGCACCCCAGCCACACAGCGTTTTTGCTATGGGATGAATGATTACTTTCGGACATTCAGTGGACAAAAGCCGCTGAAAAATGGCGATGACGTGCCACAGGATGGGCCGCTGAACCTGGCAATTTTACATCCTGCCAGAACCTGCTTCATCGCAGAAACAAAGGGAGGTGTTGTTTGCAAATCCAGCGCGGGCACTGCTCAAATTGATTTTCGCAATGCAGGTGACACCGCAGGGGTCTTATTCTTTGATGGTCACGTAGAATCGCTCACCGACGAACAAGTGCCAGATAACTGGCAAGGCGACGGTCGCATGTTCTGGATGGGCGGCCCGGTGGCACGTCCAAAGATTTAAGGTTGAGGTAGACGTGACTGGCGTCACATCGCTACACTTACACTTTGTAGCGAACTTGCGCGAGCTAGGTCGACGGGGATGAGGCGGATGGCCAGACAATGCGAAGCTCAACATACGTCGACGTGACTGGCGTCGCATCACTACTGCTACACTTTGTAGCGAACTTGAGCGAGCTAGGTTGACGGATGAAGTGGCTGGCCAGACAAATGCGAGGCTCAACATACGTCGACGTGACTGGCGTCACATCGCTACACTTACACGTTGTAGTCCCACGCGATGAGGCTGCCACTTAACTGCTGTAGCAGCGCACTTCGAACAACTTAACGTTCGGCGCGCCGTAGGTTTCCTTTAGGCGCAAACGCAAGGCACTGGCTTCAACCGTATCGAAGTGGAATCGAATCAAGCGGGTCTTGTTGTTCTCCAACTCCCCTACTTTAATCCATTCACCCTGCACACAGGCTTCCACCTCTAATGCTTTAAGCATTTCAGCCGGCACATCCGGCGCATAACTCTTATCGTCGCGATGATACTTCAGCATCATGATGTTACGATTCACGTTGGTGTCGCACTTGACATAAAGACTAGAAATCGAGACCGGCGCATCCCATTCAAACATCAGCGTGGCATCCACACCTTCAGATGCCCAATGGTGCGTGCTGCCATGTTCGTCACGCGACACACCATCGAGGAGTAAGTTGACATCACCAGAGGCTGTTGAGGAGGCGACTATACGATCTGCCTGCTTGGCCAGATCCTTCGAGTCCTGCGATGGATGCTCTGGAATATAGGCATCATCGAGCATGAGTTGCTCTTGTAGCTCCTTTATATAATGCTGCCCAAGCTCACGCGGCGAAATATCTTTTGCCACACACATTGCTGCAGCCGTGCCGACAGCCTGCCCCATGGTCGCACACGTCGCCATCACGCGAGTTGAAGACAGCGCAACATGAGTGACACTGACATTACGTCCCGCGAATAGAAGATTGGATACGTTCTTCGAATACAAACTACGAAATGGCACTTGATACACCTTGTCGAAGTGCGCGTGCCAGAAGCTTGGAGGATCTTTCAGATTTTCAATGCCACCAGGATTGTGCTCATCCAGCGGCCAACCGCCGAAGGCCACCGCATCGTCAAAATGTTTATGCCTCAACAAATCGGACTCTGAGAGTATATGATCGCCAATAAAGCGGCGCGACTCACGACGCCCGGGCACTGAGCCGACCCAATCCAAGGCAAAGTTTTCGGTTTCAGGGAACTTACCAGAATTCTTGGCATAGTCCCACACACCATAGGCATAGCCCATTAGCTTATGGCGAATCTCATCGAAGTCGCCCACGATATCAAAGTTACTGCCGACCTCGACCCACCAAAAGCCCTCATGAAATGGCAGAATGCTACGGTCGTCGTGACCGCTGTTTTCATGATTCTTATCGCCGCTATACGGGATCGCAAAGGACGGTGCTTCGAACGGCGTCGGCTTGCCCATATCCGTGGACGATAGTAAAATCGTAGCTCCAAGCGTCCAACCATCGGCTTCCTCTGGAGCGAATTTCTCATTAAACTCAGAACGCGCCTCGCGGCCAGTGCGATACAACGCACCTGCTGTCGCTGCCATCAGACCATCGCCCGAGCAGTCGATAAACTGTTTCGCATGGATCGTGATCTCGGTCTCAGTCGGCCCCTGCCAACAACGCGCCGACACGATGCGATCGCCCTCCATATTAGCACGCAGCGCCTGCGTATCGAACAACAACTTGATGTTCGGCTCACGTATCACAAAGTCATACAGCACATGATCCCACACGGTAAAAGAGCCCTGTTGATTACAAAAGCGATTGTGCAATAGAATTTCTTCGATGATGCCAGTTTCGCGATCAGCCAAGCCGTTGTTCAACTTCGTCACCCCGTGCACCACGACTCGTAACTCACTGGACGCGTTGCCACCAAGCACCGAGCGATCTTGAACGAGCACAACCTTTGAACCGTTGCGCGCAGCAGCAACTGCCGCACAAACACCAGCCATCCCCCCACCGATCACAGCGACATCAAACTCAAGCACCTGACGACGCTGTGGCGTTTGCATTTCGCCCGTGCCCATTTGGAGCCACTGATCGGACTCGCGATTCCCTAGATCTACAGAATTCACCTGACTATTCATAATTTAAAATACGTTTAAAAATTCAAGAAACTGACTCCGCAGCGCGATCTGCTTTACGGATAATAAAATACACCGTGCCTGAAATCACATAGAGGATCAGCGCAAAGCATAGCAGCACCTTCGCATCCACATGGTTGATCATGGCGAGAACTGACATCATGACGGCAATCGCTGCTAATGTAATCGCCACCATTTTAGCAGGTAAAGTGGACGACTGCAGATCTTCGGTCTCGTGGAAAGACAGCTTCGAATCCTGCACGCGCTGCCAGCCTGGATGCTCATGTTTTTCGACGAGTTCCAATACAACCAATACTACGAACGGCACCAAAATACCGGAGCACAAATCAGCAATGCGCGCATGCGCCATGACCCATTCCGAAAGCCCTTGAAGCAAACTGATGCCAGTCAGAAAACCATCCCCCTTTAAACCGAACTTCACCACGACAGCTGCCATGAACCCAATCAGCGTGGTTCCCCAGACAGCCTTCACGCCAATCTTGCGCGAGAAGAGTCCCCAGATCGTCGGCAACACCAACGGCCCAGTCAGTAATGTGGTAAGGTCTAAAATAAACGCGGTATAGCCGTAGCGTGGAATCAATAGAGAACCTGCAATCACGATACCACCGAGCACCACCGTAAAGATGCGCCCCATACGGACCAGTTGCTGATCAGTCGCCCCCGTATTGATCAGTCGCTGATACACTTCGGTAGTAAACGCACCGGCAAATACATTGAGTTGCGAAGTCGCCGCACTCGCAGTCGCCGAGGCCATCGCAGCCACCATCAGCCCCATCATCCCCGCAGGCAGCACTAACTGACAGGACAAAATATACGCCTGCTCGACATCAGCATCTGCATTCAATACGCGATACACCAGCGGCGGCAGCATCCAAAACAACGGGCTAATCAAATACATTAAACCGAAAATGAAGGCCGCCTTCTTCGCATCCTTCGCGGTAGGCACACAGGTGTAGCGCTGCACAAAGCTCCACTCACCGCCGATTTTAAAAAAGTGTATCACCACCCAACCTGCCATGAACCACCAGGTAAAGTCAGCGGCCACGGGTGATGTAAACCCTTCGGGTGCCTTATCTAAAAAGGACGTCCAACCACCCGCTTCCAATAATATGAGCGGCACCACAAAAACAACCGATACGACTAGAATAACGAACTGTAAAACATCCGTCATGAGCACCGCCCATAGTCCGCCGGAGAATGTAATGATGATGACCATCAAGCACAGCACCACCGACGTAAATGGCACCGACAGCATCCCCGTCGATGCGTCCGCCAGCAAGTGCCCTTCAGGTAGTGGGATCAACGCGCAGACGATTTTAGCCAATGCATACACCGCACCACCGATCGCAAAGATGCCAACGGTGCCTTGAAACCACGTATAAAACTGGACGATGGATCCACCGAAACGAAGCTGTAAAAATTCGGCTGCGGAATTTACTCCGAGCTTACGCCAATACCCCGCGAGGAACCATCCCACAAACATCGCGGCCACGCCGTAGCACATATTAATCGCCACTGCCACAAAGCCATATTTGTAAGCGATACCACCCCACACGACAAAAGTGCCAGCGGAGAACATTGTCATAAAACCGGACAAACCGGACACCCACCACGGCGACTGCCCGCCTGCGGCGAACATATCTTTTGAGCTTTTCATCTTGCCTGCAAACACCATGCCAGCACCAACGATGCCTAGGACGTAGAGGACAATAACGATGTAATCAACAAGTTGCATAGTGGGGTTGTCTCTTGAAATTATTTAGTCGAACCAATTAGGTTGTGGTTCAATTGCTGCAATAATTGCGCAACCAGCTGCGGATTATCATCGGCGACATTCTTCGTCTCTGTGGGATCGATTTCATGATCATACAACTCAACGAAAACAGGATCAGCACCTAAATCCTGCGTATCTTTCCAAGCGATAAAGCGGTAACGATCCGTGCGCATCGCATAGCCCATTAGGTGATTCTCAAATAACTCGCGATCCCAGGTCTCCCCCATCTGCGCCTTGATCTCGTCTTCAACCTCCATCAACAACGGACCAAAATATGTTTCGCGCATCGCAGGACGAATCGGAAAGCCGCCCCACTCGCGAAGTGCAGGACTAGGAAACTGGCTAAAGGCCGCGGCCTTCCATGCTTGTGTCGGATCTTCCAGCAAAGGCTTAAAGCTGGTGCCCTCCAAATGCTCTGGCAGTTCCAGACCGGCAAGGTCGCAAAGCGTCGGGTAAATATCCAGTAACTCAACCAATGCATCGGTGCGCTGCCCCTGACTTGCCGCCGACAGCTCAGGCGTCCAAATCATCAGCGGCACACGTGTGGCTAATTCATAGTTCGTCGCCTTACACCAAATCCCCATCTCACCGAGATGAAACCCGTGATCACTCCATAAAATGATAATCGTATTATCACGCACACCCGATTCATTCAGCGCATCAATCATGCGACCAATCTGTGCATCGACATAACTCACACACGCGAGGTAGGAATGCTTTAGCGTGCGAGCCATCTCGTCATCAATCGCACCCGACTTCGGAATGCCATCACGCACACGAAGCTCAAAGGATGGGTGCAGACCAACCATCGCACCGCCTTCTGGTCCTTCGGGCTGAGCAGCAAGTGGAATCGCATCATGATCATATAGATCCCAGTATTTCTTAGGAGCCACCCAGTTGAGGTGTGGCTTATTCATACCGAATCCGAGAAAGAAGGGCTTGTCGCCCTCTTGCACCATTTCTTTTAAAGTCTCAATCGCGAGGTCGGTGTGATAGCCGTCGATATATGTATTATCTGGCACATCGGCGCACTCATACGCAGGCCCCATCGCAAGGCCGTATTTCGCGACTTCCCCATATTTCGCAAACATTCCCTTACGGCTGGCTGCTTTAATCTTCTGATTCGCCTCCAGTGCAAATCCGTCCTTACTAGGAGCTACACCTGTTGGAAGTTTGTCGAACGAAGGCTCACGGTTCCACGACTGTGGATCCATGTCGCCATGGTGATAAATTTTGCCACAAAAGACTGTATCGTAACCATTCGCACCAAACTGCTGAGGTAGCGTTAGAATGTCGGGATTCAACTCGCGAATCTTTACATAATTATGAGTAATTCCCGTCGTATCTGGACGAGCACCGGTCATGATGCTGGCTCGCGAAGGACCGCAGATTGCTTGCTGACAGTAAGCGCGCTCGAACAGTAATCCCTCGCTCGCAAGCCGATCCATGTTAGGCGTCACCGCAACTTCCGAGCCATAGCAACCGAGCTCAGGGCGAAGGTCATCTACTGCAATGAAGAGAATATTTGGCTTCTTTTTTTTTACACTGCTAGAATCGGCAGCCACCACAGGCTTCATGCTATAAGTGAGTTGCAATACTGGGCGTTGATCCGCAGTCGATTGATCGGCACTAAAGCGGCACATGCGGTTACCTGTCTCTGGCATAGCCTTGAGTAACAGGTTCAATGGCTCGCCACTTAGCTGCGCTTGCTGAGCAGACGTAACCAATGCGTCACTCGACGGGAAACTACGATACCCCTCTTCACTGCAATCAAAACCTGGCATCGTCGTGAGCACTTCCGGATAAAAATCACCGCCCGGTGTATTCCAGTCTTCCGAGCCAGTGCGTGAGTTCCAGCTCGCCCCGGAACCGACTGCAGGAATACGGAAACCATCACCATAGCCTTCTACAAATGAGCCCTTTAGTTGGTGAAGATCGACGCCAGTCACCTTTCCAAAACCAGAATCATTATAGAGGCTCAGATCGACACTGTCGATGACAGCACCAGCGGGCAACGAACTGAGATCAAAGGATAGCAGTCCACGTATACGATTACCACGGAAGCAACCGATAATGACGTCGTTATCGCCGCCATTATTATCAGCAGCTCGCTCTTCGCGAATATAGGATGCGGGATGGTCAATACCATTCAATCGATCACTGAGCACGTGAATCACAGGCGCATCGACCGACACACGAACCGTTGCGCGGTTGACAGCACTGCCGACTGTCGCACTGCACTGCAGCACATACTGCCCTGCTTCTGTAAACTTAACTTTGGTGCTCGTTGCCTTGGCATTTTGAATGAGCACTTTCCCGGGACCAGACACTTTAGCCCATTGCACAACGGGCGATAGGCCTTCGTCACTTAGAGACAGCTTTGCTTCGAGTGGTAAGACAGCATCCGTATTCGGCAAGAATAGGCCGCCCTCAATGCCTGGCGCTGCGATCTCAACAGTTGCGTGCGGCACTTTTTCGAAGAATCGATAGTAGTCATACTGCGTTTGATTCGGCAGTGTGCTATCATCCACACCAGTGGTTTTCTTGCCAATTTTACCCGCCAGGCAACTGAGCCAGACATTCACGTCACAGTGAGGAAACTGAGTCGCATCGGTCGCCCGCATGAGCTTACCGTTAAAGTAATAACGCAGCTCAGTCGGCGTAAATTCCATGCCATACACATTCCATTCAGTCAGAGGCCGTTTCGTCGTGATCTGCTTCGTGCCAAACTTGCGGTGCTCATCCGGGCGCCAGCGGTGCGCATCGATTTGATAATGGTATGGGTCGGACGAGTCTGTCTCAACAGGATCGAGTTCGATGTGCACACCGTCTAAAGGAATGTCACTTAAAACCTTATCGCGCATCATCCAAAAGGAAGAGTGCCAGCCCTGCCCCTTTGGCGCTTTCATACGTGTCTCGTAGTAACCATACTTAAATAACTTCTTCGTGATAATGCCGCCACCAGTATAATCATAGGTTTTGCCATCCACTTCTGTCTTCTGCTTTTTCAAGTGAATGCGGAAAAGACCATCCGAAACGGAATTGTTAGCAGGCAGTTGCGTGCTCCACAATTTCGAACCCGTGCGGTAATACCATCTGGACTCATCCACAGTATCGCCTTCAAACTCATCTGAAAATGCCAGTGCATAGCGTCCGCTCAAATCAGTGCCAGTATAAGGCTGCAGATCCACATCACTGGCAGGATCGATCATTGGAATCGTCGCATCGCTCTGCTGAGCGTCAAACGCAACGTGCCCAACTGAACCCGATGAAGCGACTCCAATTGCTGGAGCTTGACTGGGTTCATTATCAGCCGTCGCAGATGACATCGGCCAAGCCGCACACGCTGCGACAGTTAGTAAAAGTGATTTTATCATAGTAGTCATGCCTGGCAGATGATCCTTTAGGTCTAAGAGACAACCCAGTCCTACTTTTTACTATCCCAGTAGGCTTTCTTCTCCTTGCCAGTGGCGAGGCCATCTTTGTTCGCGTCGATCGCATCAAAAATCGCACCGACCTTTGATTCAGAATACTGCCAGCCCTTCTTCTCATACTTAACTTTTTCCTGAGCTAAATACTCTGCCTTGGTTTGGTCGGCCTTATGAGTCTTTTTCGGAGTCGGCTTAGATGTTGTGGCAGCCGGCTTCGCAGCAACTCTTGCTTTCGCACCCGCTGGGTCTGCCCAGTAAGCCTTCTTCTCATCACCACTGACGATGCCATTGCCATCGGCATCCATAATCGCAAACTGCTTCTTCAGCTTGGCTTCGTCAAACGGCCAGCCTTTCGCCTCAGCTTGCTTCTTTTGCGCCGCTAAAAATTGATCCAGAGTTGAGTCGCCTTTTGCTGCGAACGCTGAGGTAGCCACAGTTGCGGCCAAGATGAGTGTGATGTATTTCTTCATGGTATTTCTTATTTTTATTGGGGAACTGTATTACGAATGGTGTGACTTGGTTAGTGACAGTGGTGGTAAGTGTTCAATATAGGCGAAATCACGAAATCGTGATATACGTTTTTGCGCAAGTAACGCCATGTTTTGCGTCAGTTGTGTATCAGATACGTTGCCGATCACGGAGTTACACTTTCTTCGGTCGGTATCGTAATGCGCACAGGAGCGCTCTGCTCGGATACCTCGTCGGAGACATTCTCAACGGATCGGCTCGTTGCTGGCACCACAAACTCGGTAAACGTAATCCGCGAAGTGTTACCTCGTTTGTAATGAAATAAAATCAACTTACGGTCTGCCTGACGCATCATAATACGTCTACGGGCAACGACATATGGCTTCTCACCGTCGGTCGCGGCAATCAACATTTTAAATAATGGATGCCCATCCTTGCCTTTCAGTGTCAGTGTATCGGATTCATGTCGCTCTAGCATGAAGGAATGCTCACCGATTTCCCCTTTCACGATGTGATCACTAAAGTTAATCATCTTAACCTGGTTTGCTTTTACAAATTGCGGCCCCACATCTACGACTCTCGAAAAGTAGCGATCTTTCGACGCTTTAACGATGACGACGATTTTAGTGCCGGGTTTTCCCAGATCAGCAGAAATCATCGGCGTCCGGATCGGTTCTCCCTCAGGTGTAACGCCTGTTTCTTTAAAGAAGCTAAGCGTGGGAGATCCCTTATAACTGAATGCACGCGACATACTCTGGTTGATCAACGCGATCTGATAGACCTCTCCCTCGGTGTCGAATTGAAACACTGTATCATCGTGTTCACCCTTGGTAATATCGTAGCTGTTGTAGTCCATCAACAGAACGTGAAAGACGTAGCTGAACTTCTCAGCGGCATTCGTCTGAGCAGATAAGCTGCCACCGCAAAACAGACACAGCGCGTAACAGGAGAAACAGAATAGAACGTGCTTATAAACATTCATGGTAATAACAATGCGGGACAATAGATTAGATTTCGTCCTTATTAAGGAAACGGAAAGAAACGACTCGAAAGCGTCGGCCAAATTGCAGGTTCACCGCAGAACTGGGCGCATCAAAACTGGCATCACCTGTCGCACTGCCACTCTCAGCAGAATCCACATACTCAGGAATACGCTGAACCACCATATCACAATATGCTTCAGCCATCGTGCCATCGGATACCGGGTCTTTGACATTCCCATAGGCTCGAATTGTAAACGTATCACTGCGAGCAGTCAGAGCTGACCCCAGCTTTGACAACAGATCCGATTGCATGAGTGCACCTGGCAAGCCTTCCGCATAGGGGCGACCATTGATGACATCGAGCGAATCCGCATCCAATGCTCCCGTAGGCCCCGTCAACTCTGGTGTAATTTGAAAATCGTCCCACAAGCCATCACCATCGCTCTGACGTTGCCATTCCTCGTCCAGGGCTGGCTTGCCATTGACCGCCGACTGATCGATCGCATGTTGAAGTGGTCCGCAATACGCGAACCGCGGATTGTTGGCGTCTAAGTCAATCGAGCGGTTTATAAACTCTGATAGCGACCGAAATGGTATGCCCTGCTCCGAACGACGCGTGCGAATTTCTTTAACAATCTCCTGCGCAAGTGAAGAGATCTGCGCGTCGGTTAATGAGCGATACCCCATAGACATCGAAATATCGTCGTTGCCATAGCTGGGAACTTGAGAAGTCGAAGTGACCGCAGGACGGGTAAATCGCGAATAATTATGGAGTAAATCGGCACCCTCGCTCGAATTATCATCCCCCGCAACATTCGGTAGCACCTCGACATCGCGCATAGCTCCCAACACGGCCTCCCATGCCGCTATAGAGGTCGAATTAATATTGAAGCCACCTTCTACGGCCATCTTAGACGCAGCTCGGCTAGCATTGAGTAATTCCTCATCCGTCGCATCTCCCCAAATCTTCATACGGCTATTGGGAAGGTCTCCAGAGCCAGGCGAGGTATTATCCGGCAAGATCGAGGAAAAGAAATATCCGTCCCAGAGCAGATCGTTTAACAAATACGAATAGTCATAATGCGCACCCGCATAGGTCGATGGTGTCTGCCCATCGAAGTCAGCATTCGTGATGACTTTGCTGACTTCATCCAGATCCAGATGCACATTCGCAAACGAGTTTCCAATCGCGTAAGCTGGCGTCGTATGGGGCTGCTGCTTGTTCGCAAACCAACCGATGTCCAACGAATCAGAGATCGCATCCACGTTGATTAGGTTCGCTTGTGATAGCTGACCGATACTCAACGGCGGCTCGATTGGATATTCATACAAGATAGCCCGACCATCATTGTCGTCAAAAGTCAGTGGACTGTTACTCAAGCCGACGTAGGCTTTCATTTCACTCACCGCTTCGGCATCATAAATTTTTTCTGCATCAGCAGACCATAGATCGACTGGGCCGACATTAAGCGGATTATAAAGGAACTCGTTGTTCGGATCGAATATCGCAGCATGCAAGCCAAAGCTGGGGGAGCGTGGATTGAACTGTGTATAAAGATGCGGACGCCGCGCTTTAGTATTCTCAGTGTTCAACTCAGACTGTGGAAAAGCCATCGCAAAGGCATGCCCCCATGTGCGCCCATCAATCGAAGCACTTTCAGAACCGAAGCTCTTATATTCCTTCAGTGCAGTTCGATTGATATGGGAGAATTCGGTATCAGGCTGCGGCTCATAGGTCTCCGACGAACCGATGACGTCAATGTGTGTATCAAAGCGAAAGCGATTACTATCATCTACAGGGTGATGATACTGCCCCGTTTTATCAAAGCCTGGCAGCTGAGTCGAGTTAGTGACCTGAAACTGACCATTGCCCCCGAATGTGAAAGAAGCCACGCGTGTTTCCTCAGTATAGCTGGTCGCATTGTGACGCGGCTTATCTTCGATATCATACAACCCCGCAACCAACTTCCACTGCGGCTGACCTGTGCCCTGATTGAATCGAAAATCTAGACGACTCTTATCCGTCAAGGTCAGATCCCGCATCGGCGAGGTATAGAAGCCCCATAATTGTCCTCCGATGAATCCCCCAGGCTTCAAATAATTAGCTTCGTTCGCTGCCTGATTTGCACGGGTCGCCAACCATGAGTGATGCGGCGCTACAAAATTCAATGCCTCGCCGGGCTGCAGTGTTTTAACCGCATCCGAGGGGCCAATCGTAAAGCAGAGAGTCCAGCGACGCTCGTCATTCACTCGAACCATATCACTTGTGCTCAGCAAATCCATGACTTTGGCATTACCATTCGCAGTATCGATGATTTGCATCGGTCGACACTCGACCATCAACTGAAGTTCAGGAATCGGCATCTCTCGATCATAAGGATTCCAAAGTGTCGCCACGGGAAAAATCCCCATACTGTATTCAAAGAAATCAGCTCGATTCGAATCAATCGTCGGATCCCCCCCGTTCCCGGCTTTCTGCATCGCAAACCCATGCACCTCATACTGAAAGCGCGTCAGGATCGGCGCGAAGTTCACGCGATCATTGGCGTGTTTCACCGGTGGAAGATCACGCCCCGAATCAACGCAATAGCCGTAATAATCTGCCAACTGCTCCCACAGCGGACCGCCAGGGTCACCCTCGACAGGATCTCCCCCAGAGGCGGGTAAAAACATCGGCCCAGTCAGACCGTATGTTGCAGGATCCGACAATACAGTGGATAAGTCCGTCTTGATGCCGCCTTCCTTGGTATTCACCAGCAGTGCATTCGATGTTGTCGTAAAATCATGAAAGTGCGCCTTTAATCCAGCTTCCGTCACTGACGTGTTTACGAGACCTAAATCGCTAAAAGTCGCAATTCTAGACGATAACGAATTGTTACTTTTCCACAATGAAGGAGTGGCATCAAAGTAGCGCGTTGGACTACTCGGATCAGTAAAATAATCACTTGATGCCGCTGGATCGAATACTTGAGCCATCGCGCCATTATAGTAACCCACCTCAGTATCGTCGCCATTACTTGCAAAATGAGGATTCCCTGAATTAATCCGAGCCTTCACGCCTTCATCACTCACCCAATAGGCAAACTCTCCGACTTCGTCTGATCCATTTTTGGATAGCGTTTCCAAAGGAACAACCACACGTTGCGCTGCAGAGGTGCCTGATGCGGCAGACACCAGCTCAATCGTGTCCACTTCAGCCACCCTCGCATCAGGATCGATGCCACTGACTAACCACTGTGAACGCTCGAGGTCGAGCCCCACCACTGCATCATTTGCATCATCTGTCGCGGCCTTACTCGACCACACCCCAGTCCACATAGTCTGCCCCTCAACCCCCCCCGTCACGGTCAGATCTGCCGTTCCCGCTACAGGCGGATACAGTATTTCAGCACGAGCAGTCACTCGCTGATCGGGCCCTGCCAATTGCTGCAAACGCCCTAAAGCATGCATCGCAGCCAACTTTGCATTTTGCCGAGCTAACAGCTGCGCACGGCTATTTGCGGCACTACTCGTCTCCACACGAACCAGCGTGGTGATGCTTAAGAGTAATAACAGAATGAACGCCATCAGGGACAGCGCGATCACAAGGGCAAAGCCACTACATTTTGAATTTTTCATAACTGGGCATAGGGAAAAGAATACTCACAGAATAATACCAATTAGTGAGCCTAATGCACAGTGACATTCCTGTCATTTCAACGGCGTATGCTACCCATCCGCAACGCGGCAGGCACCTCACTGCACTAAATTTAAAGTAATGCACTTCAGGGGATTAGATTTAATCCATGAGGTGCCCTGACGACGAGCCTCACATGCTCAAAACATACTCGATCGCGCAAAAAACATAGTGGATTCTGCCATAGCTCCGTTGGCATTTGCCTTTCCTGAACAGCAGGTAATTTTCATATCCCATGAAACCTGCCATTGCCCTGCTACTGCTCCTATCACTTGCCATCTTCTCCGGTTGCACCACGACACCCTTTCAGGTCAAGTCGAACCCTGAATCCGTCGATAAAATCAAAGGCTACCAATGCTTTAAAATCGATTCCCGCGAAGCACGTGCCAAATATCAGGACGTATCACTCAGCCCGATCGTCGATAGCCGTATCGCGACTGAGCTACGTGATGCGCTCAAGATGCGCGGGTTCACCGACGATTGCGAGAAGCCCGACTTCCTCGTGACCTATGCCACCAAGAAGACGACAGTCACCCGAATGACTGACATGGGCATGCCCGTCACTCCAGGCAAATACCCATACACCAGCTTCGCCGGAGAGCAGGCCATTGATGTCGAGCAATTCAAACAGGGCACGTTCATCTTATACATCATCGATGAGCCAACAAAGGAGGTCGTTTGGTGGGCAATTTACCAAGAGCGTGAACGCTGGGAACCTGCAACCGACAAACAGGTGCGCAAGATTCTCGTTGATATCTTAGCGAAACTTCCGACTGGCAGCTAATTGCCTCCACCCCCTCACTTTAGTGATCACTCACCATCAAATCTCATGAAGTCTGCACTCACCTCCCTACTCCTGCTCTCTTTAGTCGCACTCTCTGGCTGCGTGTCGCCTGTCACAGTCGACTACAACACCCACGCCGCACATAAATTCAGCCGCTATCAATGCTTTGATATCGATACCCGAGAAGAGCGCGCTCAATATCATCAAGTCTCGCTCAACCCATCGACCGATAGTCGCATCCTCTCAGAGATCAATGCAGCTTTAAAGGCACGAGGTTTCTCAGACACATGTGCACAACCAGACTTTCGCGTGACCTACTGTGTCACCAACGAAACGATGACTGAGGTAAATACCAAAGATACCTCTGGCGCAGGCCGTGGAGTCGCTTACGTATTCCGCGAGAACTTTAGATTCGAAGTCGATAAATACCAAAAAGGCACCTTCCTCCTAAGCATTATTGACGAGCAATCCCAAGAGGTTGTTTGGCAGGCCTCTTACTCTAAACGCTGGGATGCAGAACGTCCGACTGACGAGAAGATCCGCGAAATCATCACCGAAACCTTGGCACAATTCCCCCCAGAGTTGTAAGTGCCAAGAGGCTCTAGCAACTCGGAGGATATTGTTAAAGGAGGCACGACTCTAACTTTTCGCCCTGATCCTGACTCACAAATATATCGTAATGATTTATTTTGTAGTAGACCACTTGGCTGAGTGCAGTTCAGGGGATTAGATTTCATCCATGAGGTGCCCTGCGCAACGCAGTCCCTACCCTTTATTTAGATTGATTGAGCACTCTATGCGGCTATCGTTTGATCTTTCTCTTTCCCTGCGACGATCTCTTATAATCATTCAAAGCTCTGCATGGATACACCTAAAGTAGCGATTCTCGTCGATACCGCCACTGGGTGGGGACGACGTGTGATCCGTGGCGTCCTCGACCACCGACTAGAGCACGGCATATGGGACATCACCATTCAGCCCAATGGCCCCAACGATCCCTTTGATTTTGAGAACCTTTCTGAATTCGACGGAGTCATCGCACGCGTCTCAACCCCTGAGATTTCAAAAACGCTCAAGCAACTCAAGATCCCGACAGTCAATGTTTCCGGTATAAAACTCGAAGGCTGCACCTTTACGCAAATCACCACTGACCGCTTTGCCTCGGCGAGACTCGCTGAAGCACACTTCCGAGACCGCTCATTCTCCCATTTCGCCTACATCGGACCACTCGGGCTCAAACATGTTCGAGCGCAAGAACGCGCATTCGAGGAAGCTCTTGAAAAGTCTGGCACCGCTTGCCACGTCTATCACCCAGACCCGAAATCCAAAATCAGTAATCAATGGATACCCAACGAAGATCGGCTAATCGCTTGGTTGCAAAGCTTACCCAAACCAGTCGGCATCTACACTTGGGCTTTTGAAATCGGGCGCACCATCGTCAGCGCCTGCCGTAAGGCCAACATACCAGTGCCACATGATGTCGCCGTGCTCGGTGGCGACTACGACGAACTACTCAGCGATGCCTGCCATCCCGCGCTTTCTGGCATCGTCTGTCCCGCAGAGCAAATCGGCAAGCGAGCCTCCATCGAATTGGACAAGCAGATGAATGGCAACAAATCCGCAGGCTCCAAAATCTACATTCCAGCAGAAGATATTGAAGAGCGACTCTCCACCGAAACACTCGCCATCGCAGACAAGCAGATCAAGCAGGCACTGACCTATATACGTGCACACGCGTGCGAAGAGATTTCAGTCGAAGACATTCTAACTGAAGTGCCCATGGCGCGACGTTCGTTAGAGCGCCGCTTCACACAATACATCGGTCGCACACCTGCACTGGAAATCCGTCGCATCAGGATCAACCACGTTCGCAAGCTCCTAGCAAAGACGGATATGACGATGCAAGAGATCGCCGAAGCCTGCGGCTATTCAGGCTACAACTATCTAGGCATGATCTTCAAAAAAGAGACCGGAATGTCTCCAGGTGCCTATCGAAATCGCGCACGCGGCTAGCCTCTAGAACCGACCAACAAGATATCCCGTATCATCATACGACAATACGGGATATTATGTGGGGCTCATAAAACAAAACCCCAGAAATCGAACGGCTAAAATGTTAGCGCCGCACTCAAAGCATAAGCACGTGGTGTAGTGTAACGTGCGCCACCACCACTCGTCGCGAGTAGATCCTGCTCATCAAATATGTTACGGCATGTGAACTGCACACGATAGCCCATCGCATTCTTAGCCTTTCCAATCTTCCCCCCATACCCAACGAACACCGTTGTAATCAAGCTGTCATCCAGCCAGATTTCAGATTTATCTCCAGTGCGACTCTGATCAGGGTTAGTCAAATAGATGGTATCGTAGAGGCCGGAATCTGTGTATCTCAGAGTGGTGCCGCAGAATGCGCCCTTCAATGCTCCGTCTCTGAAAGTGTAACGCGACGTAAAGCTCACAGTGTGTGGAATCGTGCCCTCTAACTTATCGCCTTCACCGAAATCCGACAAGGGTGTTTTAGTTTTTTCCGTCTCCAAATATGCGTAGGAAAGCACCATAGAAAGCGATTTTGTCGGATTGTAGTAAAGCGTTGCCTCGATTCCCTTCACTTCAACATCTTGGTCTGGCACGTGACTACCATTGCCATCCCAAACATATTCTGGATTAAGGGGGTCACCCACATCGCGCCACAGGCCTGGATCCTCTGCATAAGGATAAATTTGTTTCAAATCATTTACATTATAAACAGTCACGTCGTTTTCCTTTTTAGTGAAAAACCCAACCACTTGACCATTCAACTTCCCCTCCAGCGCTTCAAACTTAATACCACCCTCCCAACCTTTACCGATTTGAGGTGGAACTAAGTTGCCATAAGGATCACGCTGAAATCCGGTTGGTGATTCAATAGACTCCGAATAATTAGCAAATACCGCAAGCCTCTCAGTCACCCAGAACAGAGCCCCCAATGAAGGACTCCAGCGTCGATTCGTATTATGCACTTTATCGCCTGTGCCATAGCCCCCATTCACATCCGAAACGCGGCTGTTTTGTGCGGATGCATTAATTCGATCATACCGGACACCCACTAGAGTGTGCAACCGACCATCCAAATACTTCCCCTGATTCGCCAACCAGAATGCATGACTCTTCGTTTCTGTGCTAATCTTATTTTTAACATAAAAATCACCTCTCCCATGATCAAAATCCAAACCAGGTTGATGCGTGCCACCTGCAATCGTGAAACTTGGATCGGCATTCGGCGCAGCACCATTATAATTATAACCATAATTATAGGGAGTATTACGCTCACGTATCGTCTGCGCAGGTAAGATCCCATTCGCATTTGACAGTATATTACCATCGTAGTCCGTCCGATACAATTGGCCATTGTCGCCGACCGCAGTATAATTAGGGTCATACCAACCCGTATTCTTCAGCTTCGTTCTACGATCATCCAAATCGATACCAAAAAGAAACTGCTGTTGAGAATCCGAGATCTCAGTCGCCCATGTCGTAGTGGAACGAACTGAAGTCGAATCGTCCGATCCAATACGTTCAGACCAAGTCGTATCGACACCAGCGTTCGCATAAATAGTATCAATCGCGTCATCGAGCGCTGCCTTATCTGTGGGAAGCGGGCCAGCATCTAAACCGTAATATTCGTGATTATTGTTACCGATATTATTATAGACGCCATTCGCCGTAAAACGGATACCATTCGTGGCGCCACGCGTCTTACTGTAGCTATCCGACTTTTCATAGGATGCCGCGAGCTTTGTCTTCAAACTGTCCGAGAAGGAATGCGTCACATCACTCAAGAAATAGTATCCGTCATTATCACGGTAGTAGTCCTTACCGATGAGCTCACCCATGTCCTCCATATCCACCTCGAGCGCATTATAGTGATTCTTAATATCTGCATCACTGGTAAAGAAATCGGGCACCCGTGTATCAGGCACTGCATTACCGTTGTTCAGCCTGAGAGCATCTCGATAGTTAATCATCTGATCTTTCACCTTGCGGGTCAGATGCTTATAGAAATCGCCAGTCGCAGGCGCATCTCTAAGTGCACCTGTATGACCAAATTGATCCGTGCGATCGATCATCATCGAAGGAGGGTTCTTGCGCTCAGTATTCACCGATTCCAAGTGCGCCCGCACCTCGGTCTTTTCTGATACACGATAGGTCGCCTCAACAGTGACACCATCGAATGTAAATTCTTTGTAGTCTTGATACCCGCCACTTTCCTTATGCACGGCCATGACACGAACGGCTAACTTATCATTAATCACACGATTTGCATCAAAATCGGCACGATACGTCTCATCCGAACCAACGAGAAAACCCAACTTTGTCGTATCTTTGCCAAACTCAGCACGCTTCGCCAAGAAGTTCACTTTACCACCAGGGGATGCCTGACCATAGATCAAACTATTCGCCCCACGGATGATTTCAGAACGCCCAACGTTATAACCGTCCTGGTCTAACTCACGCCCCATGAATTCATATAGTTGGTCGGCTGTTTTCAGACCGCGAAAAATCAACGAACGATTATTAAATTCTGTCGTCGAATTTACTTCAACACCTGCCAACACATTGGTCAGGTCATCAATGTTATAGAGCAACAAATCGTCCATCATTTCCTGATTCACCACCTGAATGGTCATCGGTGTGTCCTTGATCAGCGCACTTGTGCGTGTGCCACCTAAGGAGTGCGCCGAATAGTAGCCATCATCCTTCTCTGAGGATACTACGAAGTCTGGCAAGATGTGATAGGATTCTTCATCCTCACTTTCCCCTGGTTCGGTGAATTCCGCATCGATTCCAAAGGCCTCCTCTCCTTCTGGAGTCGTGGCCTCTCCGTATTGTTTCTTAGCGTCTGCTTTCTCAGCATCCGCGTCGGGCAATACAAAACCTGGAGCAGCTGCGACTTCATCTACAGCCGGTGCTACGACTTCCGAATCATCGGTAGGCAATACGAATGCAGGCTCTTCAGCGTCTTGCGCTAATAAGACACACATATTCGCACAAACGAACAGGCTGCCAACCAGGACTCTCTTAGGGGATAAATTATTCATAAATTAACAACGGTTTTTAAATTAAAGTTAGCCTAAATCGCATCCACTACAGGCTCTAGGACTTCACAGGGGGAGGTGAAGATTCGTAACAGACATCAAACATGTGAACCTCAAATAGAAGTATTAAAATTCAATCGGTAGCATACCACAGCACATGCCGGAATTGCATAGCCAATCTTATAAAATAGGCGACTAATACAAGACTCTCAGTATCCTACATCTGAATACAATTTTAATGACTTTCAGGCAGACAAGTATCCTAGAACAACAGAACCTCCTAATCGCCTTGAAGTCATACATAGTAGCTTGAACACGAAATGCTCGCATCCACTCAGGCCATTGCGTAGGTCGCGTGCTCTTGGCGGGCGTAGCGTGCGAAGCCTATTGCACGCAGCCGCTGCATGTGATGCGTGCGTGCCCTCGGCAGCGGCATTCAGCAAGGGGACGGCCTCCAAGCTGAAACTCTATATCTAAGCGTCAGGACGAAACACAGACAAACGCACGAACAGCCTTAATCGAGTCGCATTCGGGTTATGCCTTTAACTCATTCTTTGCGGTTCGACAAGACCACCGAGCCACTACTGCCAAACGCGAATATAATCGATCTCGAAGTCGGCGGGCAGCTCCTCCTTAAACGGCAAACCCACCCATGAGAACGTCTCCGAGTCCACCCAGATGCTTGCGGGTTCTACCAAAATCCAACGCTCTCCAAGCTCTTCTTTGGTCACTGTTCCGACGAGTTTCCCATCGGCATAGAATTTTAAATAGTTCTCATTCCACTCACATCCATACACATGAAAATCATCGGCCACACGCCAATCCAGTGGATAGTGGTCGCGCCATGAGCGACGGTCTGGCCCCTGGGGTTTTCCCCAATTGATCATCGTCGCCATCATCTCTTTTTCCAAGTGCTTCTTATGCTTCTGCGACGGCTTGCCCACGAATTCGAATACATCCAACTCCGACTTCACTCCAGTCATCCAAAAAGAGCTGGTAATTGAGGCATCCGCCGCTTTGCAGCGGATCTCCATATACCCATAGTGAAACTCCTCCTTACCGATGACGGCAGCAGTCGTAATATTCTCGTATTTATCGCCCGAAGCCTTGTCGATTTTATCGGAAAAATCAAAGTCAGGCTCCCAGCGTGTTGCTATCTTGAGTTTACCGTCTTCGACTCGCACATTTTCGGTCGAAAACTGTGAAGGCGCACGCCCGATCCAGCGAGACTTATACTCGCCGTTTCTGCCTTGTATCAGCCACTTATCCTCATCTAAACGAGATGAATCAAACTCGTCACTCACCGCTTTATTCAATTGCCATCCTCCCTTATTTAGAGGGTCTGAATAAGGCGACGATACCGATTTAGCCAGAGTGGTTTGAGTAGCAAGAAGCTGCAGACCAACACAGAGTAGAGTCGTGGCACTCGCCAACGTAGTTAAAGAAAATTTGGAATTCTGCATCATTTTTACATGCGGTGATTGAAGGGATAACATCTCGATAATAATAACAATACGTAGGCCTAATAGACAGTGACATTCCTGTCATTTAGACAGCGAATGCTACCCCACAAAGAAACGGACGCTCCTCATGCACGTTCTGAACTGCTTGATCCTTACCGATCATTTTCTAGTAGCCTCCATGTTTCACTCTACGAGCTACGAAGATTCTTTTGTAGCGGAGCCGTGAAGCGGTTTCGTGCGGAGTTACCGAACTTTGGTTCGTCGGTCGAAATGAGTTCCTCATTCCGCTACAAATCAAGCAATCACACCCACAACCGAAGACTAATAAAATCTAAAATCCCCCAACCTACACTGCTATGGCGAATTCACGCACATGCTTTACCTGAGGGTGCTGCTTACGGTATTCCGCAGGCGACTGACCCGTGATCTTCTTAAATAGACGACCGAAGTGCGTGTATTCGTTGAAGCCCACATTATAACAGATCTCTAGCGCACTATCGCAGCTATCACGTAGTAAGACACATGCGCGCTCCACACGCAGACCATTCAAGTAGCCGAGAAACGTCATGCCGGTCTCGTGCTTAAACATCCGGCAAAAGTAGCTCTCAGAAGCGCCACACATGGAAGCCATCTCATCTAGAGTGAGCGTCTTGTCGAAGTTCTCGTGAATAAAATTCAGTGTCTTGCGAATTCCCGCCTTATAGCGAGAAACACGTAGCGATGCATCCACCTCAATCTTTTGCGGCTCAACTGCCGCCTCTTCTTCCTCCTGCCCGGCAAGACATGCGAGCAGGTTCAAAAAATGACAACGCGACATCGCACGGCCTTGCTGACCGTGATCATGCGAAGACGCTTTGAGCTGCTCAAAGAGTGCGGATACCATCTCACGATTCTCATCCGACACTTTGATGTGAACCGCCGAGACCGTCTCTTCCATCAACGGCAGCATCGGCTTAAAGAAATAGCGGTTGGGCGAACCAGAGTTCTGCAACTCTTCAATGGAATTGATTCCAAAATCAACCACCTGAGGCTGAAAGCTGCAGCAATACGCCTTCAGCGGAGCGCCCTCGGCGTCATCTTCCAGCACATGGCTGGCATACGGCTTCATCACAATCAAATCACCAGGGTTCATCGTGATCGCTTCACTTGAGAAGCGATTGACTAAGGTGCCTTCTTCCACATAGAGCATTTCAAAATACTCGTGGCGGTGCATCGTGTTTTGAATCAAAGTGCGATCGACCAAAGTATCAACCGTAACAGGAAATGAGGATTCAGAGAAGAGCTCTCGGGCTTTAATAAGTGACATAGGGTATATTGAGTTGGGGTGTGAATCAGAAAAGCCATGCGTATATTGGCTAGAAGAATGCCGATATTATACTTTGATCCAAAAATACGTCTACTGTCAGATCATGTAGAAGCCCCCTACACGATCATGTAGGATTGCGCGTAAACACAAAAAAAGGCGTGAACTGAAGTTCACGCCTTTTGTTAGAATGTATGGAGTCGAACGACTACTTACGGCGACGAACTGTTACGAACCCGAGGGCAAGT
Organism: Lentimonas sp. CC4; assembly: GCF_902728235.1. Lineage (NCBI taxonomy): Bacteria > Pseudomonadati > Verrucomicrobiota > Lentimonas > Lentimonas sp. CC4. The sequence continues at coordinate 3,743,537 of NZ_CACVBO010000001.1, forward strand.
GCACCAGCGATCAAAGCGAAAGCGCCTGGCTCTGGGATTGCGGTCCCATTGACTGAAAATGCTTGAATTTGTCGATTCGACACAAGTCCAACCGTGTCCGTGACGGAACTAGAGAATCCACCATAAAGTCCAGTCGCATCATCTAACAACAACGCTGATACAGTTGTTCCACTCGCGGTATACATCGTAGCCAAATCTGTATTCGACAAAGTAATGCTATAATCCCAAGAGTTTGCAACCGCGTCTGTTGTATTACGTAGGATATCCACCTTAATATTCAACTGATCACTGTCCCCAGTAGCTGCATCATCAAAGCCCAACTGCACCGCAGTTGCCACATCAAGCACTGAAATATTTGTGACTCCTGGAATAAAAAATCCATAATCCCCATCAGTCTTACGACGTAGGCCAAAGCGCAATTGAGACCCAGTGGCAAATTCACTCGAAAACATCAGGCTAACAACATCTTTATTATTAGCAGCAGCAGTCTGAGTAAACGAAAAGTCGATATCGATCGAGAACGCATCAGCCGCACTATACTGCTCGTTAAACATCGCTGCCGACCAATTACTATCAGCATCAAGGTTCACCGCGCCAGTAGTTGCAGAATCGACTACAAGATTATCATTCTGTGAAAGCCAATCTGCATGATCAGTTAAGTTTCCATCCGAGTATCCCGTAGTAAAGTCTACCGTCGTCGCCTGCGCGGTGACAGCAACCGCTGCGGTTAAAGTGAAAAGAGAAAGGATTTTTTTCATAGCATTATTTATCTGGGTTTACGTTTTTGCTAGGTAGCAACTGCGCATCCGATGGGAATTACTAGAATTAGCAGTATGCCATAATCTCCATCCCCATCGAAGTGCTATTCCTAGAATCAACTAGGACAATTTTGTCCTACATCTTCTAAATCTGCACTCAGCCAACTGCTGAATGTCGCACATAAATACTTACACACGCAAACACACAAAAAAAAGGCGTAAGCCGAAGCCCACGCCTTTGATTCAAATGAGTTGAAGTCGGACGACTACTTACGACGGCGAACCATTACAAATCCGAGCGCAAGTGAACCAGCGATCAATGCGAATGCGCCTGGTTCTGGGACGGTTGAAACACCAAAGTGCTGCAATGAAACACCCGCATTCTTACCCGCGACCCCATCTTTAGTGATATCAAAATAGAAACCAACAGCTTGAACATCTGAAAGGCTCGCCGGTGACGCCACTGCACCAATAGTAGCATCACCACTAACATGTGGAGTAAAAGCCAACCATTCTGTCGAACCAGTGACATTCAGCGTTCTCGTATCAAAGCCCGTTGCGATTACGAAATCGTCTGAACTCGCAAACCAATTATCTGCACTATCTTGAAAGATAAATTTCAAGTTACCACTTAGATCGCCACTACCTGTGCGATAGATCGAAGTCGTAAAAGAAGCTAAGTCAGTAGTAGGTGCAGTAACAAAATTCTCCCACACGATCATACCATCAAAATTGGGATCATCGTTATTGCCGGTGACAAATTGAATTTGATCGGGGTTGGCAGCATTTCCAGGGTTAAAAATTTGAGTATTGCCTGCCCCAGTCGTGCTACCGGCCCAATTGAATGTCGGCGACTTCCCTGTATTGTTAGGATAGTAATCAGCTCCAACCACAGGACTCGCAACATGACCAGACGAATATGTCGTTGGAGTATCGATATCAGGATCTGCTCCTGTTCCGAGTTCTTGTGTCGCGGTCACAATATCAGTCGCGCCAGATGGGGCACCCCACTCAACCACTGTATCAGCCTGAGCAGCGCCTGCCCCAAGCGCGGTTAAAGTAAAAAGAGAAAGGAGTTTTTTCATAGTAGTATTTATCTTGGGTTACGTTTTTGCTAGTTAACTCTGGTGATCCGATGAGAATCAGTGGGAACCGCAGTATGCCAGAATCCTCGCTTCTATCGAAGTGTGATTCCAGCAATGAACTAGGACAATTTTGTCCTACAGCGTCTATAATTGCACTCTGCGATGAGCCGTAACTCGTCCGCAAGAGGGGAGCCAATAAAGAAGGGACGTCACACGTTCCTAGAGGCTCGGCCTCACCACGAATAACAGGAGCATGGACACTCTTTTCCATCAGCAACGCGGGCGCATTCCCGTAATCCCGCGGGACGGGAGTGTCTCAACTCCAATTTATGCACTCGACAAAATGCCCTAGATCAAGCCCTAGCGTAGCGCCTTACATAAGTCCACGAGCGTAACTAATGAAAATCTACCAGAACAGAAAACAGCCCCCTTAAACAGAGCAAGAATCGCATACTTAATCAGATAAATGGCCATGTGCCCCCTAGGAATGATATGCTATACTATTCATCAATTAACCTCAGCCCGCACAACCCTCACAATTTGCAGGCGCAAATCCACCCAATCCTTTACGCATAATCATCTATCTCAAATACCTAAGCTTTAGTAATATATAGAATTACACGCACCGAACTCCAATTAACACTATGAATAAAATACTACTCACAACCCTTGCTTCAGGCATTGCGTTAGCAATCTGCACTTCATACGGTGCAACCGTTTCCCCATTTGTAAATTTCTTAGATGATGATTCTGTAGCGAACGACACCGACCTTGGTTTCAATGTTAACTCTGGAGGTTTAGACACAACAAGTCTCACTGCTAATAGCGACGACATATTAACTTTCCTTCTCAATATTGATGACAGTGGAGATACTGGAACTGTCTGGAAAGCTGCACTCACAATCACAGGCCTCACAGCTGGCACCGTTGCACCTGAGCCCAACGCGGTTTCTGCATCTGGCACTGGTGATATCATATTTGGTAGCGTTGGAACTGAGGAAGCAGGCGACCAAACCCAATTAACATTCAACATTACTGATATTACTCAAGTATCAGGCGGCGCTGGATTTGACGCTACTTTCGCTGGATTTACTGGATTAACAGTGAATCGCTTCTCTACTTCGACAGATTCCTTTACATTTGCCGGAAACGGTTATTCTGGCGATATTGATAACTCGGGCGGCGGCACAGGCTCGGTTACCATCAGCCTCAGCAATGAATCGAGTGGCTCAACATTGATCGACACAGGAACCAATCAGTGGAGAGTTGAAGGAGTGACTGGTGCCTTCAACGTGACTGCTGTCCCTGAGCCTGGCACATACGCCCTCCTCGCTGGCATGCTTGCACTCGGTGCAGTCATGGTTCGCCGCAGAAAATAATTTCAGGGGTATGCTAGTTAGGTCTAGCATCTTATATTAGGGTTAAAGCCGTTGGATTCGTCCAACGGCTTTTTTCTTTCACAAAACCTACAACGCAGCAATGACTCAATTGTGAATTGGCAGCTACTTCGCTCTAATCACCTTACTCGTTGAGCCACTGACAGATGCCACACGACTCTTTCAAGCGATTCTTCCCCCTGCTGATGTTCTGTCCTTCGGCGATTGCCCCGATCAGTCGAACCGCCGTGGTTTCATCGTATTATTTACCTGGGTTTACGTTTTTTTGCTAGTTAACTCTGGTGATCCGATGAGAATCAGTAGAAACGCAGTATGCCAGATTCATCGAAATGTGATTCCAACAATGAACTAGGATGATGAGTGCTTTTGCTCAATGCCGCACTCCGATTTAGCTCACAACATTTCTAACGTGCGGCTTCTTGCAAGAAGACTCCTCACAAATACCAGTGATCGCCGATTAGAACTAGTCTCGCCCTGACAAAAACATACGACCACGTGGCCGAAACGGCTTCGCCGATCCGCTACCGAAGTGACTGAGGACCACATGCGGATCTGCAAATGTCGAAAAACCTCGACACCTGCACCTTCGGCTCCACGAGAGCGCCCTTCCCCAAGCAGCACCGGAAGGCGAAACCCTCAGCGGTGACGCACTCGCCTCGTGCGAGAAATCGTTCAAGAACGGGTCGGCGAGGCGCTGTAGCACGATTCGTAAGTCCTGAGCGAGTGAAGCGTCCAGGTGTAGACGGAATCCTCTATGTTTATTACATAAATGCTCATATTCGAAAGCGCGCGTATTTGGTAACCTCTTCACCAGTCATTCAAAGATACCTCACAACACTGCTACTGGAGCTGGTCACGATTTCGACATACGCCGCAACGGACGGTTCAACCTTATACTAAAATAGAATATGATGAAGCAACTACTCCCTCTCCTTCCATGCATAGTATTTTTCTCGGCCTGCACCAGCATGGCTCAGGAGAACGTCTACCCGCATACTGACCCGGAGAATACAGGTGGATGGGTGCTCAACGAAGAAGTGAGCGATGAGTTCAATGCGTCCGAATTTGATCGCCACAAGTGGTTCATCGAAGGCGAGAATGGCGGCGACTATTACATTTGGAAGGGACGTCCGCCTTCGCAATTCGTGGAGCACAACGTGATTCAGGAGGATGGACTTTTGAAGATCCGCTCTCAATGGGAACCCGAGTTTGAATTTTACGAAGGCAAGTATGCGGATGGTGCTCACAACGACCCCTATGGTGTGTTTGAAGATGAACCGTTGCCGATTACCACCGCAGGTGTGATCACCAAGAAACGCTTCCTTTACGGCTACATGGAAGTTCGGACTAAGGCGGGCAACAGTAACATGACCAGCTCCTTTTGGGCGATCGGCTATGAGTCTGAACTCGATATTTACGAGCAAGTCGGCAATCCGAAAATTAAAGGCGATATTCAGGGAGACACATGGAAGGCCTCAATTCATAATTGGTCTCCACCGGCTCAGCGGCCGACACGTCGTTTCGGATTGAAAGAGCAACTCGATCACCGTGTGGCAGATGATTTTCATGTGTATGCCGCAGAGTGGGGACCCACTTATCTGAAGCTTTTTTTGGATGGTAAGCTCTACTACGAGACCACGGCAGAGGAGCAGGGAGAGAACTGGGTGCTGAACAACCCGCTGGAAATCTGGTTCGATTCCGAAGTATTTAAATGGTTGGGCGTGCCTCATGAGGGAGAGCTGCCAGTCGATTATGAAATCGATTATCTCAGAGTCTGGCAGAAGCCTGAGCCGAATTTGCTACAACGACAGTTCTTTAGTTTCGAAGGTCCGGTGCTGTTCTATGAGTATCCAATTCCATTGACGCTTGTGCCTGAGAGTAGCGAGCCAAATGAATATCAGCAATTTTGGCAGTTCGGCGAACATGAGATGGGGCTTTTCTCCATTACCAAAGAGCAGCATGCAGAGGGGCAAGGGATTAAGAGTTTACGCTTCGTGCCTAAGGGTATGCTGGCAAATGTATCCATCGTCACTCCGGCACGCGCCGTCGATATTCCATCTGGCGAATTCACATTCTCGATGCAGGTCATGCTTGAGGCAGACTGCGCGGTGGATCAGCTAAACATCAGTTTGTCCGATCCTGAAGTTTTCCTCGAGCCATTTGATCTCTCTAAATTGGAGAAAGGTCAGTGGGTGACACTGACTCAGACTTTTAAGCGTGATCTGGCATCCGGCGAGCGCGACCGCATGCGCATTCGCATGAACAAGGATACTGTCGGCGCGGGCGAAGGAGCTCTGTTTATCGATGCTATTTCCATCGAAGCAAAGTAAGCCTTTTCGACACTTTAAACACTATGAAAACCTACAAAAATAAGCTAAAATTTTTCGCTTCATCTGCAGCTGCTGTATTGGCAGTTGGCTGTTTTTCTTTATCTCCTGTTTCCGCCGAAATGGTTGGATTCTTTGAGAACAAGGTGTTCGACGATGCCCCAGAAGTCTTGCATGCGGCAACAGACTTTACTGCCTCGACCAATGATACCGAGCGACTCACTGCCGCTTTAAACCGAGCCTCTCAGGAAGATGCAGATGGTGGCGTAGTTATCTTGCGCGGTTCTGATTATGGTGAAAATAAGCGCTACCGAGTAGGCCGCGTTGATTTCCCATCGAATGTGCGGCTCGAAGTTGATCCAGACGTTACCATCGAGATGGAGAGCAAGTCTGAGCCCTTTCTCTTTTCCGTAGGGCGTAGCCCCTCGGTGCGTGATCTTATACCCGAGCGGGTTCGCAATGTGGAAATCACATCGACGCATCCGACCGAGCGCTTCACTATTGATGCCCGCACAAATAAGCCGCTCGATTACACCGGCGGCGGCACCCGCAACGATGGCTCTAGTCGAACACGTGCGATTCCGATTGCGCTATTCTATGTTGAGAATTTTTCGGTCTCCAATGTCCGAGTTGAGGATAACTTCACAGTCTCTGTAGCGGTGCAACTGTATCCTGATACCAACTACATGGATGGCGCATATGCGATTCGTTCCAAAGGTAAAGACCGCACGAAAGATGTCTTCTTGGATGGGCCGAATGGCGAGCCACTACCGATGAATAATCAGGGGCAATTTGTTGATGATCGTGGCCAAGTTATCTCCGATCGCGATGCAATCGTTCGAAACGATACTTGGGGACGCACTCCAATCAAGGGAACCATTCGTAACATTCTAGCCATTCATTCTCACACTGGCTACGGAGCCGTTCAAGTCTACGGCGGGGATTGGGTCGAAATCGACACTATCGAATCAGTTCATGGGATCGGTGTGCGACTTGAAGCAGGCAACGGCACGGATGGCGACAATATGAATCGAGCCGGGCCTTATAACGCTTCAGCCAACCATATTAAGATTTCTAATGTCACTATACGTGAAGGGTTCACTGGGGTTTGGTTGAAAACGCACGGCAAGATCAACAGGAACGTGCTGGTTCACAACGTCACTGCAATCGACAGTGGTTCAGCGATTTTAATTGATAAAGGCACTTTCAACCGCGACTGCCGTGATTTTATCCGAGGTCGCTACGAAAATGCCAAAATCACCGGCGATATTTCATTGAAGCGGACAGGTAAGAAGGCCGACGTCGGGTTCTTGACTACCTTTTACATCGCGCCTTCAGAGCGCGATTCACTCAAAGATACGACAGGTGATGGTCGGATCTCGGCAGCTGATTTGCCGCGCAGTCCTTCTGGGCATCGCTGGTATCTGATCGAGCCGGTTGTGCCAGTGCTGGCCATGTCGCAAATGTCAGCCTCTGAGGTTGGTGATCCATCCGAGAGCGAAGGCTTCTATGCCATTGATTTCAGTCAGGCCAATATCACTGGCGAAAACCTGCTTCGTCCTGAAATGATCCTCTATCGCGAAGATATGACTTATCCAAACGGTAATCAGGCCACAAATTTCATTTTAAAATAAGTGTGACTGACTTGAGTAATTGGTAAGGAAAGGGCTGAAACGTGCGGCTTCTTGCAAGGAGACTGTCTCACCAATGCCACAGACCTAGTAAATTGCTTACGTGACTGTTACTCTCTTAATCTTACTCTTCATCGTAATCGTAATCGGAGCGTTGTGATTGAAGACCTTACGAATGAGTCCGGAGGATTAAGATTATGAGTAAGATTACGATTATGACGTCGAAGATCCTGTTAAGTTACCCCATCCAACCGTCACCTGGATTCTAGATCAAGCCCTTGCGTAGCGCCTTACCGACGGCGCCGGCCTGCGAGTTGACCTGTAGCTTCTGATAAATGCTACGCAGGTAATAATCGACCGTCACTGTGGCGATGTTGAGCGACGCTGCGATTTCTTTCTTCACCATGCCATCGGACAACATACTGAGAACGGCGATCTCCTTTTCATTCAAATTACTCTCCGCGCTCTTAGGAGCGGTATGCTGAAACGCATCCAACACCATCGAGGCAATCGGCCCACTCAGAGGTGAACCGCCTTCGTGCACTAAGCGTATGCCGCGAACGATATCGTCCACAGTGTCATTTTTAAGCAAATACCCCGACGCCCCTGCGCAAATGGCCTGAAAGACGACGTCGCGGTTTTCTGAAATCGTCAGCACGATCGGATGCACTGCAGGACTCATCGCCTTGAGCTGTTGAATGCCCTCGATGCCACTCATCCCCGGCAACTGTATGTCCACTAAGACCACATGCGGAAACTCGCCTGCACGAAAGCGTGGCAGTGCCTCCTCAAACGAACCGAACGACTCATTACATTGAAGTCCCTCGGTCGCATCCAGTAATTCGGCCAGTTCACGACGATACTCAAAGGCATCTTCAATGATCCATACCTTAATAATCTTACCGGACGAAGTGGGAGAAAGCGCTGACATGGCAGGCAACTTGACATTGCTCCCAGTGATCGTCGAGTAGAACTAGTCTCGCCCTGACAAAAACATATGACCACGTGGCCGAAACGGCTTCGCCTATCCGCGACCTAAGTGACCGATGCGCTCATGCGGATCTGCAAATGCCGAAAAACCGCTACACCTGCACCTTCAGCTCCACGAGAGTGCCCTTCCCGGTGGATGAATCGACAGTCAGCACACCGTTCAGGCGTTGGGCACGTTCACGCATCGTCCTGCGCCCGTGATGCCCAGGTGCGAACGACTCATACTCCTTCATATTAAAACCTTGGCCATTGTCTTTGACCTTCAAGTAGAGCGTGCGTCCGACCAGCGCGACTTCCACCTCAATACGTGTGGCATGGGCATGCGAAGCGGCGTTGTGCAGCACTTCTTTCAAGAAGAGCAATAGATCGCGCTTTACTTGTAATTTTACCGGAGTCGAAGGCACCTGACCGGGAGGTGTGGCATGTAACTCAAGCTGTTCTGCTGGAATACTGACACGCACGGAATCGGCCAATTTCTGCATGACATGGTCTAAGGTATCTGTCTGAGCATCCGTCAGCCAGAGCACATCACGCAGCCCATGATGCATATCAGCGGCAATGGTGCGTATGCGTGCGCCGCGTTCACGAACCATAGGCTCACTCGCACTGCGCTCCACATAGGCAGATGCCAGCGAGATGGCTGCCACCTTACTGCCGATATCATCATGCAGGTCAGAATTCACCTGGCGGCGCAATGCCGCAGAGTGGCGACGACGTAATACGCCTTGAATGATTGCGAATAGCACTGCGATCAATGACACCAATACAGCGATATCCACCAAGAGGATACGCCAAAACGAATTCCAGCGGGCTTCAAGTTGTTCACCCAGCACAGTGCAGTTCTCCAACAACCGTTTGAGCTGCTTACGTTCCTGTAGCTGGTTCAACCAATCTAATAGAAATAATACGGGGTGTCCGCCAACCTTACCATCTCTCAACAAATCAACATCCGCCTCCGCCTCTGCCGGGAACCCTTCTAAGCGGATCGCCTCAATCGGGTAAAGGGTATCCAAGCGATACACATTGATTTCGCCTAATGCAAAAGTCTGCTGCTGGTTATGCGTCGGGAAATCCCCCATATGAATTCGGATCCAGCGGGCATTTAAATCGCCACCATTAAAGGCGACTACATTTTGCCCAGGCTCCTGATCGATCCATTCACGCGGCAACATCCGGCCATCAGCACGACCACCAGCCTTAGTCTGACGAACCAACTCAACCCGAATATTTCCAGGAAAACCATAATCTGGTATCAACATGCCCGAGGGTGATTGAGCAGGAAAGAGTGCGACCCAGCCTAATTTCCGATTTCTCCCCAGATCCAACTCCACCACACAGTCTGGTTCTGGATCCGACTCAAAGGAGACCACAAAATCACTTTCAGCAGGACGTTCGGCATTTTCTGCTTTCACATGCAGCGGTAAACCGAGGCTCGTTTTTTGATCAATCACAAACTCAGTGCCCCAATAAGGTAAGGACGTATAGGCCGAACTGGCCTCCACACGTTCACAAGGATGCTCAGACAGCCCCATCACTCCATATAGCTCATCTAGCGCAAATACCTCACGATCACCACTCACCTCGCCACGAAAGACCTCCAGCCGAACTTTATACGCCCGCGGCTCTGACGCATCGATGATCAACGGATAGCGCCCTGGGTCTGGACAGTCCTCATGTATCCACTCCTGAATGACATTCACTGAGCCATCTGCTGCAATCGTAGAGACACGAAAACGTCGTGGAAACCCATAACTCTCGGATGTATTGGCTCGGTGATCAAGCGCAGGCACCAGGATCACCTGAGAGAGCAAGATGTTCCGATTAAAGCTAAAATCTAAGGTCCAGCGTGGCTCATCTATCAGTCCATCCAGAATCGGAAAATAACCGCCATGATACCCATACCCCTCATACTGCAATGGCTGGTTCAGATACGGCAATTGCTCCAACTCGGAACGAACCTCCTGCTTCAACACATCGAGTTCATGTAGTCGCTTCGGTATTTCAAACAGCGCGACCTCAGCAGAAGCATCCAGTGGGGCACCTGTCCGCAAATCGACCGCAGCACACAGCGCGAACTGTCCGCTACAAAGAACCATCAGCGTCAGAACTAGAGCTTTCGCATTGCTTAACCTGAGCGTGAATATCATCTCAGCACTGTAAGCAGGATTCCTGCTCGCTGTCGATCAAACTGACAAGCCAAACGACAATCTCAGACCTAGGCTCGCTCTGCCGTATCCACTGACCGAATGCCGGATTGAGATCTGACTACTTACTGTCCCAATAGACTTTCTTCTCAATACCAGTCGCCAAGCCGTCGTTATTCGCGTCAATGGCCTTGAATTCCGCTTCCATTTTCGACTGATCATAAATCCAGCCTTTTTTCTCATGCCTCGCCTTCTGTATGTCTAAATATTCCTGCTTAGTCGAGTCAGCAGCACTGGTCTTCTTTGGAATCGGCTTAGGCTTTGGAGCTGCCTTAGGAGCCATGCCGTTGGGCTTCGTCCAGTAAGCGGCCTTCTCATCTCCAGAGAGAATGCCATCTCCATTTGTATCCATCTCAGCAAACTGCTGTTCAAGTTTCGCTTGATCATACACCCAGCCCTTACGCACAGCCTGAGTCTTTTGTGTCGCCAAAAATTGCTCTTTAGTGGAGTCGCCTTTAGCAGCGATTGCAGTCGATACTGTCATTGTCGCAGCGAGAATGAGTGTAATCTGTTTTTTCATCTGAGGTATGGAATAGTTTGGATTAATAACGATAAAGTAACCCGACTCGAAACCTAAGGTGATTCCAGCAATCGGAACTACAGAATATCACACACTGCGCCGCAAGAACACTGCCATTTCTGCAACAAACACTGCCATTTCCCTTACAGACATCACGGTTATGAATATCAAAGCAAATCCAACGAGAACCGCATAGTTTTTTTCAATATCGTCAGTCGTCCTCCTCGCTCCGAACTGTTATACTATGAGTTAAATTGTTATGATCAGAAAAACCCCATTCACCCAAATCACACAGCTATCACTCCTTGGTGCCCTCACACTAGCAGGCAACATGGATGCAAAAATCATAGCTGACTTCGAGGCAGACTTCAGCGTTACCCAATTAGCTCCGGGCTGGACTTACAAATGGAACCCAACTGGCGTCAAGATCGGGGATCATGCAAACTACATGGATCTCGTCGCATACGATGCGCCTTATGAAGCAAACTGTCGCTACGTAGTTGATCTCGAGAATCAACCAAGTCCGAAGAATACCTTACCCAATGCCCAGTGGCTTAAAATTGCCAAGGGATTCATCACACCGGGAGACCCCATTCTAAAGTCCACCGATGGCTTAGATCACTATGCCATCGCCTGTTACACGATCCAAGAAGGCGAAGCAGGAATCGGCAGTATTCAGAATAGTAAAATTGCCAGGAAATTCAAAGACGGCAGTGGCAAGATCAGTATTTTCATCAATGGTAATGAGCTCGGTTCTGACGAAGCCGTAGGCGATGAAGCCAGCACATTTAATGTTCCACTGGGCGAACTAAAGGTAGGCGACACGATCTATCTGGCATTCGGCCCAAGCGGCAACAAAGCCAGCGGCGCAAAAATTCAATTTCAGATTGATACGCAGTAATCCTACATGCGCCTTGCGTCTGATTGCCTGCACATAAAACCATCCTTTGACATTTCCAGTATGACGCGCTTCCTAGGAAGCGCATCTCTGACGTATTTTTTAACCGCCCGCTTACGCTTGAGATCGCGGAGCACGCAGAGAGCTGACGCAGAGTATTTCATCTAGGACTCCCCATCTCCTCCGCGCACTCCGCGATCTCTGCGGTTAGACTTTTTACCCGTTTTATTCATAGCTTGATATAATACCGTTATTCGGATTTAGTTGGCATTTCGATATGGGTCGCCCGGTTCTTAGAACCTAGGCCACGTAGCCTCGAAACTCTGTTTCGGGGAGATCGAATTACCAGAAAGTGTCACAGCTTGGTATAAAACGTGTCGAAACTGGCTCCTGGTTCCGCGGCACAGATCTGGCGCCGCGGAACAGGAAACCCACTTCGTGAGCTTTGTGCCTTTTTGAGAGCCCATCCCATGACACTGACTAAGCTTAGGCTCTGTGTTTTTAGTCCGCTAAACTGCGCTTAATGAGCACTTAAACCAACACGATGGGTTCTTAACCATACGGATGTGTTCTTTAGGGTCACTGACTTCGATTCTGTATTTTTAACCGCAGATTTCGCAGATGCACGCGGATGATCGACGACCCATCCGACTCTAACCTCGGCATAAATAATTCGACCGAACATCACTCTGGTATCAAGTGTGCGCTCGCCTAGTTCTCGTAAACGAGCAAACGCACGAAGAACGGATCTGAGCCAGGAGGCATCGCATAAGAGACTGATGCTCCAGCTAGGATCGTGACATCCTGCAGCGCGATGGGTCCCCAACTATCTAGATCCGGTGAAGACGACTGAATCACGTAATCGGTCGCATACACACCCGCGTAGGAGTGCCCCATCGGCCAGGTCACCGTGCCAGTATTGTCAGGACTTGGAAGCGCTGTAAAACCACTGCCCGATTCGCCCATAAAATACTCGATACCATTGGCGACTCCATCAAAGTCATGATCCTGATCAATCGTCTGCCCGGGCGCATTCTCAGCCGCCCACATACTGTAAGTCGCGGGGCCAGAGGTAACAGTCAATGTGCCCGTTCCCGTGATCTGAGAAAGCTCTGCTGCCCCATAAACGCCTGCCGCTTGCTGCACACCTCCGATAAAGAGTGCATCTACGGTGTCGGTGCCTGCATACGCGAGATCTAATGTCGCTCCACTGGTAGCCAAACGAACAGCGGATGCATCATTACTCGTGTTCACCTCTGCGAGCGACAAGGTGCCGGCATTCACCGTAGTATCACCTGTATAAGTATTCACAGCAGTCAAGTTGACCGTGCAAGTGCCCTCTTTGATCAAACCACGTGGCGTATAAAAACCAGCCTCATACTCACCAACGACACCGTTAATATTGAGCACTGCATCCCCATCACCTGTAAGCTTCAGGTCGTGATATAGTTTCACATCCAGGTCCAAGTCGTAGGAAAAGTCCCCTGCCCCAACATTCGTTGCATCCAGTGCAATCTGCGGCGCAACACCCTGAAGGTTGTTGGTAAACAGAATTTCATTCCCTTGAATCGTCGCGGATTGATTGCTTCCACTATCAAAATCACCACTCAAAATAATCTTATTGAGCATGAACTCCATACCCGTCTTTCGACGATAATCGTTGTTGGCAGTGTAATCCGAAGTATGCACTGGAAACTCCAGAACTGCCCCAGGGAAACAATCCGTGTTGAATAGATATTTCTCAACAGTCGTTCCGTTTTTATACCAGTTCCGTGAACCACCCGTCCCTTCGGCTGGATCAACCCCACCCGACCAATTCGTGGCGATACCAGGTCTGAAGACATGGTGGTCAAATACGTTGATCGGCTCAGTATCGATGGTATTCGAACGGATCGCATAACGTGGCTTATCAAAAATCGCTTCTTGATCAGTCAGGTCGCGTTTAAGCTGTTCAATTAACAAATCATACGCTCCACCGCTCAGTTCGGTCTCTTGCCCCGGATCAACATCCACAGCGGCCCCGCCACCCGTGCTGTCCGTCATTTGGAAAAGATCATACCACTGAGGATCAGCTAAGATATTACGACTGTTCTGTAGCGTATAATCACCACGAATGACAGAGAACGAACCACGCCATTTATGGACCAACACCTCATGCGGATTGCCCGCGTTCGTGCCGTTAATATATGGCAGCAAATTAACGCCATCGACATTATCAGCCATGCGATCTAGCGGAGCACCGCCACCAAGCTCATAAGCAGTCGCTAAGATATCAACACCGTGCACTGGATCATAAAAGACCGTGCCACGCTTTGAAGGGTCTAGACCGGCACCTGCAAGAATCATCGGCACGCGAATGCCGCCGTCAAACGAAGAGCCCTTGAAGCCTTTGAGCTTACCATTATCAGTGCCATTAATTTTGGTGACACCGTCTGGCAAAGTTGTCTGTCCGACAACGCCGCCATTATCATTAATAAAGATCACCAATGTTTTATCGACGATACTGTCGGATGTATCTCCATCGCTATTTGGATCTTCGAGCTTGGCCATCAATTCGCCAATCTCCTTGTCCATGGTGATCATCATCGAGGCGACCTGCTTACGTGAATTATCGACCATACCGTCTTCGGAGTCGATCTGATCGGGCCAATCGGCAATGCGAGGATCGTTAAAGTCGGGTGATTCATTCGTCCACGGCTTATGTGGCGCAGGATGCCCAACATAGAGGAAGAACGGCTCGGCATCGTCATAGTGATCTTCGACAAACTGCTCCGCATAATCACCGAAAATATTGGTAATGTATTTCGGCGCTGAAGGCACATTCACAAACTTTGTGTATTCAACCACGGTCTCACTGGTGCTACCATCCGGATAGCTGAACGCTTCGCGAATGTAACGAGGCTGCAAGGCGCTTTCGGGATTATCCACTTGGTTCTCATTGTAGGTGCCGACGGTAAAGTCACGCGACCCATGCCACATACCATAGAACTCATCGATACCTTGATTCTGCGGACGATTACCAAGACGGCCTAAAGGATATTCAGGATCGACCTCTGCCGCGAGATCCTCTGTCTGTCCGAGGTGCCATTTGCCGATCGCACAAGTGGTATAGCCAAGTGTTTTCATACGATCCCAGATCGTATCCACTTCAACGGGAATCCCCTCATAGACTCCTTCCAAATTATTGTCGGCTTCTTCACCTTGGCTGACTAAGAAGAGATCATTGCCGACAGATTCATTACCGATGCGCTGCTGATAGGCTCCTGTGGCAAGTGCGGTGCGTGTCGGCTGGCAATTAGCGGCCACATACGCACGGGAAAATGTCACCCCGCGCGAAGCCAGGGTGTCCAAATGCGGCGTCGGCACCTCTGAATCTTTACCGCTCAAACCATTCATAAAACTAAAGTCGGCATACCCCGCATCATCGGAAATAATCACGATCACATTGGGCTGTCCGGTGTAACCGCCGCCAGTCGCATCGACTTGAATCTGTAATATCGCGGTATCACCGCCACCGTTACCATCCGAGACGGAGACATCCCACTCCTTCAAACCTGCAGAATCAGGCGTGCCCGAGAAATGCCCATTCGAGGCCATCGTCAACCACGCTGGGCCATTATCAATTGCGAATGTCAATGCATCGCCATTCGCATCAGTGGCATCGGCAATGATCGATCCCGCATAGCGCACACCGATCACGGCTGGTAATTTCACAATCGGGTCGGTAATAAATTGCGGATCCACGTTCCCAACTGGTGGTGAGGTCACGGTCAGAGCGATTGAACTGGTGCCTGCCTGCGAACCACTATCTGTCACACTGGCAGTTATCGTATGCGCTCCCACTTGCAGTGTCGTCGTATTCACACTGGCTCCTGTGCCGAGGCTACCATCTAGATCCGAAGTCCATGCGAGACTTGAGGTCAGGTCACCATCTTCAAAGTCACTGGCTGTGCCGGTGAAGTTCACGTTCGTGCCAAACACCACTGAACTGCCATCCGCTGGAGTCGTAATCGTGGTCGTTGGTGCGATGTTTCCAACTGATCCAATAGTCAACGAGTCATCGGCAAGAAAGGAGTCCACACTGAACGATGAATCAGGAAAGGAGTTTGAATTACTAAAGTTGGCAAAACCAAACCCCGACACATCAGTATTCTCCAAGATCCCGTCACCTACATCGATCGCAGTCGCAGTGCCTCCGTTCACGCGCCACAATCCAGTGCCCGAATCAAGCGTGCCGCTCCAGCCTGCACCATTACTAAAACTCTGAGACGATGCAGTGTTATTGAAAAACACTTCATAAGTGCCGTTACCTGCAATCGTGGTGTAAGCATAATTAGTATTGTTTCCAGGGCTGTCGCCAACAAAGCCGAACCAGATCGAAGCACCGCCCGTAAAGTTCGAAATTTCTGCTTTTAAATACCCAGTCTTACCGACAAGTGTCGTCCCATCACTGACAAACCGACGTGCCGTGCCAGCCGCATGCGAATAATCCAACTGATCGTTCGTCGCATCGAACGTCACAGGATCATTGGCATCAACATTCCAGACAGCATCATTAAGCATGGCACCCGTAAAATCGTCTTCATAGACGGTCGCGGAATGCACGGCGCTAGAAGCAACGAGAGAGGCAATAAATAGGAGGTGAATCTTCGTAATCATAATTTGAGGACGGGGTGATTGAACCTGCAAGCTACCTCAAAACCATCCTTTCGTCAGCCACCAAACAGCGGCGCATTTAGCAATAAACTATGCTGATACTGCACTGGAACCTCCTCAAAACATGATCCACCCACCACTACTGCGACGATACGACGCGTAACCAGAGACGATGCCCCCACCGCCCTTACGGCTGCGTTACTTCAACTTTAAAGAAGAGCCTGTCGCGATTTTCATTGGATAGCCGATGCTCCACTTCGACGTAATCAGGATCACTCACCGAGTTGCGACTCACCGTATCCCACACATCACTCCAAGGGCCATCCACCAGATCATCCGTCCAACGCGCCGTATAGCTCACGCCAGCATTCGCCTGATTGCGCTCCAAATAAGAGAAACTTGCAGTCGTTGAGCCAGTCGTCACAGCAGGCACCGGTGCCAACACACTCGAATCAACGACATCGCCGCCCAGCGCGAACTCATAAAAGTCTGCTTCACCATCCGTATCCTCATCTGCTTCGGGCGTGCCTGCCAATCCATGTTGAGCGACATGCCGCTCCCAGCTCGAATACGTGCCACTATTCGCAGTCATCACGATATTATCTAGATAGATGTAATCACTGTTGGCCGATGCATCGCAACGGAAACGAATCTTCACCGTCGATGTAAACGGATAACTGCTAGACTCAATGGTCAGTGTTTCGTCTTCGCGCTGATCCACAGTAAAATCCGTATCGCGCACGTAGGTCTTTACCGTCGACCATTTGCTGCCGTCATCACTGCTAAACTGCAGCCAAAAATCCTCTCCCACATTCATCTGAATCGGCATGTAGGTAAATTCAATCTTGAGCTCCGACGCAGAGCTCAAGTCCAAGGAGTTGATCAATGTAATGGACGAGCCCACCCCACTATCGTCACTGATTTCCACGCATTGATTGCCAATCGCATACAGCGAGGAAAGAATCGCATCGTCTCCACCGCTTTCCCAATTTCCAAACCCAGATTCGAAATCATCATTCAGCAGTTCAGCGGGGCCTGTCTCCACTGTAATTTGCAGCGTCGCAGTGTCAGAGCCTCCCGATGTATCTTCAACTTGAACAGTAAATTCATTCTCGCCGAAATCAACCGAGCTCGGCTTGCCCGACAGCGCGCCGTTGGGAGCTACGCTCAACCATTTGGGTCCCACTAGTTTTGAGAAGGATAAGGAATTGCCGTTCAAATCATTCGCATTATCGAGTAAAGAACTACCGCTGTAGTCAAGCCCTTGAGCCGCATTCGTTTCACTGATTGGGTCACTCGTAAACCAGACTGATTGCCCCGCCGGCACCAAATTTTCAGTGCGTAGTAAGAGCACATCGTTCGGCTCCAACACATAGGTGCCCGTGCCGTGCTGACCCGTCAGTAGATTCACGTAATCGACCGAATATCCGGACACACGGAGTAGCACCGTGCGTTGCTGCTGGCTCACATTGATCAGCGAAACCGTGCTCTTACTCGTCACTGCATCATAGCTACGCGAAGCCAAGACACCATACGCAGGATTCAACGAAGCGTCGCGCACATCCACCTCCAGCGGCAGACTTGGCTTACGTGACTCTAAGGCTGTAGACAGTGCATCAGCCATCGCAAACACACCGCCATAGTTCACCGAGGCAAAGGGCACAAACCCTGCCCCGTCCGCACGACTCGCGCCACGCTCGGTATAATCAAATGCATTCGAAGAATCGACCAACACCACACTGCCCCCGCCTGCGACGAACGCTTGAAGTCCCGCCAAATCGGTATCCGACAGATACGGCGTAGGCGGCACGATCACCGTCTGCTCTGCGGTAACATTCGGCAGCTCGCTCGGCGTCGTAAAACCGACTGGCACATTGAGCAGTTTCAACGACTCATATACATCTGCCATGCCGTCTGAATAATCACCATCTTGGATCGCTGAATCCTGGCTGTAGTAAACCATATAGTAGCGCTCGTTGGGCGTCAGCGACGTCACCGCATTGCCATGCGCATTGATCTCTTTCAGCGTGCGTCCAAACGCAGCCATCTGCAATGGTTCGGCTCCAGCCGTGCCAATGAATTCCTCTGTTGGACGACGGATCGATCCATCATCATTTCGGTTCCATAACCATGCATTCAGCGCAGTCAGACCATGTGTCGCCCCCAACCACAGTGTCGCGCGAACAAACTCTGGCTCCATGTGGAAGTCACGCCATCGCGAGCCCGACAATCCGTGCCACTCCAAATCGATGTATGGTTTCTCAGGGCAGATTGACTTCATAAAATCCATCATGATCGCCTGCGCACGCCACTCTAAGATGTAGTGATCCCTCCAATCCTGTGCATCACGTGTATCATATTCTGTGCGCAACGAAGTGGCCTGACTATCCGATCCAGGGTAATCGACCAGCTTCGTTACAAATTCAAAATCAATCCCACGATCGTGCCCCGAGGCATGGATACCCTGCTCGCCCCAAATCTTAATATTTGTCGGCGCGCCTGGATCTGCCGACTGAACACCGTTCTTCAGAAACGTAAACCAGTCATTCACCCGATCCATATTGAAGCGGCACCAGTCATACCAGATCGGCCCACCGCGAAGATTTGAGTTCACCCCACCCGGGGTGCGAAAGCCATCAGGATATTGAACCGGTTTAGACACAGTATCGAGATATGACTCGGTGTAATTTGCAGTGGATGCCTCCGCAAAGGAGGCATAATTCTCGCCATAGACCGCATTCAAATTGGCAAGCGTGGTGTATTGAGCCTCCAACCAAGTGGCAAACTTCGCATACGTAAAACTGGAAACATTGTTACGCGCATCCCCATCTCCATAACGGATCGGGAACCGCGGCTCATTCGTCAACAAATGCACGCGCGGCACATCGCCTGCACCCGATGGCCCCATCGTAGGCTCCAATAAATCGTCGAACAAGACCGTCAGCCACGAGCGAGTCAGCGGATTATCGATATCGTAATGCGTGAACACGCGCCCTCCGGAGCTAAACACTTCGGGATGATCCACACGCGACCAGTAGCTCTGGTTGTTCATCACATGCCCGAGAAAGACTTCGACTGGCGCCTGGTTATTCAACCGCTGCGAAGCCATGCTATTGGTAATGCCATTGACCTGCCCCTCAACCACCGTTGTCGCAGAATCCATACTCGGCTGAATGCCGTAATACGTGCCACCCATACGGCCAAACGCCTGTAAAGTTGCCTCATCCTCAGGTTGCCAAAAATACTTACCAGGGATCACTCGTTGCCCATCGAGTTCATAATGCGAGCCGTTCATCACCATCGTGCCAACAGAGAAATCCGGTGGTGCCTGCAGCACGATTGTTCCTGCGATTTGCTGATCGAGTTCGTTAATCGTCAAATCAGCCAATTCTATACAGTCGACGATCTCATCAAACACCAAACCAATCGCGCCGTAAGTGGAATAGACTGGATCTAGACTCGCCGCTTTGGATTCATGCACATAGGTGCTATCCACAATGGTCAGGTTCGCCTTATCCCATGGGATATAAAAGTCCTTAAACCAGTCGATCGTCACCTGAGACACCTGCGCGTAGTCCGTATTCATTCCGGCCGATTCCGCTTCAGTGACCTTGGCAGTCAGCGCAGTCGCTTTAACTTCGAGGTCTGCCAGTAACTGCGCATACGTGGCATCATCAGTCGCACCGCTATAGATCGCGGCGACTGCAGGGCTCTGCAATAGCAGCGAAACTGCAGCGATTAGGGTTCTTGAGAAACAGGGAGCATTCATGGATTAGGGGAAATCGTCCTGAAAATTAAACGTAGGGCTTCAGCATGCTGAATACCGCATTCCTATTGAGCTCAATAGGACATTTCTGACGTGCGGCGTTTTGCAAGCAAGCGCCCTATAATTTCACGTTCTTATAATTCAGTTAGAGATACAGGGGAATTTGGGGTTATATTAGATTGCGCCTCCCTGCGAAGGGAGAGACGAAACAATCGATCTCTTAGTATGCTCAATTGCCCCCACATCGAACAGAACCATTCCTCCATAATACTCTGCGTATTCCGAACAGGAACCATTCGAAAATCCCATAGACAGATGAACAAAAAAGCCCGAGCCGTTTGCACGGCTCGGGCGGCATCTCACGCCTGAAATAAACTTTATTTCTTATTCGCAGCTGCCTTCGCCTTGAACCACACTTGACGCTCTTTGCCCGAGGCAATGCCATCCTTGTTTGTATCCATTTCAGCGAAGTTGGATTCAACTTTGGCTTGATTCCATTTCCAGCCCTTCTCTTCCCACTTCGCTTTTTCCTTAGCGACAAACTGATCTTTAGTCTGGTCACCTTTAGCGGCATAGAGGGAAGTTGCGACACAGCTCATCACTGCGATTGTAAGTAATTTATTCATCTTCATAATTTTATGGGGTTCACAGCCAAGGCGCCTGCCTTGGCTTGTCTTACATTAATATACCCGAATGACGCCCCCGTTCACAGTGCCATTCTTACACGATACAGTGCAAATACTGCCCCGCTGCAGCCACACCGCGCGAAGCGGATAGAACACGCTGAGTATATTGCAAGAATGGCTCTATTAGAATGAAAGGAGAATCTATATAATCAGCGCGAATAGAGACACCCAATCAAGACATTCTGATGAACACTCCCCTCACGACATTTCGAATTCCCACTCAATTACTCGCATACGGATGCGCGGCAATCGCTACCTATTTCGGCACTACGGCCATCGTAAACGCCGCTACAAGCCCAGCCATCGCTCCGGCGACGAGCTTTGTCAGTGCGGGCAAGGACTTTCCGCAATCCGAGCTAAATATGCGCAAGTGGGAAACGCCCCTGGTGGCCGACCTCGACCAAGATGGCTGGGTCGACATCATATTAAACGACCACGGTTACAGCATCCAAATCCTCTGGAACAACAAAGGGAAATACGCCAAACCGTGGGACTTAGTCATGGGAGACATGCACGGTCTAACCATCGGCGACTTCGACCAGGACGGCCTACAAGAACTGGCGATTTCGCGCGGAGGTGGCTCAGGTAGTAATGCGCGTAACTCAATGATTTATAAAGTGAATAAAGATCGCACCTTTGTGCGTTTGAAGGATTTTAAAGAACCACTCGCAATGATGCGTGGCCGGACTCTTAAATTTCTGGATGCGGATAATGACGGCGACCTTGATCTGCTCAACCTAGCATTTCCCTCGAAAGAGAAAAATGGTGCGAGCGAAAATTACATTTACGAGAACGACGGCCAAGCCCGTTTACTGCTGCAATCCACATTGCCCGCATCTAACAGAAATGGTCAAAAAATACTGATCACGGATTTCAACGGCGACGGCATTGACGACCTATTCATGTATGGGCATGGCAATTTACGCGCCTACCGTGGCAACGAAGGCATCTCATACACAGACGTGAGCAGCGAACTGTTCAAAGACCCGATCACAGAAGTCACAGGCATCGTCGAGTTGGACTATGACCACGACGGCGACTTGGACATCTACATCAGCCGTGGCCTAGAAATGCAAAAAGGCGATACTTTTTACGACAAACAAACACAAACATGGGGCTTTTTTACCGTGCGTGAAAAATTCCGCTTCGAAGACCTGCCGATCGGTGACGTTATCAACATCGTCAACTATCAATCTCCGTGGCCGAACAAGAAGCTCTTTACGGGCGAGGCCTGCCACGCCTACGAGTTCGATGGCGAAACACATTCCGGCAAGGACTTTCGCCTCGTTAACAGCGACACCCTCGGCTGGCCCGACCATCTAACCGAGAAGGGGCTCTATCTAGGCTTTGTTGGTAACGAAAGATGGCGTCTCGCAGGCACAGCAGCCTCGCCGATGAGCGCGGTTGTGCTTGGCGTCAAAAACGCCACCCCCACCGCAAACACAGAAGGACCGAGTGACATACTACTAAAGAACGATAACGGCACCTTTATAGATGTTTCAGCACACGCCGGCATCCATACGAACGTGCACACCACCGGAGCTGTCGCAGCGGATTTTGACAACGACGGATTCGAAGATTTACTCGTTATGCGCCGTGGTGATCTAGTCACAGAAAACGAGGGCATTCTCTACCTGAATCAAGGTGATGGCACATTTAAGACATCTCGCGCACACGGCATTGTCTCCCCCGAACTTGGCGCCATCGGCATGGGCGTTGAGGCTCTGGACTACAACCAAGATGGAAAAATCGATGTGCTGCTAGGTAATGAACGCGGCAAATGGCACCTATTCCGCAACAAAGCATTAGCCCGCGGCAACTACATCACGATCGACTTGGGTGAAACTGGAACAAATCAACCGACCAAGCTGGGAGCCACGATCACGGTCGAGGCAGGCGAAATGAAACAGATCAAACGCTCCGGATCATGCGGCGCACCCTACTCACGCAGTTACAACCGATTCGTCCACTTCGGCTTAGGCGAACATACAGGACCAGTCACCGTAAAGTTGGTATTGAGCAACGGCGAAACATTTGAACAAACGGTCAAAACGATCAACTCCACAGTCACATTGCATTAGGCCGCACACAGATAAAACCACGATATTACCAATCAAAATGCACAACAAACTCACCTTCATCTTTTCAGCCCTGTCTATCATGCTCATCCCTGCCTTACATGCAGGTGAGACAGTCATCATTGGAGCTGGCGTCTGTAACGGCGACTTCAACGAAGACACCAGCACGGATGACAAACGTCGCTTTTCTGAGACGCCTCATTGGTTTAATTTATTAAGCGGCGAAACCGGCCCCGTCGCCACAAAGCTCGACGGCAACGATCCTGCCATGGATAAAGGCGACGGCACACGCAACGCCCTCATTTATAAGGGCTCCGCATTTATCAACGATAGCGGACACACGGTTAAATCTGCAGGCGAGATCCTATCCGTCTCCCTAGACTTCCGCGACTATGGCACGTGGGTCGATGGCACCGACTCCATACAGATCTTCTTCTTTACCACTGATATCGGCGTCGATGAAAGCACCACCGAAGAGGACATCACCCTCATTGGCCCAATGATAGGCTCGACCACGGTGACCGAGAACAACGACTTCGAAGCATACGAGTGCCCCTCCGTCTATACCACAGTCGCTGAGGACATTGGAAAAACCATTTACGCCGGCATTCGCGCCGATTGTGCAGGCCACTACGGCCGCGCAGACAACTTCGTATTCAAAGTCGTCACTCCATAGCCGCAGTTGTGATGGCCTGCTACCGATGCGTAGCGTGAAGCTTTAGCGAGCGAACCGATATGTAGCGTGAAGCTTTAGCGAGCGTATGTCATTTCATATTAAAAATCATATAACCGTTAAGCGGAAAACTAGGTTGTCATATTTTCAATTTGGATAATTCCTCGGCCCAACGGGGCAACCTATACCAGCCCGGGGCAACGCCCTGGGAATTTAAGCCCAAGACAGCTAGCCCTAAAAGGGCGTTCTATTCGACAGGCCATGCCTTTGCGCGCTTAAGTCGTCCTTTCAGGGCTCAGGAGGTGGTTCATTCAAATCCTAAGGCGTTGCCCTAGGCTGATACAGGACGCACCTTTTGTGCTAAGTCACCATGCAATGGGACGTTCGCTAAAGCTTCACGCTACGCGCAATCACCGTGTCTCATAAAGCTCGAATGCATCGACCAACGCGGTAGCACCTGGTCCCCCAGTCTCAAAGAAAATAGTCACCTCCGTGACGTCATGTGCGGTTCTAAATTCTAGACTGCGGCGAAAGTATGTGTTGTGAAAATATTTCACCTTCACCGTTCCACCGCTATGTCCGGACACACCCAAATAAGCATTATGCCAAACATCCTTCATGTTCGTCCCAGGCAACTTGCACCAGGCCGATAGTATATAAAGCGTATCTGGTTTCAATGAAATCGTTTGTTCGATACGTCCACGGTGCTCCAGTGCAATCGCCGCCGTTCCATCTATACCATCGGCAACCACCGAAGCGGCCTCGAGCTTCCAGCCAGTCGCTCCGGCATCGAAGTCAGGATTGGCAATCAAGTTCTCACTCGGCACGTCAGGCACTCGAACCGAGTGCGCACTGCGCTGCCAAATACGGACGTAGTCGGTGACAAATACGACGTCATCCCCTGGATAATCGCTTGCACTCAGAAGCTTCGCATTCACTTCCCACGGAAATACTTCACAATCCAGCCAAACCTTCTGAGCTTGATCGACTACCCATGCATCACCGATCTCCTCTCGTGTCGCATGGCGAATCATACGGCCATCAATATAAATCTTAATATAATCAGGATCCCACTCGAGCGCATAGATATGAAAGTCATCCGTCACCGGCGAGGACAACTGATGCGTATTCGTCCAGATACGCTTACTATAGGTTTCACGTCTAGGCACGCGCCAGTCATGAAACGATGTATGGTAGCGCTTCGCTGATTCCGGGCGACGTGCCACATCACCCCAATGCTCAAACACGTCTAGTTCTCCACCTTTGCCTGTCGTCCAAAACGAACTGGAGATCGGCCCTTTGGCCGCCTTACTACGAGTCTCCATGTAGCCATACTGGAAAGTCGCTTTAGAGATCACCGCACCCGTCGTAATGTTCTCGTAGTTGACCCCATCTTTGACTTTCTCTGAAAAGTCGAAGTCTGGTTGCCACCTCGTAGTAATCTTTAAACAACCTTCTTCGACTGACACATTATCTGGCACGAACTGAGACGGCGCGCGACCAACGAAGCGATTTTCATAATGCCCTTCGGCACCTTGGATATACCACTTCTGTGTATCCACAGCCGTGCCATCGAATTCATCGCTCACCGATTCAACCAACACCCACGCTCCCCGGTTCTCTGGATCCGTATGTGGATTCAATGTTTCAGCCAGAACCAGGCTAGGCAGCAACATCCCACTCAGAACACTTAGACATAGATACTGACTAGATAGAGTCATATGCAATTACTCCGTAAAACGCCCGACACGAATACTCTGATTCAAGGTATCGACTGGAACTGTTTCCTGCTCGCCGTTTGTCCACGTTACAATTGCCTCATCCACGGTTTCCATTGAACCTAGACCGACGTGCAGGTGATCGTTCGCGCTCGTAGAGAATGCCGCAGAGGTCGACCCCACGACACGCTTATACGTCCGTTCGCCTGCTTTTAGAGTCAGTGTGGCACCGAGCGAGGTGGCAGTGCCCGATGGTGAGCGTCCAACTTTCACCACGAGGTAGTTGTTCTCACTCGCACCGACGGTATTGTTGGTAAACAGATGCCAACGACCACGTTCATTGCCAAAGATCAAATCCACGTCGCCGTCTTGGTCGTAGTCAAACACCTCAACCCCGCCACCCGTCGAGCCCAATTCAGGCGACACGATGCCATGGTTCTCTGCACGAACAAAGGACTTTCCGTCTTGATTGAGATACAGGATCTGCTCTGTCTCGCTCGCAGGATTACCATGACGCACGATGAACAGGTCCGACCACCCATTGTTATCAAAATCACCTGCGACCGCGCTCGTCGTCTGCTCTG
The DNA here is from genome assembly GCF_902728235.1 of Lentimonas sp. CC4. Taxonomy (NCBI): domain Bacteria; kingdom Pseudomonadati; phylum Verrucomicrobiota; genus Lentimonas; species Lentimonas sp. CC4. The sequence continues at coordinate 3,769,508 of NZ_CACVBO010000001.1, forward strand.
CCACGGAGATGCCCATCTGTTCAGTCACATCGACAAACACGCCATCACGATTCTCTAGCAGTAGCGCAGGCATATCGACATAACCCGTCACCTCTGGCTCTGAGATGACATTATGAATCACCGCTGCAGTCGGCGATTTCGTATGCCCTCCGATGCGCCAGAGTGCATCGCCCATATATCCGATGTAGAGCCCATGCGCAGAACGCTCCTCAGGCCACCCCTTCGCTTCGTCAGGCGTTAATGTGAAATCCTTGCCTCCGTGCTTATCCCCCTGATCAGAAAAATCAAGAAGTCGACGATCCGACCCCGCGAATACATCGAAATGCGGATACGCCATTTGTAGGTTCTCCAACTTAAAATCACCCTCGATCTTCAGATCTTCGTATTGAAACGGCTTGCCACGTGCAAAAAATGCAAAACGGCAATGCTCACAATCCATACTGGTTTTACCCGCAAAAGGATGGTCCGCCCGCGTAATAAACAAATCGAAATCGCCATCATTATCATAGTCGATTTCCGCAATACTACTAGCAAAGGTCGTATTCGCGTAGGCTCCTAGGACTTGCTTGCTGACATTGGCATAGGTGAGCCCCTCGCCCCCTGCGACGGCGACCATGTTCTCGCCACCGAAGAAGATCTGATCCATCACGGAATCATTATTGAAATCCGTGTTCACCGAACGAAAGCCCATCCATTTCGCCACGGGTAGATACGAGACAAACTCATATGCCCCACCACCAACATTATTATATAAATGATTCGCGCCCTTCTTTTGAGTCTTCAGCGGAAATGCAGTCAGCACCAAATCGAGAGAACCGTCATTGTCACCGTCAAACAGTTTCACCGCACGACCACGCGATGGCTCAAAGTGATCAAACACCACGCCCTGCTCGATCGTTCGGTCTCGATTCACGTGATACACCTTCGTATGGCTCGGCTTCTTACCGCCTCCACCTCCTGGCGAAATGATTAACTCCATCCGGCCATCCATATCGTAGTCCCCTGCAGCCGCACCGTGCGTATCACCAAATGCCACATCCTGTGGCTCGGAGAACGTGCCGCCATTATTCCAGAACACACTTGCCTTACGTGCGTGCTCGGTAATGAAGACATCCATATGCCCATCTTGATCCAGATCTGCAATCACTGGCGCATCCCACTTGCGGCGCGAGCGCTCTTCGAGTGGAATCACGTCACTGTTAGCACGCGTAAATAAAGGCGCACCATCAGCCAACGCAACATCGGCCGAGACGAAACAGACGAGCGCACCGAAACAAAATGTTGTGAATGGCTTACGCGCGGAAGGTAGCAACGAATCAATCATAGGAATATGTGAATGTATTAACTCACATGAAGGACGAGAGGTCACATCACGTATCTCTAATAAAAGGAGGTGCTTAGTTCAGTTGAAACGTTTGATCGTAGTTCGGCATGTGCTTATCCTTCCACATAGCCTCGGCCTTTTTGTTGTCCCACCAGAGCGGCTGCGTATGGTTACGAGTCATCTTTTCGACTTCCGAGACGATGTGCTGCAAACGCTCCGGATACTGGGAACTTAAATTCTTAGTCTCACCGGGATCTTGAGCGACATCATACAGACGCCACGGACCATTATACGAGCGCACTGCCTTCCATTGGTCACGGCGTGCTCCGACATCGGAAAATCCATTACGGTGACGCACTGAATAGATAATCTCTCCCTTTCGAGCACTCTCACCCGCGAAGAAGGCCTTCCAGATATCTTTACCATCCAGATCCTTTCCTTCAGGAATTTTCGCTCCAGCAATACGCGCAAACGACGGATAAAAATCCAGTGCGGAAACGGGATGGTCATAGTGTTGACCAGCAGGCACCTTGTTCGGCCAGTGCATAAACATTGGCACGCGGAAGCCACCTTCAGTGGTATCGCCCTTCACGCCAGCCAGCGGCGCATTGTTCGCGCCCTGGTCCGTGCGACCGCCATTATCACTCAAAAAGATGATCAGTGTATCTTCATACTGATTCGTTGCCTTCAACGTCTTCACCAATTCGCCGATACCACGATCCATCGCATAGACCATCGCCGCATAAGTTTGGCGCTTATCAGTCAGATCAGGGAAGATGGCCTTATCTTCATCCTTTGCTGCCAACACAGTGTGCGGCGCATTATAAGACATGAATAGGAAGAATGGATCGTCTTTCTTGGCAGCCGCCTCGATAAAGTCCACGCCCTTCTCTGTGAGCACGTCAGTCATGTAGTCCTTCGCAGTCAGACTGGAGTCGCTTTCTCCATTGTGCTCTGGCTTGACCTTATAATCCCAGACCTTACCGAGACTGTTCTGGTCCTTATACGGCCCGAAGTAAAGAATACCGCCACCGAGAAAACCGTAGAATTCATCAAATCCATGCACATTCGGATGATGCTGTGGCTGATGCCCCAGATGCCACTTACCCATAATACCCGTGTAGTAACCGGCATCATGGAGCACGGTGCTAATCAACGTCTCACCCTCCGGAATACCCTGATCCCGATAATTCCCCGAGCTGTAGTCAGGCAAATTATACGGCGCACCAAACTCATGTGGATAACGACCAGAAAGAAGCCCCATACGGCTCGGCCCACAGAACGGGTGCACCACGTAGGCCGACGAGAAAATCGTGCCGCTGGACGCTAAGGAATCCATCTGCGGTGTAATAATATCAGGCGAACCGTTAAAGCCCACATCAGCATAGCCGAGGTCATCCGCAAGAATCAGAATAATATTAGGTCGCGGGGCAACCGTTTCGGCAATACCCACATGGGCGCTACTTAGCAGCGACGCGCAGGCCATCAGAATCATTTTTGTCTTCATAAATATAAAAATCAGATCGTTTAAGGAACTATTAAGAGGTAAATCGAAGGCACTGCATCACCTATGAATGCGTGCGCCGACTAGTGAATCATACAGGCTAAACCTTAAGCCGACACAACTGGAACGCACCCTCAAAACCTCGGCCATTCCCGCAAAAAACAAGGCAGATCACACCCCTAACACGCTAACATCTTGGCCCGACCAACTATAGCTGAAACACTTCAATTGCCACACCATCAGGATTCACAAAAACCTTAGAGCCATTCTGCTTTATCGCCAAAGGTCGTCCTCCCCTCTCTTCAATCAACCGGCGTTTACGACTCAAAAAGTCATTGCAACATGAAAGACCTATCCCTCAGACACTGCTTAGGCTATATCGTAGCCAGTTCACTAGGAATCGCCATTGGTCTACTCCTTCGTCCAGATAGCAATGAACTGGAATCACAACAATGGAGGCCTTTAGAGGTCCGAAGAGACCGCCCAGAGGTGAAAAACCATGACACGGCTGATAACACTCCATCTAAAAGCGCAAAATACCAACTCGATGGAGAGTCCGCCGATACAGTTGCCGAACAAATGATCCCTGAGATGTATCAACAGCTCTCAACCGCAGGCAGAACCCAGCTCTTTCAAGATGTGTTCGACGCATACGCATCCGAATCCCCGAGCGATGCCGCAGCGTTACTGGAACAGCTCACAAACCTTGAACAACGTCATTTGATGACGGAAACATTAATAGATGCATGGAGCGAGGCCGATTCAATTTCAGCCTATCAATGGCTCCAAACTCAGGGGCCACACTTAGACGATGAAACGCAGCAACGACTCAAGGAACACATTCTGCACTACATGACATTCAGCGAACCGAGTGAAGCATGGGACATTATCCACTCGATACCCAACTCTGATAGTAAGCAAGCCATGCTGGCTGGCCTCGCAACAGGCTGGGCACAGAAAGACCCACAAGCAGCATTTTCTTGGTTAATCGATTTATCCGAAACAGACGTTCCGACCTCAACAATGAGCGAGTTATATGTCATCGCGATGGGCCAATACATGAAGGCCGATCCGGTCGAAGCCGCACTCGCCATTCAAGAGTTGGAGTCCGAAGCGCTACAGACTCAACTCGTCGAATCGACTGTATTAGCGCTGGCTGATCAAGATTTGTCGCAAGCAATGGTCTGGCTACAGAACTTGGACAATATCGCCGTCACGCAAACTGGGATGTTTCAACTCATTGAGACATACGGCAGTCGTCAGCCAGAAACGATTCTGACCTACGTATTGAACAACAATGACTCGTCGCCCAGAGGTATTGATTTATTAAGTAGCACCTTCGCCAGAATCAGCTCCGACAACCCACAACTGGCCATACAGCACATATCGTCAGTGCCAGAAGACGCTCGGACCCAGGCCACCAGTGCACTGACCGCGGCATGGGCCGACAATAACGAGGAGCAGGCAACCGCATGGGTAGAGCGCCAACCAGCAGGGGCGATGCGTGACGGGGGGGCTGCCGCATTGGCACGCCACCACCTCAATACAAATCCACTTGTTGCGCTGCAATGGGTCAGCCAAATCCAGAACCTCGAAGCACGCACCACTGCACTGACAACAATGGCAACGGCAATCGAACCGGATCAATTAAGCGCACTCCACACTGCCCTAGCTACGGCACCCATCACAGCAGACGAACGTGGCAGCTTAGAGGCCACGTTGAATAAACGAATCAAAGAAGAAAACCCATTCCTAGTGCTTCCTCCTGAAGAATAAGATCAGCTCTGAGGTTTAAACAACATCGACAGCGGCGAATCCTCGCACCGCAGCTCCACCACCCGAAGCCCATGTTCGTGCAAACGAACGGATAGTTGATCTAGAACATCGACCACGGCACCATTCCATTTCACATTCAAACGCGCCTGAGCACGTCCGGCCTCTGTGGAGAAACTCGCCGAGATGAGTCCATCAAAATTCACCAATGCCTGATTCATCCGATCTGTATCCTCATTTGCAATACGAACAACAATGACGAGGTCCGCAGATCCAGCATGGCGCACCTCATCAATCGTCCCAGCAAAGGCGACAGTTCCTTGATTGAGCAACACCACACGATCGCACAAAGACTCCACTTCCTCCAACAGGTGCGTCGTCAACAACACTGCCTTCGACTTCGCGAGCGTTCGAATCATGTTACGCGTCTCGATCTTCTGCAAAGGGTCAAGACCATCCGTTGGCTCATCCAACACAATCACGGGCGGATCTCCAAGCAAACACTGGGCCAAGGAGACGCGGTGCCGATACCCTTTTGAAAGTGTCCCAACCGCCTGGAAGCAGACACCCCCTAGACTAAAGGCATCAATCGATCGATCGACTTCCGTCTGCAACTGTGCACGTTTCACCCCCCGCAATCGGGCAATGAAGCGAATATATTCCGCTACGGTTTGTTCACGATAAAGCGGTGCATTTTCAGGGGCATAGCCCACCAGGCGCTTCGCATCCACAGACTTGATACTCATCTGCTGATCACCGATGCATACGTCCCCTTCATCCGCATCATAGAAACCCGTGAGAATACGAATCGTGGTCGTTTTACCGGAACCATTTGGCCCCACTAATCCAGTGATATGTCCGCGTTCCGCAGAGAAACTTAAACCACGCAACACAGAATGACCGCCAAAGCGCTTGTGAATATCCTGAACACTAATCATCACTCGATCCCTCCACGACAGCCCCATCTCCGACAGCGCTCAATTGCTCATCAATTTCCATGCGCAGCTCGAGTGATTCGAATGGGAGTTGCTCCAACCACTCTATAAATAGTTGCTTCTCGATTTCTACAGTGACACCTAGGCTATGATCACGAACGGCCAACTCCCGTAGCATCGAATCTCCTACTTTCGCTGCCCACCCAAGGGCAGCGACATACTGCTGACGACTCGCGAAGTAATAGCTAATCTTACTAGCGGCCAAATCAACCGCAGGGTCATTGCCCAACACACATGCATTGCATAACGTGTCGATATAAGCGATCGCAGCATCGGCATCCGCAGTCATCCAATCTTGTATCACCTGGTCAAAGAACCGACTGCGACGCTCATCGTTCAGATCTAAAGAGAGGAACAACGATGCCAACGCAGATGGATCAGTCTCACGAGGCTGAATTGCCTTCAAAAAATCCTCATAGTAGCTCTCTTCAAAAAGACAAGGTGTCTGCTGAATCCAACGACGTAAGTCAGCTGGATCCTGTTCCCACCAATTCACGAGGCAACTCACAGCCACATAACGAACTCCGACATGAGACAAGTTCAACATTGCCAACAACTCAATCCGCTGCGCTCCTTCATACGCATCCAAATGCCTCGCATACACGGGAGCGACCGAATGACCTTCAAAAACGAAAATAAACTCACTGAGTGCAGGTAACGCGGCAAACGCCTGATTGAAATCACGCTCGATCCACGCATCCACCCAGCTATCCGCGTCGTGGTATTGCTGACTGCCAAGCAACCTTGCCAATGTCAGTAATTCAGGCGCCCATTCGCCATTGGGCCCTGCAAACAACCATTCGATCTGTTGATCACTCAAGTGCTCGACCGTTGAAGCCTGCTCAAAATCAATCACGCCTGATACAGTGTTGGTCGACGAGTTCCCCATCGTGACTGACATGCACACAAGCGCCACGAGCACGAATCGAACCATGCATAGAAGTCGCCTGCATATTTCAAAATAATCGTTCATTCAACTCCCTCCATGATACGAAACAAAGATTCACATTCTTCCAGTGCGACGTAAGCAATACGCCCCTTCAATCGGTTTACCCGTGCCAGATTCTGAGCATTCAACTGCTGTTCAAGATAGTTCATCTCCATCGCAACAGAAGAGACATCGACCGTAAACGGGACGAGTGACGACGCCATGCCATCACTAAAGAACCCAGCCTGTAATGCCTCTCTACGAATTTCAGTCTCACTCGGGGCAACTGGTCGACCAAACCGAAACCGATATGAATTACCACTAAAGTCCTCCACCAGCACGGACACTCCCTCCGTAGTCGCAAGCAAGGAGTCCGATGGATTCGAAATTCCCACTTGGCGACACCGACCTTGCTTCAAAAACGCCTCAAACGCAGCAAATTGATTCGGAGCGATCCGTTGAGCTTCCCCTGCATCCACATGATGAAAGAGCGATCCAAACATTTGCTCACGATAGAACGTATGCGTCACCGAGTCCGCATTGATAAAGTCCATCCGCTTGAACGATGGAATACGACAAAAGGAATGATCCGTCCAGAAACCTGACGCTGACGTCAAATCAACCAAGGATATTGGAACCAGAAATACCTCATCACTGGAGGAACGAATCACCCGCACATATCGACGTGCCAAAAAACCCATACCTACGACGTGCCCCGCACGCATATCTTTGGGGTAACTCAGATCTCCGAAAATAAGCGTCACACTCTCACTGGACTCAAACCCCAAAGTCACCGTCACACTGCCACTGTCTGATTCTAGGCCCAGTTTCCCCAGATCACTGAACGCAACCTTCATTCGTTTCCCAATTTCGACATCCGTTAAATTCCGAACCAACATCTGAATGCTCGTAGTTGCCGCAGGATAATCAACTGGATCATCCACCCACCAGCCAGCGTCTTTACGAACCAGCAGCGTGCGACCTTCAGCAGAAGACAGCTCAATCGAATCAACCGATTGAGTCTGTAAGCAAGGCAGCAGATAGTCGATAGTCGGTTCTAGTTCAGTAGAAGGCCGACAACCAAGCACTACCAATAATCCAAGCGCCACAATCAGTTGCAGCAAAACTGTCATCACATGGTTCATCGACATCCTCCTCTACATTTCCGAGCACGGAACGTCGTCACCGCAACTCCCATTAGAACAGTCAACAGTGGCGTCGACAGGACATTGATCCACTTAATGGCATTGAGCCGACTCTGGACTTCAGCTTCTCGCTGACTGCGCACACTAGATAGATCTGCAAGCTTTAGCCGAAGCGCTTGAGTCAAGGCGACCACCTGAGATCCCCCTTGACTATTGCGTGACGTTGCTAAGCGACGCGCTTGGCTCGCTTGTTCAAGATTTCCTTCCAGTAAGCTAATTTCCTGAGCCAGTTCAGCTATCGGCTCTCGATATGGCGCCACGAGTGACTGGCGTATCGCATCCCATCCATCCAGAGGACGCTTTGCCAAACTCCGTATGCGCAGCTCATGCAGAGAACGCTCCCCCGCGAGAAAATCGATAATACTCTGCATCAACCCCACATTCGCGTTCATCGACTCGATTCGCCCACTCTGATCCTCGACTCCTGCGACCGTTCCGTATAGCCAATCAACATCTGAGACCACCAAGACGCGGCCCTCATTTGGATCGTCCGTGCTGGTTTGTAGAACCATTAAGGGCAACCCGAAAGGCAATGGCTCAAACTGTCCCATCGTCTGCTCAAGCTGCGATGTATGTCCTTCAGCTACAATTGATACATCCGCCAGTAACGCAGCCCTAGACGTCCGAACTAATCCGACCGACTCATAGCCATCGATCGCAGCCACTTCTAACGCGCCCACACAGCAGAAATGAACATAATCAAAGCCAGCAGTGATCGCATGCTCTGGATTAAATTCTCCCAATCCTAAAGTCAGAATAGCGGGATTTGAGGAGCTTCCTTCCTCCGTGACATGCTCAGTCGCTAAGTCAAAGTCATACACTAAGCGATTATCTGAAAGGGTAATGCCTCGCCGTTGAATAAACTCCGGAAGCTGTGAACTTTCCAACGCCGCCAAGTTTGAATCCCCAAAAGTTTGAGCCATCAACGAATAGGGATCTGCCAACACAACAAGATCACCACCTTGCTGCACGAATGATTCGAGTCGATTCGACAGCCCAGGATCTTTAACATTCTGATGTAACAACAGTATCATATCCAGATCGCTCCAATCCGAGTCCATAGAGAGGCCGCGCAGATTGTAACGCTGTTTTAAGACCTGAATACCAGTCCAATATTCAGCAGCCAGACGATCGCTTCGCGACTCAGTGAACGGGCTCAGAATACCAATCGTTCGCCTTTCGATTTGGCCAACATCCAAGACCGCTTGCACCATGTCTCCCATAAAATAGCGTTCACGCTCTGGATCGATTACATCAAACACACGCTTCCGATCCAAGCTCTCAACCACCAACCCGAACATCAACGGCTCCCCTTGATCAACCGAAAAGCTAGCCACTTCATCGGTCGCAGCAATACGTGCCGCTTGAGCATCACGACTCGGATCCAACACTTCAAAAGTCACTCGATGATTCGAACCATCAACAACCTGTTCCATCATCTCACGAATGCGCCGCTCATAACGAACCAAGTCGAAGCCGAATTCTGGATGATGCGAAGTCGCAAACAATCGAACGATCACCTCCCGTTCAAGACCGCTTAACTCTTCCGCGACAGCCTGCGGCAAACTGTAACGCTGATCTTCAGTCATGTCGATTCGTCCAGGTATCACACTCAAGGCCACTGCAAGTAGCGCGTAGATGCTCAACGCCAACCATACTGGAAAACCATACGTCAAAGCCCTGCTCAACCACGTCCCTCGCGTGCGACTGCCTCGCTGTATCAACAACGCACGTTGGCAAATCGCCAATGCTACGATACTTAGCAGTAAAAATCCGAGCAAACCAGCCAGTTCGATACGACCTTCAATAAAAGGGTCGAACTTCGGTGTAATTGAAATCGCAGCTAGACAATCTGTCATCCATTCCAAACTTGGAAATGAACTCAGAATGATATTCGCGACTCGAGTGACCCCACTGGTAATCAACACCAAACACAATGCAACCGAGCACACAAAAGCACCAATGGATCCTCGCATAAATGCACAGACAGCAAGGCTTACTGAGGCGAATGCACATCCACATAAAAGACTACCAAGGTAGCCTGACACGATCACACCCAGGTCAGGATTCCCCAGCCACATAACAGTCACCACTGCTGGAGCAGTGAGAAATAAAGAAAACGCAACGACACCAAACGCAGCACATGCTTTTGCCAAAACCAAAGTGCCCATTTGTATCGGCTGAGTGCCCATCACTTCAAACAGTCCGCAGTGACTCTCCTCCGACCAACTCCGTATTCCAATCACCGGCGTCGTCATGGCAAAAACCCAAGGAATCCAACGAAAAAATGAATAGGATAATTCCGCCTCATTCACCTCCATAAATCCCCCCAACAGGAACATCGCCGCCAACGAGAAGAACGAGAATAGCACACAGTGCGAATACAGCACCGAGCTATACCACCAACTAGACAGTTCACGTAGGATTAGCACCCACACCTGGTTCAACATATTCATGAATCAATCAATAACTTTGAGTTCGTCTGAATACCATCCATCCAAACAGTCCGAAAAAGCAGGGGCAGTCTCAACCACCCCTGCTCGTCAATTAGATCTGGATTACCAGCAAGCAGCTGAATCTACCCAGTGACACACTCACACATCGGTCTATCTATCGACCCATGCGCATTCTAGTGTCGCGACCTTACCTGGAATATCCACGTTATCAAAACGCCACGGTTTGTTATGAATGTTAATGACTGATCCAACATTGTGATCACTCAAGCGTGTCCACCGAACGTAATCACTATCACGTTTCACTTTAAAAAAGGTTCGAGCGCTATTGCTCAGGCAGGTATAATTCGCCCAATCAGTCGCAGCCGATAGTTCACCAAAATCCTTAATGCCGATGTTAGTGCGAGATAGGCTATCCCATTTAATGAAATTCGCGACAATCACCTGATTTGGCTTCAACTCAAAGAAGTCAATTTCGTGTGATTTACGATTACTCGATGTGCCTGAAGGCTCCAACCAAAACGAGGCTTGAGAACGCTTCACTTGATCTTTCAGCGAATTTGAACCGCCAGCGCTGGAACCACTAGTGGAGCCGTTCGCGACCATGCGGCAACGTGCGGTGATCCGATTACCATTGAAGGCCGTGTTGTGCCGAACACCGCCACCATATGCAATCGTGTCGTCTGAGGGCAAATTGTCGGACTTACAGATTAACTTCCCATCTGAGAAGCTTACTTTATTAGCCTTAAATCCGATATTAAATAGATGGTTACTCTGCTTATTTCGAGACGTGGTATCGTAATACCAACCTCCGCTTAGACTGTCCATTGGCCAATCCTTATTGGATTGAGCTGATGATTCCTTGGGGAGAAGGAATGTCGATGCAGCGAATGCAAACACTGAAGTTGTAATCATGCGTCGGAGTAGAGCCGACTGATTGCTTGTATTATTCATACTAGTTTTTCATTGGGTTTTTTCGGGCAGATTCGAAGTCGATCGAACCTTAGAGGGGTATTTTGCGTGATACTAAAACGGGGGAATATCACACTGAACTGAATGAATCAAAGATGCACGTTTATTCGGACTAACGGCATGCTCTGTCAAATAAAGCATGGTTGCATCCGTGTTTTTTACAGGATCGGCCGACTCGAATCCCAGAGTTCGAGTGCAGCACTATAACGGTGTGTTAAGCCCACAAATGAAAAAATTATATAACTTCGAGGAGCTCGGTTTTCGCACGCTATGGAGCGTGGGCGTCTCGCCCTACGAACCGAATCTAAGCGTCTCGCCCTACGAACCGGACCTAAGCGTCTCGCCACCACAACCGTAGGCCGGAGGCCTACGCTCCATAAATGCCCCTGTAAACGCTCCATCTATTAAACCTAAAAAGGTGAGTTAAACCACCGATTTTAATCCTGCATGGAGCCCCGTGATCTGTTAGCGGGCCGTTCTGCGGCGGCGTAATCAGCACCATTCCATTTGCGTAAGGAAAAATAAATCATCACATCGCCGATGTAAAACCCAGTCACTGACACGAAAAAAGGCGCGAACCGAAGTTCGCGCCTCAATTCAAGGGCACCCTATATACCCTCAAATTCGAAACACCGAAGTGTTTCCTAACCCTAACAATAATCCTATATGAAATTACCTGATGAAGAATTTAACAGATTTCAGCCTACCCGCCTAGTGACGTTCCTATAATATACATTGCGATTCTTACACAGAGGCTGGCTACTGACCAAATGCCTCCGCGGGGCTCAACTTACCGTCACCATTCGTATCTTTCTTCTTAAAAGGCCCCGGCGCCCATGTCTTAGCGTCGCGGTGTGGTTGATTCTGAGCCAACCACACTGACAAGTAGCTAGTGAACTCTTCGAGCGAAAGATAACCATCCTGATCCACATCGTTGTCTCTAAAGCGTTGCTGTAAATTGCGCGGCGTCTTCGGAGGGAAGACGTATTCTGGTGCGGGTGTCTCGACAACAACCTCTGGCTCTGGTTCGACGACTTCGACTATCACTGGTTCTGGCTCGACGACTTCGATCACCTCCACGATGGGCGCAGGTGCTACGACGATGATCGGCTCTGGCTCAACGACGATGGCTGCGATCGCAGGTTCGTGCATTTCGATTGGAGAGATAACGTCTGGCACCTCCATCACAGGCTCTACTCGTTGCGCAGGAGACGTTCCTAAACTGGAAGCAGGTGCTTGTGGAGCGGATGGTTGACTCTCTTTAGTGGTTTCGGAGCAACCAGCAAATGCTAGGGTGCAGACGAGCGTAAGTATGCATTGGGTATTATTCATAGACATATAGAGTATAACTCCTCACGGTTCCAAATAACAGTGGCATTCTAACAATAAAGAAGGCCAATTCCGACACTGCTACTTCGCACAACAAGTCGGGCGACTGCCCTGCCAACCCGCATCAAACTGCTTGAGCAATTCTTCGACGATGGCTGCATTGTCCTTTGCGATGTTAACCGTTTCGTTGGCATCTTGGTCGTGATCATACAGCTCGACGAAGACAGGCTCGGCGCTTGGGTTTTCGACATCCTTCCAAACGACCAAGCGATAGCGATCTGTGCGCATGCTGTAACCCATCAGGCGATTCTCGAAGAGATCGCGATCCCACTTCTCACCTTGCTGCTCGATAATACGACCTTCGACTTCTTTGATCAGTGGCCCGAAGAATGTCTCACGCATACCAGGAGACAGTGGGTTTGCAGCCCACTCACGTAGAGCAGGATCTGGGAACTGGCTGAATGCTGCGGCTTCCCACGGACGGCTCGGATCTGCGAGCAATGGTGTAAAGCTCGTGCCTTCTAAATGATCAGGCATCGGTAACCCGGCCAACTCTGTGAGTGTCGGATAAATATCAACCAATTCGACCAGTGCATCCGTCGTTTTGCCACGACTGCCTGCTGGCATGTCTGGTGTCCAAATCATCATCGGCACACGCGTTGCAATTTCGTAATTCGTCGCCTTGCCCCAAATTCCCATATCTCCGAGGTGCCAACCATGGTCGCCCCAGACGATAATGATGGTATTATCGCGCACGCCTGCCTCTTCCAGAGCTTCGATCACAAGACCGATCTGCGCATCAATATAAGTGACACATGCGAGATACGCGTGCTTCAAGTTACGCGCTAATTCGTCGTCAATATCGCCACTTTTTGGAATTCCATCGCGCACACGTAACTCAAACGAAGCATGTAAGCCCATCGCAGCACCGTCCTTGGGGCCTTCGACTTGTGTCGCAAGTGGAATATCGTCGTGGTCATACATATCCCAATAACGCTTGGGTGCGATAAAATCGAGGTGTGGTTTATAGAAGCCCATGCCGAGGAAGAAAGGCTTATCCTCCTGCAACATTTCCTTGAGCGTAGCAATCGCGACCTGTGCATTATAGCCATCACGATATTCCGTATCCGCGACATCTGCGAACTCATAGGCAGGCCCTTGCACGATACCGGTGCGTCCGATGCCTTTGCCATATTTGGCTTCGAGCGTCTTTTTATTACGCGCTTGGATCGCACGGTTCTCCTTCAATGCGTAAGGATAATACGGCTTTTTAAGTTTAATCCGAGCGGGATCACGGCTCCAAGAAAACTCAGGATCGGAGTGCACCAGGTTATGATAAATCTTACCGATTTGCACCGCCTCGTAGCCGTTGGCAATGAAGTGCTGCGAAAGCGTCACTAGATCGGGGTTGAGCTCACGCAAATTCGCAGAGTTCTCGACCACACGATTACTATCGGGGCGCATGCCACTCATAAGGCTGGCACGTGATGGACCGCAAATCGCCTCTTGACAATAGGCCCGGTTAAAGAGCAAGCCCTGACTCGCCAATTTGTCGAGGTTCGGAGAGATCGCAATCTCAGAGCCATAGCAGCCCAGTTCGGGACGCAGGTCGTCGATCGCAATGAACAGAACGTTCGGCTGACTTGCAGCAAAACTACTTAATGCGAGACAGCCCGCTGCTAAAATTGTGGAAATTCGTTTCATATCAGATACATTTAGTGGTTCATACAATAGTAGGTCAGTTCGCTTTCTGCCAGACACGGACATACTCGATTTCGTAATCGACGACTCCGTCCTCTTTCTCGCCAGCGGGGCTGTTGAGCTCCAAGTCTTCTTTACTCTCGGGAATTCCGTGCCATGGAAATATTTCGTTATCCAACCAAATATTGATCGGCACCGTGGCGACATATCCATCGTAGTCATCGGGGACATCACGATTTTTCTTCGCCCATGCGGTCGCCTCTTCAGCGGTTACGCCTGTAAAGCGCTCACCATCGACATAGTATTTAATGCCAGTCTCATCCCACTCGATCCCATACACATGGAAATCGTCAGCGAAGCGAAAACCGATGTCCTTTCGCTCGGTATAAGAAGGTTGCCCCTTTAGATTGGTCCAATCACGAATCGACCACCACAACTGGCTATCGAGGTGCGATTTATTGCCGCGTCCATCTCCATAGGCTTCGAAGAAGTCAAACTCGATGCCCTCGCCCATCGACCAAAAGGCGCTGGTGACCTGCGCATCGGCGGCCTTACTCTTAATCTCGATGTAGCCATACTTAAATTCCTTGCGCGAAATGAAGCAAGCTGTGGTGATATTCTCATAAGGCAGCGCTTCGCCAAAGACAGGCTGACGTATCTCATCGCTAAACGGGAAGTCAGGCTCCCAGCGCGTCTCAAGCTTCAGCTTACCGTCTTCCAGACGATAGTTACGCCCAGAAAACTGCGACGGCGCACGCCCCGTCCACACTCGTTTCTCTGGCTTATCGGGATGCTTATAAAAAGGAACGCCGTCTTTGAATTTTCCTACGATATACCAACGATCTTCATCGATCTCGGTGCCCTCAAACTCATCGCTCACCACTGTGTTGTAAACCCATCCACCGACATTGTCGGGATCTGAGAATGGCAATGGCTTGTCTGAGCTGCCTCCATTCAACGCAGGCACAATGGATAGTGCGCACGCGCTCAGAAGTATACCTCTGACTCGATCGTAAATCATAGTCCTACCTTCACCTCCAGTAAGAGAACTCCGTTCGGCTCTAGTTCAAATTCGGAACCAATTGTTTGGCCGGTTAACATGTTGACCGCAGCTACGGATTCGCCGCTTTGACGTGTCAAGTTCAAGTCAGCTGAGTGCTTTCCTAGGTTCAGAATGTTCACAAGATATCCATCACCAGTCAGATTCTTGACCACTCGCCAAGTGCAGCCCTTATGCGTGGTGCCATTGTCTTCATGCACCAAAATCGGCAGTAAGTCATCTGGCAATTGCTCAAGCGCGAGGTCTTTAATTGATCCAAGCAAGCGGTCTGCTCCAAGAGCAACCAGCTTCCCTTTGCTAGCCTTCAACTGTTTGCTGCGTGATTGACCATATTCATTCTTGGTGAGGCTTTGACTGTCCAGCAAGACGGTGCCCCCATTATCCAAATAGCCCTGCAGCGCATCAAACTCGGCATCGGTCACAAACTCAGTCTTATAAACTAGGATTGCGTCCCATTCGTTAGCATCTTGCTTCTGGATGATCTTCTGGGTCGCATAACCGAGCGGAAAACCTTCGAAGAACAATTGCTCATAAACTTCAAAATGTTCCGACATATGACGCGGCTTATTAATCGCCGAAGTTTCAGAGTAGAAAAAACGAATGGGGCGGCGTTGCTTGCGGACAGCCATCACCTCCTCAGAGAAGCTGTTCAGATCATACATGACCTGCGTCACTTCATTGACTACATGCGGCTGCTGGTTGGCAGATGCCGCATACGAGCCCGCGAGTGCTGGATCGAAGAAATCCAACTCTCCTTCCATGCGGTCTTCAGGTGAACCGTCTGGATCGCGCGCCCACCACCATGCGAGATTCGCGTCCATCCCCTGAATCGTGGCCAACCAGTAAACGTTTCGCACATAGGCTGCTGGCTGGTCCAGCTCTCTCACCCATGAAGCAGAGAGAAAGTGATTTTCCGAATTAAAGTGAATTTTGTTGGGCGAGACCGATTCCATGAAATCGTAAGTCATGCTCAATTCTTCCCAGAAATAAGCGTAATGTGCTTCCCACGGCGCCGGCTGCTTCGCGTTGAGATTGCGAATCCATTGCGTCTTCGCATCATCACCGATGATGGATGTGAGTTCCGTCAATGCTTCCATATCGATACCGTGCGAGCGATAGTTCTCGGAAAAGAGATTGGGCTGCAACTTAATGCTCGTATCTGCATCTGGGTTACCTTTACGCAACTCATCTTGAATGTAGGTAAACCAATCCGTGACACGATCCATATTATAACGGCAGAAATCATACCACATAGGTTTGCCTCTGTAAGAACGTGAAATCGGGAACGGATACGTCACAGCATCGAAGCTAGCAAACGATGTCTTCCAATTCTGATTCAACAGTTTGATGTCACCGTCGTAGTTTTGCTCTAACCAGACCTTGAAGTTCGCATCCGTATAAGAGGACAAAGCATTCATTTCCTTGTAACGCTGCGTCCAATGCTCTTTTGCGGCATACCAGTGCGGTTCATTTGAAAGAATGTAACCGAGCTGAGTCACCTTTTTGCCCTGAGTGAGCTCTCCTGACTTTTGAGCAATCTGTCCCCACACATCACGCACGAGAGGATTATCGATATCAAAGCCTGTAAAAAGGCCGCGACCTAAATTGGCTTCAGGCTCCTGCTCTAGCACCCAATCAGGAATGCCGCCGTTCCAGAACAATAGAAAGCCGACGTTCGTGTCGGAGATATCGGTGATCTCGCTCAAGAGTGCGTCGTCAAACGTGCCATCTTCCTGAAGTAGGAATGAATTGATCGCGCGGTCGTGATCGACTGGATACAGGTTCTCCCCACCGTGGAAAATTGCCCCTAGATGGTCGTTGTAAACCTGGGTATCAGTCAACGGACGCCCCACTGACTTAGAGAAATAATCATAGAGAAAGATCGGCTTACCATTGCTCAGCAATACATCTTCACTCACTTCGATGTTTTGCCAATCGACCTTGTTAACCGGGCGGCGAACAATCTTTCCGCTCAAGACATCTTCAAGTGTATCGATCCCATCATCGAGCATCTCGATCACTTTTTTGCGTTCAAAGTCAGGCAACTCCTCGGCCAGCTTCTTTTTCTGACTCTTAAAGGGCTGATGATACACACCAAACAAATATTCATTCGCCTCCGTATTGGCTTCGTCCCAATTGGCAAACTTCAGAAATTCCTTAGAAAACCAGACAACGGTTTCCTCACGAGTGACGTCGATCGACTTCGAACGTGCGTCCGCCATTAAACTCTCGATTGAGCTAATTTTGGACAAGGCTTGTGCTTCGTATTGTGACTCTGCTTCGGCTAGATGGCAGCTAGTGCCGACTACGAGACAGGCCAACAGCGTGAACCCATATTGCATACAACTTGAGCCGTATTTTTTGATGATCATAGTATTAATTAGTAGAAGGATTCAGCCATTCACCCGTGGGAATGGCATTAGTGTGTTTGTGAATAAGCACGGATGCTCTTGGATGACTTTAATTCTTTCAGGCGCAGTGACATGCTCTGCGCTTTCTCGGGGTATTGTAGGATGAGGTTGTTCTGCTCACCGACATCCTTGCTGAGGTCATATAGGCAGTCTTCGAGTGGCCAAAAGCCTCGGGCATATTTCGGCGCCATCGCGGGAATAAACTTCCAGTCACCCATGCGCAGGGCGACGCCCCTGCCCTCCTCGATCAATAATTCAGAACCGGTGGCATCTTCACCAAGCAGCGCCGCAAGTGCATCGCGGCTGTCGCGACCTTCATCTGCACTTAGTTCGACATTCAGCAAATTCGCAAACGAAGCCATGTAATCGATCTGGTTCACCGTCGCTTGCGAAGTGCCGGCCTGAATCTTTGCCGGCCAACGAATGACCATAGGCACACGCGTGGAACCTTCATAGATCTCATACTTACCGCCCCGCCATGGGCCAGAGGCATCATGTCCATTGCCGCTTTTAGGAGAATAGAGCTCCACCTTTTCAGTCGATGGATAGCTGTCATCGTGATGCGTCGGGCCATTATCACTCGTAAAAATTACGATGGTATTCTCAGACAACCCGTATCTTTCGAGTTCTTCTAGAATCGCACCGACCGCCCAATCCAATTGCACCATCGCATCTCCACGAGACCCCAGCTTCGTGGCACCTTTGAAGCGCTGATTCGGGGCATTCGGAATGTGAATATCCTGTGCCGAGTATATGAGGAAGAAAGGTTGATCACGATGCTCAGTGATAAACTCACGAGCTTTGCCGACGAATACATCCGTCGAAGTATAATCGTCCCACAACGCAGACTGACCTCCAGACATGTAGCCGATACGTCCGATGCCGTTCACAATACTTTTATAGAACACCTCATTAGAATCTTTGCGGGCATCCGGATATTGTGTGCTACCTGCGATCTGCACATCGGCAAGTGTGTCGCCGACATAGATCGGATCATTGGGATCTAAGTTCACCACATGATGCCCATCAACATACACACATGGCACACGATCATTCGTAGTAGGCAGTAGAAAAGCCGAATCGAAGCCCAGTTCCAGCGGCCCCGGTTTCAAGGCTCCGTTCCAATTCGGCCCCGTGTCTTTGTCCCCCAGACCCAAGTGCCATTTGCCAACGATGCCTGTGCTGTAGCCAGCTTGTTTGAACAGACGAGGCAACGTCATGGCATCTGGATCGATCAACAACGGTTCGTTCGGCGGCGCAATCCTCACGTTATGGCGAAAGGCTTGAACACCAGTCAACAGCGAGTAACGCGAGGGTGTGCAAGTGGAGGCGGAACTGTGTCCGTCGGTGAAGTTCAATCCCCCAGCAGCAAGCTGGTCGATATTCGGCGTGTCGATCTGCGTGGCACCATTGACGCCGACATCGGCATAACCGACATCGTCGCCATAGATGAGCACCACATTCGGACGGCTCAGATTCGCTGCGGATGCGCAAGCCAATCCACTAGCCACAATCAAACTGATCCATCTGGTTACACCTTGCATATCAATCGGCTAGCTCCAAATAACAGGCAGAAAGACGGACATCTCGGCTGCGCCGCGATTACTCCATGCATAGTAAGGCACGAACTGTGCATCATGCGGGATGAACTCAGGCTTCTTCACCTCGTGATACATGCCTGGTGCGGCATTATCTTTACGCAGTAGCACGTTGCCATGAATCGTAGTGAGACCACCAAGGAACTGTGGCTGATGCTTTAACGTCAGTTCAGTATCACCTGAAACGTATACATCGACGATGTTCGCATCTTTCGGCAGGTCTGGAGATTCCACACAATACACAACGGGTCCACGTTTGATCGCGACTTGGTTGCGAATCTCTTCGATACGCGTGTGGCCTTCGATGAAGCGAATGTCCATAGGCATGTCGATTTCGATGACATCGCCGGCCTTCCAATTGCGCTCGATCTTAGCAAACGAACCAGGAACCGCAGCTATGCCAGACACCTCGCCGTTGATCTTGATACTGGTGCCATGCGCCCAATCTGGGATACGCAATAGGATTTCAAATGCGTCCTCCTTACAGGATTCGACGGTAATCTTCACTAGGCCTTCCCATGGATACTGAGTTTCTTGCTTGAGCGCAATTTGAGAACCGTCCGACATGGTGGTCGAGAGAGTATTACCACCGTAAAGATTCACGGACACACCGTTCTCGGAAAGACTGTAGGCCCAGGACGAAGACTTCGCGATGGTGCGAACGACATTCGGCGGGCAGCAGAAGCAGTAGAGATAGGGCAAGCGATCTGGCGACTCGGTATTCATCACCGAGTAATCGCGCGCGCCTTCGATCTTACGCAAAGGGTTCGCATAGTAGTATTTCTTACCACAGATACTGATCCCAGAGAGGCTACTGTTATGCAGCACGAGCTCCATAATGTCGGCGTATTTGGATTCGCCCTTAATGCCGAGCATACGGTGACTGAACATCGCATTACAGATGTTCGCACAGGTCTCATTGTATGCGGTCATATTCGGCATCATGTATTCGTCGATGAAGCCCTCTTCGATCATATCGAGACGTGACGAGGCACCGTAGTGCGTCTGACCGACGGCACCGGTGGCATACATCTTCTTTTTTGTGACATTGTCCCAAAGACGATCCAGCGCATCAATTAGCGCCTTCTCACCAGTCTCTGCATACACATCAGCCGCACCGGAATAGTAATACAGTGCGAGCACGGCGTGCCCGACCGCTTCAGTCTCATCGCGTAGCGGCACACGTTCTTGCACCATATCGCCAATTGGATAGCCGACCGTGGTGGAATCGTGCACCATTTCGGACTGACCACGATTGTTGATAAAAATCTCAGCCAGTTCCAGATAGCGCTTATCCTTCACCGTGCGGTAAAGCTCAACCAGTCCCATGATCTGAGTTTGGTTAAAACCGAAACGCTTCAATTCATCTGGGCATGGGTTAAAGAGCTTGCAGAGTAGATCCGCATTCTTGATCGCAATGTCCAGGAAGTTGGTCTTCCCCGTCATACGATGGTGGATACAAGCCGTGGTGTAAAGGTGGCCACAGTTATACATCTCGTGATACTTACGATTCGAGAAATGGTCGATGCCATTGATCTGAATATAAGCGTGCAGATAGCCATCCGCTTCTTGCGCTTGCGCAAGGACATCAATGATCTCGTCAAGCTCGGTAATGATGGATTCGTTCTCGTTTAAACCGTAGACGTAGCAAGCCGCTTCCATCCATTTAAAGAAATCGGCATCATGCCAGAACTCACCTTGGTGCTTCCCCTCTTTCAGCCCCGCTGCGATCTTGAAGTTGTTATAGCCGTGGCCGATATCGCCCTTCAACAAGGTGCCCATGTAAGGCACCATCACTTCTTCGCAAACCTTAGTCTTGTCCGCCCAGAAGCCTTCCGTCCAACGGCAATCTCCATGATTAATGGATCGGAGTGCCACGTGTGGACTCTCAGATGTGTTCAGTTCCGTTTTAGAGTGAATGATTGTATCAGTCATAAGAATTCAAATAAATGTGTGTTACAATTAGAAGTGATTGGTTGCTGCGCAGCCGTGCGACTATTTCGAGAGTGCGGCTTGAATTTCTTCAATCGTCATGTTCTTCGTTTCCTTCAGGGTGAAGAAGAGCACCACGAGTCCAACCGCCACCGTCACGGCATAGCAGAGGAAGATCGGGCTCATGCCCATATTCTCCAATTGCCAAGGAAAGAACTGCTGCACCACATAGTTCACGATGCTGCTGACGATCGCGAAGAACGGAATCGCGAGTCCGCGCACTGTGATCGGGAAGATCTCTGAAAAGAGCACCCACATCAATGGACCGACAGAAATATGGAAGGCTGCGACCACACTTAAGATACAGATCAACACGAGCTTTGCATTCATATCGATCGCCTTCGCCAGAATGTCGTTTTGATACTTTGCCGCAGCTTCGTCGCCAATGGCAGTCTTCAGCGCCTGCTTAAATGCGATGTCACTTGCATACTCGACATCAACCATGGAGCTAAGCGCAACGACATCCACCGTCTCGGACATTTCGGCAATATCCTCTTGAGTCAAAACATAGCGTGCTTCGTGAAATGCGAAGGAGCTCAGACCAAGACTCACGATAATCCAAACCATGCCGCCGATAATGAGCGGACGACGACCCAGCTTATCCACCAGCAGTAATCCGAAAACCGTGAAGACCAACGCGGTCAATCCAATCCAAATCGCTTGAGAAAAGGCTGCATTTTCGCCGGCCCCCAATTGCTGGAACACCGTCGGGGCATACACCAGAATCGCATTGATCCCTGTAGCTTGCTGAGCGACCGAAATCGTCAACGCAATGATCATCGTCAAACGCATCGGACTGCCGAGCATTTCCTTGATTTGCCCTCCGATCGTGTGCTTCTCATCGCCCATATGCATACTGTCATTCATCTCATCGATGTGATGGCCAATCTGTTCTTCGGGAAGCAGTTTACGCAAGGTCGACTTTGCACACTCGACGCGCTTTTGCAGCATGAGCCAGTAAGGACTTTCTGGGATTTTCAGAAGCAGGAAAAACCAGACGAGTGCAAACGGGATTTCCGAACCAAGCATCCAGCGCCATGTATGTTTATCCACCCCCAGGGAGAGCGCCAAATCAGACCCAGAGCCTGCGAGCTGTAAGATGTAGTGATTGACAAAATACGCGCCAGATAAGCCGACGACGATGTTGATCTGTGTCATCGACACGAGCTTCCCGCGCCATGCTGGCGGAGCAATTTCACCGATATACATCGAAGCCAATGTAATCGAACTAAATGCCAACCCACCCAAGAAACGGGCGGCGACCAGCATTTCAAAGCTCGTTGCAAAGGCGGAACCTAGCGCTGAAACCAAATACAAGACAGCCACCACCAGGATCGCGAGTTTACGCCCCCAACGATCACTCAGATAACCCGCAAACGGCAGCGCAATTAACACACCCAGCGCTGGCGCACTGGCCGCAGTGCCGACCTCTAAAGAACTCAAGCCAAACTCAAGTTTAAGGAACTCAAGCGTTCCGGAAATAAGAACGGCATCTAAGCCAAATAGAAAGCCCCCCATTGCCACGATCGTGGCGAAGGTAAATGCATTGCGTTGATATGAGGTCATAATTTTCAGAATAAAGGGGCGGTTCAGTAAGAAACAGCCCGTTCGGCTGCGTCAGTGAGACATAAGGTCTGTGATAATAGCGAAGTATCCCATATTTGGACGAATCAGAGAATAGCGAATACTCTAATAAACATAGCTGATCCTGTAATCTGGGCAGCGTGCCCCCCATCTAAGTTGGACAAAGCCCGTAGCGTGCAACTTTAACAATCGCCACCAGTAGGGGCTTTGCTCGCGAAGACCGCGAAAACGCCACAACGCAACGCACCCCGAAAAGCCATCGATACCACCACAACACTCCAAACGAAAACGGTGATAACGGTTCGCGAAAGTCGCCTGCAAACACTTCATTCCATAAATTGACCGTAGCGTTCCTGCTAGCTGTTTCAGCGGAGTGCTGCTACCACCCGTAAGCCAAATCCTTAAGGACTTGAGTAATTTGAGACAGACTCAACGAATCTCAAAGTCCTTATCGTAATTGGGCATGTCCTGCTCATTCCACATATCACGCGCTTCCATGGCGTGGAACCACCTCGGCTCGGTATGCGTGCGGCTCCATTGCTCGACTTTCGACACCATGGACTCCAACAATTCTGGATATTGGCCGCTCAGATCATGCTTCTCGGAGATATCCTTTGTAATATCATACAGTCGCCACGGGCGATTGCCCTCGCGCACAATCTTCCACTGATCCTGGCGTGCACCGACATCCGTAAAGCTACTACGGTGACGCATGGCAAAAATCATACCACCCTCGCGCGGATTGGTGCCTTCGATGATCGCTGGCATGACATTTAAACCATCCAGTTCCTTATGCTCAGGAATGGTGGCTTCACCGAGCGCGGCAAAGGTCGGATAAAAATCGAGCGCGGAGACGGGATAGTCGAAGTTCACACCGGCACGCACATGCTTCGGCCAGTGCATAAACATCGGCACGCGGAAGCCACCTTCAGTCGTGGTGCCCTTCTCGCCGCTCAATGGCGTATTCGTGGCGCCAGCTTTGAGCTTACCGCCATTATCGCTAAGAAAGATCACTAAGGTGTTCTCGAATTCGCCATTGTCTCTCAACGCCTCGGCGACTTGCCCCACGCCACGGTCGACGGCAGCCATCATACCTGCGAATTGGCGGCGTTTCTTGTCCTTGATATTCGCATACTGCTCCATGTCCTCAGCTTTGGCTTCTAATGGCGTATGTGGTGCATTGTAAGCGAGATACAGGAAGAACGGCTGATCCTTTTTCGATGCTTCGTTAATAAAGCGCACCGCTTCACGCGAAAGCCCATCGGTCAAGTATTCCGTTTCATTCACCTCTTTACCGTTGTGCTCTAGCGGCACTAGGTAGTCGTTGATATACTTTTGACCTGCATCCTTTTGCCTCTGATAGGCCGCTCGATACTGGTCGGGGAAGAAGTTATGCCCGCCTCCAAGGAACCCGTAAAAGTCATCAAACCCACGATTGTTTGGATGATATTGAGGCTCAATTCCCAAGTGCCACTTCCCGATCGCACCAGTATAGTAACCAGCATCTTGCAATACCGTTGCAATGGTCGTCTCACTCTCCGGTAGTCCCAGTTTATTATATTCCTCGATGCCATGCCCACTATTGGGTAAATTAAAGGGCGCACCATATTCATGCGGGTAGCGCCCTGAAATGAGCCCCATACGGCTCGGCCCACAGAACGGATGCACCACATACGCTGACCCAAAGATCGTGCCATCACTGGCAAGTCGATCCATCTGTGGAGTCTGAATATCTGGAGATCCATTGAATCCCACGTCTGAATAACCCAAGTCATCACATAAGATGAGGACAATATTAGGCCGCTCAGATGCAACTAAGGATGCACTGAGAACAAGGGATGAGACTGCGAGGAGTTTGGTAAGCATTTTGGGTATCACACAAGAAACGAGACGTTAGCGAACAACGCGACCGGATGCAGAGCCTCCCATGAGGGCTTCGACCTCGGAGCGTGTTGAAAAGTTAAAGTCACCCTTGATGGAGTGCTTCAGGCACGATGCGGCCACCGCATACTTCACCGCAGTTTGAGGCTCGCTCAACTCAGGAGTGGTCAGTGCAAAGATCAGGCCACCGGCAAAGGAATCGCCACCACCGACACGGTCGACGATGTTCTTGATCTCGTAGGACTGATAGTTGCCATCTGCATCCAACGGAGCAAACGCAGCTTTATCGGACGCCGCATCAAAGAGCATCGCGCCCCAATTGTTATGCGTTGCGGAATAGCTCTCGCGCAAAGTGATCGCCACCTTACTGATATTCGGGAACTGCTGCACGACCTGACGTGCGACATCAGGATAGCGTGACGTATCGAGCGCACCGGAATGCACATCTGTATCACCGGCACGAATACCGAGCACATCGTGACAGTCTTCCTCGTTGGCAATGACCACGTCCACAAATGGAAGGATCTTACGCATGGTCTCTTGAGCCAACTCACGGGCAGTCTTACTGCTATCCCAGTCCCACAGCTTGCCGCGGAAGTTCAAATCGATCGACACTTGTGCACCAGCTGCTTTGGCTTTTTGTGCCGCAACCAATGTCGCTGCTGCAGCATTGGCGGACAATGCGGGAGTGATGCCACTCAAGTGCAACCAGCTCGCGCCGTCAAAAATAGACTCCCAATCATACTGCTCGGCAGGTGTGATCGCGATCGCCGAATCGGCACGATCATACACCACATTGCTCGGGCGTTGATTTGCACCGGTCTCCAGGAAGTAGAGTCCTAGACGGCCCTTGTCTGTGCGTAGAATATACTGCGCATCGATGCCGACAGCACGAACCGAGTCCATGGTCGCTTCAGCCAAGCTATGCTTTGGCAGCGCAGTGACATAGCGTGCCTTGCCTCCAAAGTTGCAGATCGATGCAGCCACGCTGGCCTCAGCGCCTGCGTAGGTCACATCAAACGTGCGCGTTTGACGTAAACGAAGATTCTCTGGTGCCGCGATGCGACCCATGATTTCACCAAAAGTAACGACGATATTGCTCATAATAGTATCCTTATTTCAATGCGTCTGTGACGCTTTTTGCACGGGCAGTGATTCCAGCCCAATCTTCTTGATCTACGAGATCTTGTTGCACGATCCACGACCCACCGATGCAAGGGACATTGTCCTCTTTCAGATAGTCGTGCATGTTCTCGGCATTCAAACCACCTAATGGGAAATATTGAATACCGAGGTGCTTATAGGGAGTGCTGATACTTTTGAGATACTTGATCCCCCCAGCGGCCTCCGCAGGAAAAAACTTAACAAAACGGCAGCCCAACTCGATCGATATTTCGAGCTCTGATGGCGTTGCAATGCCAGGGCCAAACGGCAAGCCAGCCTCGATCGCCGCACGAATCACACGTGGATTCATGCCTGGAGCCACGCCGAAGTGGCCGCCTGCGGCTTTCACCGCATGTGCTTGTTCGGGCGTCAGAATCGTGCCGACTCCGAGTAAGACCTCAGGCACTGCCGCGCTGATCGCCTTCACGGCCTCAAGCCCGGCGTCGGTGCGTAGCGTCAGTTCGATGACGTCAATCCCGCCTGCCAGCAACGCTTTCGCAAGCGGCACGGCATGATCGACGTTTTCGATTGAAAAGCCTGCGACGACTTTTGAGTCGGCAAGGCGTTTAAGTATTTCGTCTGGAAACATAATATTTTTGATTGGGTTAGTCTCCAATTAAAACGGACACACGCTTCAGAGTGAGATACTCCTGTAGGCTATAACGTGAGCAATCTTTGCCGACGCCGCTCTGCTTCAGTCCACCGTGTGGTAGTTGAATCGAATAGTGTGGCTCGTTCACACACACGCTACCGGCTTTAATATCGCGCGCCGCAGTGAGCGCTTTCTTCAGATCTTTGGTGAACACGTATGCGGCCAGGCCGAACTCCGTGTCATTCGCCAACGCGATCTCGTCGTCCGCATCCGAGAATGAGAGGATCGGCAGCACCGGCCCGAAAATCTCTTCACACGACAGACGCATCTTGCGTTTCACATTGCTCAAGATCGTCGGCTCCATGAAATAACCCGGCCCATCGACCGCAGTGCCACCGCAGACGATTTCAGCGCCGTCGGCCTTCGCAGATTCAACGAGACCGAGCACGCGTTGGCGCTCTTTGTCTGTGATCAGCGGCCCCATCGTGACATCGGCCGCACGCTTCTTCGCGAATGCGACAAACTCGTCATGAACCGATTCATGCACAAAGCAACGGTTCGGCGACACACAGACTTGACCAGTATTTGCAAATTTCAGGTCGACGATTTTGTTCGCCGCAGCTTCGACATCGGAGTCTGGATAAACCAGAACCGGACCGTTGCCACCGAGCTCGACGGAGAAATGTTTCACACTCGTGCACGAGGCATTCATCACTTCAAGCCCACCACGAGTCGAACCGATCATGGTCACCAACTCTGGCACATCACTCTCAAGCAACACGTTTGTCACCGAGTGATCGGCAGCAGTAATCATGTTAATCACACCGTCAGGGATACCTGCATCCTTCGCCAAGTATGCCACTTCGTAAGACGCCAGCGGTGTGAACGAAGACGGCTTAATGATCACACTACAACCGGCAGCCAAGGCAGGTCCGATCTTGTAGCCGACATTCAACAGCGGGAAGTTCCAAGCGAGGAAACCGACAACTACTCCTAATGGCTGACGCTGCACATAGTGCAAAAAGCGGCCATCTGGGTCATGCAGCACGGGTTGATCGAGGCGCTCATACTCTTCGAGGAAGAAACGCAAACACGTCGGCAACATGTCAAAATCATATTCAGCAATCTCGCGGGTCTTACCAGTCTCCGCCATGAGCAAAGTCACGATACGCTCACGGTTCGCGTCGAGCAGCTCCGCGTAGCGAAGAATAATCGTCTTACGCTCTGCTGGCGTCATTTTGGACCATACTTGAAAGCCGGATTGCGCAGCATCCAAGCTGTCTTGAATCAGCGCTTCGTTGATAGCAGGCACCATACCGAGCACTTCCTCGGTGGATGGATTGATCACATCGATAGTTGTCTCAGTCGTGACTGACTGACCATTGATGAGCATTGGATATAGTTGAGTAGACATAAAATTATTTCTCTGTTTGTTGAACACAGTATTGTTTAAGAGCTTCGCGATCCGGCTCGACACCGAGTCCAGGCGCAGTCGGAACAGTTGCGACCCCGTCTTTGATCTCAAGCGCCACCGCATACATCTCATCACGCATCGGATTCGGCGTGCGATCCACTTCCAGTAGTGGCTCAGCAGACTCTGCACGCCCTGGCTCGTAGTAATTCGTCGCCAAGAAGTGAGTGGCCGTAGCAAGGTTGAGCATCGTTCCCCAAGCATGTGCTACCAGGTTGACACCATGCGAAGATGCGATTGCTCGAATCTTCAGCGCTTCAGTTGGCCCGCCGCAATACGCGAGGTCAGGCTGAGCGATTTGCACACCGCCGGCGCTGAGTAGGTCTTGAAAGCCCCAACGGGTTTGTTCGCACTCGCCCGTTGCAATCGGCACATCCAGCTTATCAGAAAGTTGACGGAATAGACCACGATGCTGCGGGGAGAGCGGCTCTTCGAACCATGCATAGTTGCACTCGTCTAACACACGCCCCACTTCAATTGCTTCCGGTAAATCGTAAGCATGATTCGAGTCGGCCATCAGGCGCGTATCCGGAAAGGCTTTACGCATCTCACGCACTAGCAACTTGTCGAACTCGATGTTTTTACCGACTTTGATCTTCAGCGCCTTAAAGCCCTGTGCGATGTAGCCCTTCGCCTCCTCGAGGATTCCCGCTAGCAATTCAGGCTCCGGCACTTTTTTGAAATACATCCCAGTCGCATAGCAGGCGACTTCATCGCGCAATCGACCGCCCATCAGCTCGGAAGCCGAAACGCCGAGCAATTTGCCCTTCAAGTCCAACATCGCCATATCAATACCTGACATCGCGCCCATCATGATGCCCTTGCGCGCAAAATCCAGAGAGGCACGCCAGCAATGCTGCCAGGCAGCTTCGTTTTGTAGCGGGTTCCAGCCGATCAACAACGGCGCATAAAAGGAATTAATCGCAGACTGCGTAACCTCAGCTGGGCCATAGCATTCGCCCCAGCCAACCGCACCAGAATCGTCAATTACTTCGACCAGAAGTCCGTGCCTGCAGTCGTAGTGCCACTGCGAGAAGCCGAATGATTCTTCCAGCTTATGCTGTAAGCGGTAAGTTCGGATGGATTTTATCATTATAAAAAAAGTAAATCAATGTGCTGCATTGCATGGAGCATGCAACGTCCCCGACAGCGCGCCGAGTGGCATAACTATGCCAGATACGCGCCCATCCGAGAATGGCGAATACTCCAATAAACATGACCATTCTTGCTCTCTGAACCGATCGATGGTCAACATCACCCATATTAAATACACAAATCACTATATGCAGGTGCCATGATATATGATAAATTCCCCGAACTCCCCTCCTCCATCACGCCTCCTTGAACTGGACTAAACTAACATCTGCCCTACTGAGCGCTCCTCTGCGATCCCATGTGCTCATCTCACTGGTTTCGAAGGAAGGCTCCAGCTACCTACAACCTGGAGCGCGTATGCTCGTGCGCGAAGATGGCAAGCATTGGGGCAATATCAGCGCGGGCTGCCTGGAAGAAAAAGTCACAGATCTGGCGCTGCACTGTTTGCGCACGGGAAAGAGCCAATTAGTCACCATCGACACGCGTCCACACTACGGCTGTTTTGGCAAAATCACATTATTGATAGAGGTCTTCACCAATGCCACTGAAATGGCAGAATTATTTCAACAAATATCCGAGCGTCTTGCCCGCCGTGCCACCTTCAACATCGAGACCGACTACTCGGATTTAACACGATCACCACTCACCCGCATCAGCGAAGCTACCACCTCGGGCAACAGCCTGATCGAGACCGTGCATCCCGTCGAACGGCTACTGATCTTCGGCAATTGGCCTGACGGTCAAGCCCTCGCCGCCATGGCGCGCATTCTACAGTGGGAAGTCTCCATTTTCGATGCGAACGCTCCGCACTTTTCCATCGAAGACACGCTGAGCGAACAACGCATCGACTCAAAAACTGCTGCAATGGTCATGACACACAGCCTCGCAAGTGACACGCGCTGCCTAAAGACCGTCCTCTCTCTGAACTTCGGATACATCGGAGTGATCGGCTCACGCAAAAGAGGCCAAACGCTCGCCGAGTCGATTGCCGACATCGGAGCTTACCATTTAATCGAAGCGCTCGATCAAATCCACTGCCCATCCGGCCTAAATATCGGCGGCAGCGGCCCCGAAGCCATTGCCCTTTCCGTATTAGCTGAAATCCAAGCCACCTTCTCAGCCCGCGACGGCTCCGCCCTGAAGCACCGCTCCATCCCGATCCACTGCACATGCTAAATCAGAGCACACAGATCGGTGCGGTTATCTTAGCCGCAGGCTCATCCAGTCGCCTCGGCACACCGAAGCAATTGGTCACACACAACGGAACAAACCTACTCGAACAGACGATCCAAGCAGTGCGCTCCGCAAGCAACGGCCCAATTCTAATCGTCACAGGGGCGCACGCCGAGCGCATCGAAGCAACGCTATCCTCCCTCACCCAGAAAAATATACGAATCCATCGCAACACTAATTGGGAATCCGGAATGGGTAACAGTCTCGCTCACGGAGTCTCCGCTCTACTGGAAAACGCCCCGCACTTATCCGCGATCCTAGTGTCCGTTTGCGATCAACTACATATCAACGCCATACACATAGACACCCTGATCGATCGATCCACACAACAGCCGGATGGCATTGTGGCATCCAAATACGGCGACACGATTGGGCCGCCCGTTCTATTTCCCAAAACATACTTCACAGACCTCAAGAACTGCTCTGGCAATAAAGGCGCTAAGGCCATCCTATCCCACAACCTCAACGCCGTCGTCACGGTCGATTTCCCCAACGGAGAAGTGGATATCGATACACCGGACGACCTCAAATTACTCCCCTCTTAACCCTATCTATCCATGGATCTCGAATTAAACATCAACGGCACAGTGCATGCACTCGAAAATGCCGACCCAAACATGCCACTCCTATGGGCATTACGCGACACACTAGGACTAACCGGGACGAAGTATGGCTGCGGCATCGCTCAGTGCGGCGCCTGCACCGTGCACTTAAACGGCGCACCCATTCGCGCCTGCTCACTCCCCTTGGCCGCAGCGGCCGGTGGTGAAATCACAACGATCGAGGGACTGTCCGAAGATGGCAGTCACCCGGTGCAACAAGCATGGATCGAAGAAGACGTGCCACAATGCGGCTATTGCCAAGCGGGGCAAATCATGTCGGCCGTCGCGCTCCTGCAGCAGAACCCGAACCCCAACTACAACGACATCGATCAATTCATGGCAGGTAACCTCTGCCGTTGCGGCACCTACCCACGCATCCGCAAAGCCATTCAATCCGCAGCCCAGAAACTCGCCCAATGAAAACGATACTATGCTCCCGTCGTGACTTTCTCAAAGCCACTGGCCTGTCCGCCGCTGGCCTCGTCTTAGGTTTTAGAGCCGCGCAAGCCGCCTCACCAGCAGACTCAGAATTCAAGCCCAATGCTTACATCGTCATCAGCGAAGCAAGCGGCGTGCTCCTCTACATTCCCATTCCGGAAATCGGTCAAAACATCCGCACCACGTTTGCCATGGTGTTAGCCGACGAGCTCGGTGCCGACCTCAACAGCGTCACACTCAAACAAGCACCACCACAGGCTGACATCGGCCATCAAAATGCCGGAGGCAGCAACAGTGTCCGTCGCCAATACCAGCCCCTGCGCGAAGCCGCAGCCATCGGCCGTGAAATGCTCATTGCTGCTGCCGCCAAAGAATGGGGCGCACAGCCAAAGGATTGCCGGGTCGATGCCAGCATCGTGTATGGCCCGAGCGATGTATCCATGCCATTCACGCAAGCCGCGAAACTCGCAATCGGACAACCCGTGCCGACGAGCGCACCGCTCAAGCCAGCCAGCGAATTTAAATACATTGGCCAAGCCACCCGTTGCCTCGACACGACAGATATCGTCACCGGTAAAATGACCTTTGGTATCGATGCCTATCCAAAAGACCTTGCCTACGCCGTGCTACTGCGCAGCCCTGTGCACCAAGGACAGCTCAAGAGCTTCGACGCCAGCGCCGCGAAGGCCATGCCTTCAGTTAAAGACATTTTTCAAGTTGGCAATGCCGTCGCAGTCATCGCCACCAACACTTGGGCAGCCATGAATGCCTCACGCGTCGTCTCCGTAAAATGGGACGAAGGTGAAAACGCTACGCTCAATACTGAAACACTCGACCAGCAACGTATTGATGCCGTCACGTCCGGTAACGAAATCACTTTCAAAAAAGGCAATTTCGACAACGCCTATTCCAACGCCGCCATCCAACTGGAATCGGAGTTCTACATCCCCACCATCGCGCATGCCACATTGGAGCCACCCAATTGCACCGCATGGTTCCATAACGGCCGCGTCGAAATATGGGGCAGCTGCCAAATGTTGGGGCGCCTACACAAACAGTTACCACGCATAACGGGGCTGCCACACGAAAAAATCACTTACCATCAGTTACGCATCGGCGGAGGATTTGGCCGAAAGCTTGAGATCGATTATGTCGAAGAAGGCATCGCGATTGCCAAGCAAGTCGACTATCCCGTTAAAATGATCTTCACCCGTGAAGACGACATACGACATGATCGCTACCGAGCGCCCGACCAATACAAGTTCCGCATTGGTCTAAACCAGTCAGGGTTCCCCGAAGCAATTGAAGAAGCCAACGTGCTTAAGCCCAAAAAACGCGCCAGCGAACTCGCTCGATTCTTCGACACCATTGCAATGAAGCACACCACAGTGCCAAGCGGATTACCCAGCGGCTGGCTACGAGCCCCAGGGCACAATGTGACCAGCTTTGCCGAACAGAGCATGATCGATATCATGGCAGAAAAATCAGGCATCGACCCGATCGACTACCAACTCGCGCTACACGGCGACGCCGAAACCGTGCGCAAACTGGGCTGGAAAAACGCGCCCGCAAACATTCCTGAAATCTGCGAACTACTTAAAATCGTTAAGCAGCGCTCCAACTGGAAAGGCGACTCAAACTACGGCTATGGCCTCTCCACCTTTACTGGCTACGGCAGTTACAGCGCAGTCGTCGCACTGGTATCCAAGAGCGGCGGCTCCCGACCGGTCGAACGTGTCTATGCTGCAGTCAATTGCGGCACCGTTATCAATCCACTCGGCGCACACGCTCAAGTCGAGGGCGGTATCATCGATGCACTCGGTGCAACGCTCTATCAAAACATCACGCTTAAAAAAGGCCGCGTCGTGCAAAGCAATTATCACGACTTCAAACTCTTACGCATGGCAGAACACCCCGAAGTCGATGTGCATTTCGTAGAGAGTGATGCGAAACCACAAGGGTTGGGTGAAGTCTCCTACCCCGCAATGCCAGCGGCAACAACCAACGCACTCTATGCTGCGACCGGTAAACGGATCACAAAACTGCCACTACGAAGTTAGCCACGCGCACAGTCAAATAAGCGAATAGCAAGAATAGTCATGTTTATTGGACTATTCACCGTTCTAATCTAAATGCGGATATGAGATAGTCATCTATCTCCCCGATTCATTAGTATACGCAGACTCCAGACGCGCTAACACTTAGCCGTTCAGCTTACCAATGGAATGATCATCCCATTGGAACATTCAGCAATACGACACGCACCACCTCTACACCTACCTTAGAATTCCTCTCCCAATGGGCTCAGTGGCAACATTACCTATATTTTATACGTAAATGACTATATCTTAAAAGCTCTAGATATAGTAAGTTCACGGTCAAGCTACCGACGCTCCCCTCAACACATTGCCTCAAACCAGCGACTATCGCGTAACATCTTGCACTGCAAAGACAGCAAGAACTCATCTATTTTATGAAAACTAAACTCCTACTTGGGATCGCACTCGGGATCACCGCAGCGACGTTCCCATTAAACGCACAGACAGACCTCGAATCCACCCGCGACGTGCTGGACCAATGGGTTCAAACTCGTCAAATCACTTCCAAAGAGAAGAGCGACTGGCGCTTGGAACAAGCGATTCTGACTGACACACAGAAACTCCTAAGCAGTGAGCTGACTCGCCTAGACACCTCACTCGAAGAACTCAATAGCTCTGCCACTGCAGCCGATGAAGATCGCGCCGAACTCACGGCAACCAAAGAAGCGATCGCCGAAGCCTCAGCCGTCGTCGAAGGCAGCATCATAGATCTAGAGACGCAGATTAAAGCGATCGTGAAAACGATGCCAGCGCCGCTAGTTGATAAGATCAAGCCACTGATTCGTCGCCTGCCAGAAGACTCCAACGATACCACGCTCTCCCTCGGCGAGCGCGTGCAAAACATCGTCGGTATCCTCAGCCAAGCGGATAAGTTTAACACCACCATCACTCAAACCAGTGAATCACGCGAACTGGACAGCGGCAAAGTCGTCGAAGTGCGCACACTCTACTGGGGCCTCGCGATGGCCTACTACGTCGATGCCGCAGGCGAATATGCTGGTATTGGCTTCCCTGGAAAAGATGGCTGGGAATGGCCTCAAATCGACGGCGCAGGCCCGCAAACCAAGAAACTCTTAGATGTCTATGAAGGCAGCGAAGAGATTCAGTTTGTCGAAGTCCCCGCCCGCATCAACTAAGCCCTTTATTACGCGATATCATGCAAGCACTTTCTAAAACGCTCCTCGCCCTCACCGTGGCTACCCTTGCGCTGCCATTTGGCGCACAGGCACAAACCTTTGACGCTGCTGGCGGCAAAGCCAAGGCCGACCTCGATGCGGCCCTGGCCGAACTCACTCAAGTGCGCGAATCCATCGCCGCTGAGAAGATTCCACTCATCAGCGACGTTTCGAAACTCGAAGATCAAGTCAGTCAAAAGAGCGACGAACTCA
Source organism: Lentimonas sp. CC4 (assembly GCF_902728235.1). NCBI lineage: Bacteria > Pseudomonadati > Verrucomicrobiota > Lentimonas > Lentimonas sp. CC4. The sequence goes on from NZ_CACVBO010000001.1 coordinate 3,804,300, forward strand.
ATCGCCTACGCCGCCTACGCGACAATAGCGACCTCGGCCTCAACCGCCTGCGCGACCAAGTCGAAGCCCTGCAATCTCAAAATGAATACGCTGGCAGTCTGCTCGACGAATTCGTGCGCTCCTTTGAGACGCGCATTGATTACAGCGAGACTCAACTCTATGCAGACACCGCCGAAGAAGCACGGCTCGCACTTGACGATCCCAACATGAGCACCACTGAGCGCTTCCAAAAGCAGATCACAGTGATCGGTGTCGCGATCGATCGCCTGCAAGAACTCGTCGGTGGTTACACCTTCGAAGGTGAAGCCCTCGCCCCCTCTGGCGAGATTGAAACCGGCACCTTCGCAGTCTTCGGCCCGAGCGTTTATTTTGCATCGAATCAATCAGAACTGTCCGGCGTAACCTACAATAAGCTCAACGCCGCGGTCTCTGCCATCGCCGTGCCCGCCAATGCACTCGGCATCCGTCCATTCATCGAGACCGGCGAAGCCAGCATCCCAACCGACCCGACACTCGGCAAAGCGCTCAAGATCCAAGAAGGCAACGATAGCATTGCAGAGCACCTCGCAAAAGGTGGCAGTGTTGGTGCCGTCATCATCGGCCTTGGCTGCGTCTGCTTATTACTCGGTCTGGTCAAATTCTTCGAAGTCACCAGCTTCAAAACACCGAAGCCCGAAAACGTTCAACAAGTCCTTTCGCATGTTACTAGTGGTGATCTTGACGCAGCACAAAAAGCAGCATCCAGCATCTCTGGCGCAGGCGGCGTGCTACTGAGCACTGGCGTCGAATATGCCGACGAAAAGCGCGGCACACTTGAAGAAATCCTTTACGAAAAGATCCTCGCGGCACGTCCAAAGCTCGAACGCTTCCTTCCCTTCATCGCGCTCACTGCAGCAGCCGCACCACTCCTCGGACTGCTCGGCACCGTCACTGGTATGATCAAAACCTTCAACTTGATCACCATCTTCGGCACCGGCGACGCAAAGAGTCTTTCATCCGGTATTTCCGAAGCACTCGTCACCACCGAGCTTGGCCTGATTGTTGCGATCCCCGCACTAATCCTACACGGCTTACTCGCACGCATGGCGCGCCAAAAGATCGGCGACCTAGAGCAAACCGCTGTCGGCTTCATCAATGGCGTCGTCGCTTCCAAGCACGAAGACAAGTAAGCCCCAACCTCATCCATAGATGTTTGAAAAAATCATAGGCATTTGGCTAAGCGGCGGCTGGGTAATGATCCCACTCGCTCTCCTAGCCGTGCTCATTTACTCCAGCGGCATCCAGTTGCTACTCTTCTTACGTAAGGGTAACATACAGCTCGGCCATGAAAGTGAATGGATGAGCTGGATCTACGATCCCTCCAAAGCCACAGGCCGCGCCGGCGAGATCATTCGCTACACGCAGGAAAACATCTCCGAGTCTAAGCACGTGCGTAACCGCTTCGAAGAAGTGCGTCAAAGTATGCTGCACGACATCGAGCGACGTATGATCTTTCTGAATACACTCGTCGCAGCCGCCCCACTCATGGGGCTACTCGGCACCGTCATCGGCATGCTCGGCACCTTTGCCGCCATCTCCAGTGGCGGCGGTGCAGAAACCGCAGCCATGGTCGCAGCAGGGATCTCCGAAGCACTCATCACCACACAAACCGGCCTATTTATCGCACTACCAGGCATCTTCCTAGTCTTAGTCGTGCGCCGCCGTAAACACGCCATCGAAGCCGCACTCGCACGCATCGAAGCACTCAGCCTCACGAAGCTTTCGTTGAAAAGCTGAAATACGGAAAATTTGAAACATGGAAACGTGGGAATACGTAAACTTTGAAATCCGGAAACACGGAAAATCTGAAACGCAGCTTCCCCACTTTCACTCCCCTCACTTTCACTCTCACTCCCTTCACTTTCACTCCTTTCACTAAATCATGCGCCGCAACCTAGCATCCGAAGACAGAGACGACGTCGAGATCAACCTCTCGCCCATGATCGACATGGTGTTCATCCTCCTCATTTTCTTCATCGTCACCACCGTGTTCGTCGAAGAGACAGGCGTCGAGGTCAACAAGCCCGAAGCCTCTGCAGCCATCCAGCTGGAGAAAAACAGCATCTTGATCGCCGTCACCGCCAATAACAAAGTCATCTATGGCGGACGCGATATCGGCGTCAGTGGCGTCGCGCCCATCGTCAAACGACTCACCTCGCAAGAAGACATCCCCGTCATCATCCAAGCCGACCAAGGTGCCAGCCACGGTGTCTTCGCCCGCGTCTATGGCGAAGCCAAACTCGCCGGAGCCAAATCCATCAACTTCTCAACGAAGCGATAGCTTCGCTTACAGTTTCAGATTTTCAAACTTTCAGCATCTCAGCTTTTCAATAAATGTCATCGGTTTATAAATCTCCTAAAGGAAAAGGCACCCGCACCATCGGGGTGTTGCTCGGCCTCGGCGTCAGTGCGCTCATCTTCCTAGCGATCCCGCTGACGCAGATCTTTACCGAATACGAAAAGACTCCTTCCGACATCGAATCAATTGAACTGGCAACACCGCCACCACCACCGCCAGAGGACGAACCTCCACCACCGCCAGAGCCCGAAGAGGAAGAGCCACCTCCTGAACTCGACACGCCACCGCCACCGGTCAGCTTAGAACAGCTCGACATGGCACTCGAACCCGGCACCGGAGACTCCCTCAGCGGTGACTTCGCGCTCCCGACCGTCGATCTCAAACAAAACCTCGGCAGTCTCGACATTTTTGACCTTAGCGACGTGGAAAAGAAGCCACATCCCAAGAAACAAAGCGCACCTAAATACCCAATGGACGCCACACGCCGCGGACTCAGTGGCTACGCCATCGCAGTCTTTATCGTCGATCAAAACGGCAACGTCATCGACGTTGACATCCCGAAATCAAGTGACCCCATTTTTGATAAGCCGACCATCGAAGCGATTCGCACGTGGAAATTCAGTCCCGGTGAAAAAGACGGCAAAACCGTTAAAACACGTATCAAAATCCGCATCCCTTACGAAATCGAATAAGCCGCACGCACCACGCGACACCCACACACACTTTTTGCCATGAACAAACTCCTGCAACTCCTCCTCGGCCTGACCGTCTCGCTCAGCACGCTCAGCGCACAATCCGATCCCACAAAAAACATGTGGAACGACCCGGCCTTCGTGAATTCCTTCACTGGCAGCTACGGCATACTTTCCGAATACGAGCCACCCATTTCCAACGATGAAAAGCTCGTCCTGCGCGCCGTCATGGACGCGATCAAGTCCAACCCGCGCGCAGCTATCCAGCAACTCGAGCCGCAGATTAAAGCAAAGACCAGCGCCGCCTTCGACTTCATCCTCGCCAACCTTTACTTCCAAGAGGGCGACCTAAGGAACGCTGAAAAAAACTACAACAAAGCGATCCGTAAATTCCCGAACTTCCGTCGCGCCTATAAGAACCTTGGCCTCGTGCAAGTGCAGGCTGGCAAATATAAGGTCGCCGTCAAAACCATCTCCAAATCCATGGAACTGGGCGATGTCGATGGCCGCTCCTACGGACTCCTCGGCTACGGCTACCTCACGCAAGAGCTCTACTACCCAGCAGAGACCGCGTATCGTCAGGCCATCCTAATGAATCCCGAAACACTCGACTGGAAGCTCGGCCTCGCCCGCTGCCTGATGGAAACACAGCGCTACGAAGACGCCATTGCCCTCTTCGACACACTCATCAAAACACAGCCCAACCGCCCAGACTTTTGGCTCCTCCAAGGCAATGCCTACATCGGCAACGACAACCCAATGGCAGCCGCACGTAATATCGAAATCGTCCGCCGCATGGGTAAGGCGCAGCTCGCCACCCTCACCCTACTCGGTGATATTTACATCAATAACGATGCTCCCGCACTTGCACTCGATGCCTATCTCGCCGCACTCCAACTCGCCGGCAATAAAGATACACACTCACTCATACGCGCCGCCAAAATCCTCACCCGCAGCGGCAACTACGACGAAGGTAAGGTGATGATCGCACAGACACGCCAGCAACTCGGCACTCAGATTAAAGATGCCGACGACCTCGCACTGCTCATTCTCGAAGCCAGGATTGCACGCGCCGAGGACGACAACGAGACCGCCATCACAGCACTCGATCAAATCATCAAGCGCGACGCCCTCAACGGCGAAGCCATCATCGACCTCGGCCGCATCTACGCCGCCCAAGGCGAACTCGCCAAAGCAATCAACCGCTTCGAGCAGGCCGAAAAGATCGCTGAATTTGAGCGCAAAGCACTCATCGCCCACGCACAAGCACTCGTCGCCAACACAGACTATCAAGCAGCACTACCACTGCTACGCCGCGCCCTCTACATGGAGCCCGACGAAAACATCGAAGACTACCTCAAACGCGTCGAACGCGCTGCCCGCAACAAAGCGTAGGGCGCGTTGCTTGGAGACTGTCTCACAAATAGAGCTATAAGGATTATCGACGTCATAATCGTAATCTTACTCATAATCTTAATCCTCTGGACTGATTTGTAAGGTCTTCAATCAGAACGCTTCGATTATGATTACGATGAAGAGTAAGATTAAGAGAGTAGCAGCCACGCCAGCAATTTTCGGCTCAAAAGATACGTAGAATAATCGGCCTGCTCAATATTCACAGCGACTTCCGATTCAAATAAAGGCAGTTTAAAGGCACTGCTATCAAAGGAGAACCAGCCCCATTCGCACAAAAAAAGCCCTCACTCGTTATGAATAAGGGCTTTAAAAGATGGAGGCGCGGGTCGGAATCGAACCGACGATAGAGGATTTGCAGTCCTCGGCCTTACCACTTGGCGACCGCGCCTTCTCAAAAATTGATGTGGGGAAAAAGACGCAGGAAGCCGACAAGATCAAGTGTATTCTGCACATAAAATGATTTTATCGATTTGGTTTGTCTACGAGTGATATTTTTTAATTCTCAGAAGCCTCCATATTCCCCCACATCAAAAGAATCATGCCCCTCACTCAGCGAAGACGCTCCATCACCTCATACGACTCGAAACGTAGCGCGCCATCAAAGTTCATACCGAACCTGACCCAACTCCAAGAGGCGCTTACAGACCTACCCGACCCTGAGCTGTGGGCTGAAAATACATGCTCGTGCTCCATACTCGTCGAGAAGAAGCAGAAGTTCATCGAATTCACGCGCAAGCGTATCAATCGCGGCAGCTCCCGCCCCTATCGCTGGATTTACGAAGGTAAAATCCTGATCCGCAAGCGCGACGCCTAGAACGGGTGGCACATCCAATCCTCCGCCCCCTCGATACCGAGCGTCGTGCGTAAGCGCCAGGCGATCACCAACGCGGCAATGAAAGCCACACTGCGCTGAATACGTAGTAGCCACTTCGAACTCACACGCTGGTTGAGGCGCATGAATTGGCTCTGCGCCAACCAGAGCAGCGGCAACGTGCCTAGGCCAAACCCGATCGCGAACTCCGCCCCTTTTAATGCCGAGCCTGAAAACAAGGCTAGGCCGAAGATCATATAGAGCGGGCCGCAGGGCAGCAGCGGACTGGCAAAACCGATCATCGCAGCTGCCACTGGCTTCGAAAGCTTAAAGAAGCGAGCTGTGCAGCGCCGGTAGATGCTCCCGAGCCACTTCGGCTTTGGCAAAAATCGATCCAGCCTAAATGCCACGATCACAAAAAACACCACGAGTATCCAAGGCAGGTAGTTTAGCCACGAGTCCTCGACCGAGCGAATCACGACACTTCCAAAGGCACCAGCCAGAGCACCCACCAACCCGTAGGCAAACAACTTTGCCAAATGGTAACAGGTCAACACCAACTGTGGACTGGCATCCTCGGCGCGCGTAGGCGTGAAGGCACACGAAAGTGGGCCGCACATCGCTACGCAGTGCACACTCGTAATCAACCCGGCCACCATCGCAGTGGCGCCATTATAAACTGTCTGGTAATCAAACACGTATCTATCGATTCAAGACAACGACGCGCGCAGCAAAAAGTAAAGCACTAGCGAGCAGTCGGCTCTGATGCTTCGTTGTAGAGCACTGTATATAGCACACCGAGTAAATTCTTTCGAGTCACCCGTTCTTTATCTTCGCGAGTATTATTAATGCCCTTCGCGACCCATGCCTCCGGACCAGCTCGACGTATCAATTGGTGTAGCACACGAACACCCTCCTTAGTCGTATAACCAACCGTCATCCCGGCCTCTAGGTCATCAAATTCAATTGGCCGCACGATGATGATCGTATTCTTCGTTAACACCGGCTCCATCGAAACGCCACTGGTGCGCGCCATATAGGCACCACTGTCGCGAAACTTAACCATCTGCCCGAGCTTGAACGCTTCATCATAGTCCAGAGGCGCAAAGGTGGCGTTACTCTGCGAGGTGGAACTGCAACCGACGAAGCAACAGCCAGCAAATAGTGCCGCAAGTAGTAGAAGCGTTTTCAACATCACACTTACACTCCTAATATACGGGCTTAAAGCAAGCCACTTCAAGTGTTCTTACGGCTTATATATACAGAGTTTATATGACAAATTTCGCCAAGTGCGAATGAGTTGTAAAAACCACAAGAAACTAGCGCATAGCCCACATTGCCAGCAACTTGCGCGGCCTCTACGTGATATTACGTATATAATCTACGTAGTCTACATGCCACATAATAGCAGATCTAACCCACGAGAATACACGGATCACGCGATACCCTGTTAAGCCCTCAGAAGGTATACTATTGGCATGAAAACAACCACTCTACTCGCAATCATCACCCTCAGCCTTACAGCGGTCTTTTCAGCCAATGCTGCACCGAAGTCTTCCGCTCCATTTGCAAAAGCACTTCAAGACGCTGAGATGATTGCCTCCCTCAACCCAGAGTGGAGTGTGCAGCGCACAACAGGAGATTCCATGGGTGACTTTTACGGCGACAACTCGCTGATCCTCGTTCAAGCAGCCAGCATCAAAGACATCCGCGTCGGCATGATGGTTGTTTACCGCTCACCAGAAGGCGAACTCATCGCCCACAAAGTAGCTGCACACAACGGCAACTCGCTCACAACAACCGGAGTCTCCAATTGGAGCGTTGACCCCTTCCCTGTCACAAACGACATGATTGTCGGCACCGTATTCAGCGTATTTCACACATCAGGTGCTCCAAGTGGCCAAGTGCTCGCTTCGAATGGCCAACCACTCCCAACTGCACTCTGCAAAACATTTTAATTAAACACTTTCGGATGGATCATTATTCGTTGTTTTCATCTGTCCGATAAAAAAGAGCCTCTTCCACACTTGCGGGAGAGGCTTTTTCTTTTGAATATTTAATATCACCATGCCAGAACTACTCATTAATCCAAGCGAGTCCCCTAAACACGACTCTTCTCAAGATATTTATATGAAAAAAGTCATCGTCATCGAAGACCAAACCATCCTGCGAGATCTAATCTGCCAACTAGTAGAAAGTTACACAGGAATGGAAGTGATTGCCCAAGCTGGCTGTGGAGCTGACGGCTATGAACTATGCATCGAGCACAAGCCCGACCTGGTCATCCTCGACATCATGCTGCCCAACTTATCCGGCAGTGAAGTGCTCCGTCGCCTCAAAGCAAAGAACCCAAAAATCAACATCCTGATCTTCTCCGCAGCGGCCTCCAACAGCATGGTCAATCGCCTACTCAAGGCAGGCGTTACCGGATACATCGAAAAAGATGCAGGCCTCGCAGAACTCGAAAAAGCAATTTCCCTCGTCTCCGAAGGACGCTCTTACTTTAGTCCTCGCATCGTTGATGCCATGCGTGAGCTAATGATCAACGGCGGCCAAGACGACTCCCTGGATTCGCTCACCTCAAGAGAGCGCGAGATCGTGCAACTCATCGCAGAAAGCTACAGCAACAAGGAAATCGCCGCAAAGCTTGGTATGAGCGTTCGCACCGCCGACACCCATCGCACCAACATCATGAAGAAGCTGGATCTACACGATGTAGCCGCTCTGACCCGCTGGGCGATCGCCAACAAACTGGTTAACCCCATCGGCGGAGACATGAGCACTGCCGAGGTCTAATCACCGCATCACGCATTTTTCAATAAAAAGCCCCATCGACTCGACTCGATGGGGCTTTTTCATACCTCAAAGAGTCGTTTGAAACTAGAAAACAGGAGTTAAAGCCCCAATATCAATGCTTTCTACAGCATTTGTGGTTCGCAAAATTGGCAGTAACAGGTGATACTCAAAATGCGCCATGACTAAAGACTGACTTGCTACGCCATCTACGGACTTCGGCGAGAATAGTCGTGCCGCAGACCTCCGTCTGACTCCTCACTTCTAACTCCTGAATATAGGTTTCATACATACTAATAAACATTGAGCTTCAACTAGTGGAGCGAACTAGCTTATCTGACGCGCCCGACCGGACTAGATGTAATGACAAAACGACGACCTCTACATAAAACCCTCGTGGTCTTAGCCGCAGCCATCAGTTGTGCGCTCAATACATTTGCTCAAGAAGCACCCACGACCGCAGCCGCACCCCAAGCCAGTAATGCGACCGCGCCAGCCACGCTAAGTAGCCGAGCTGCCGCCATCCAAAATGCCCAACAAGCACTTTTAACGCTGCAGGCAGACACCACCCTCGATGAGGCAGCACGCACACTGCAACAAGAGGCGCTCACCGACGCCATTCAGCATTATAATAATGCAGAAGGTAACGAAGCGAAAACAGCTGCCCTGAAAGCGACTGCCCAGACAGCAAAGACTGACATCGCGACCACACAACAACAGCTAGAAGACCTATCCACCGTTCAACAAGCGAGAATCATCAGCGATGTCCACGACCTAGAGGCACTCGAGCAACAAGCTGAAACCGCGCGCGACAGTTTAACAGAGCTGAATCAATCTAAGATTGAGCTCCAGAAAACACTCGAAGAACTAGAACGGCGCCCACAAGAGATTACCTCACGACTCGTCAAAGCCAATGGTGAGTTAAATAGCATCAACGCAGCGTTAACAGTCAACCAGAGTGAAAAAAGCACTAATCTCAGCAAACAAACATTACTCGCCGCACAAAAAGATGATCTCACCACTGAAATCGAAATGCTCAGACAAGAAGTCGCCGGGCAAAGTGACCAAAATGCACTGATCAACAGCAAAGTGCTACTCACTGGTAGACAAATTGAGAATACTAAAGCCGCCTTAGACAGCATAGACCATAAGCTCAATCGCGCACGTATGTCTAAGGCAGAGCGCGTCATCGCCGAAGTCGCCGACTTAGTCGAAGCCGCCGCGGGCAAAGGAGAGCAAGTCGACCAACTCTCAGCCGAAGTTACAGAGCTAGCCCAGGACCTCAAAGAATCCACCAACCAACTACAAGCACTCAATCGCTCCTACGACGAAATGATTGAGCGCACCGCGGATCTACATACGAAATTTAGCCAATTCGAACGAGAGATTAATATCGGTGGGTTAGATGGCATTCTCAGTAAAGTCTATATCGAGCAGCGTCGAGCACTCCCAAGTATACAACAGGTCTCATTTTCCATCAAACAACGTGTCAATGAGCTTAGAAACACTCGCTTAAAAGAATTCTCATTGCATGCCAGAGTTCTAAATCAAAAAGAATATAGGAAGCAGTTCCGAGCACCATTGGAAGCCGAGGTCGAAGCGCTACTCGACCAGCGTAACGCATTGCTGAAACAAGCCGCCGATCAGCAGAGGGCTATTTTTAAATACATGACGAATGTCGATCTCGCGGAAAGAGATTACGCCGCCGTCCTTAAAAAAGTCAGAACTTATTTTAACGAAAAGCTCTTCTGGAAGAAAAGCTCCGCCCCCCTCTGGGAGATTCAATCAATCGATATAGGAGGCGCGGCTAAGTGGCTCATTGGTATGGACCGTCTCGTCGAGCTCCAACGCCGCCTAAGCACCTCAATACAAACCCACCGCTACCAAAGTGGATTCTTCGCAATCATATTGGCCGGACTCATTCTCTCTCGTCCACGCATCAAAAGATTAGTCAAAGAACGCGGAAGACGTATCCAAAACACCTCGACCGATTGTTTTTCAAACACTTGGTGGGCCGCGTATGGCACCGTGCTGCTCTCGTTGCCAATCCCATTAGTCATAGGCGCCCTATCTTGGACACTCGGCCAAGACCCACACTCTTCTGACTGGCTACAAGGCATCAGCAAAGGCTTACACTGGTGCTTTATAATCGCGACATGGACATGCTTCTTAATCGCATGCTGCGCAAGAGAGGGCCTAGGGATCAACCATTTCGGCTGGCATAAAGAGAGCGCCCGCAACCTCCGGCGCTGCCTCTATTCATTCCTAATCATCTGTATCCCCAGCATGCTCGTAGTATGCAGCATGGTCTATGAGGAGACAGCATTGCACTTCGACTCAGTCGGCCGCATCGGCTTCATCATGATCATGGTCTGGGCATTCTGGATATTGAGGCGCCTCCTCAAACCCACTGACGGCATCTTCTCGCAATACCAGAGTGAAAACCCTGATCGCTTCGAAACCAGAACTGCCCCGCTCTGGTCACTACTGCTCATCGCAAGCCCCATCGCACTCATCATTCTAACCGTCCAAGGTTATTTTATAACATCCTTGGCCCTCGCACTCGAGCTACTCGCAATCATCGGCCTGATCACATTTGGCAGTGTTTGCTATTATTTCGCCCTGCGTTGGTTCATGATCAAAGAGCGAAAAATCGCGCTCGAAGAAGCGATTAAAGAACGCAACGAACGTATTGAAGCAAACCGTAAAAAAGACGATTCCGAGCAAAGCACTGAACCCACAGCTCCAGCAGGCACCCCAGAATTAGACCTAGAAAAAGTCGGCCAACAAACACGCAGCATGCTGCGCTCACTGTTCACGATCGCTGTGATTGTTGAAATCTGGTTCTTAGTCACGCACACACTTCCGATCGACGAAGCGCTCGGATCGATCTCATATCGAGGCTGGTTGCGCCCGCTCGATCTATTCTATGCATCTGCTATCCTCATCATCATGACTGTTGTCGTGAAGAATCTACCGGGGCTATTAGAGTTAAGCGGCTTACGTCAATCCAAGTTGGATGTGGGTGCTCGCTATGCGATCACCACAATTTCTCAATACATCGCTGGCGCCTTTGGCTTGGCACTTGTTTGTAATGTATTACACGTCAACTGGTCGATGTTTGGCTGGATCGCAACCGCATTGAGTGTCGGCCTAGGCTTTGGATTACAAGAAATTGTCTCTAATTTTGTCTGCGGTATTATTCTTCTTTTTGAACGCCCGATACGAATCGGCGACATTATTACCATTAATAATGTCACAGGCACCGTCTCGCGTATTCGCATGCGTGCCACAACCATAATCAACTGGGATCGCCAAGAACTCATCGTGCCCAACAAACAGTTCATCTCCGATGCACTGATCAATTGGACACTGACGAATTCAGTGAACCGAACCATTATTACCGTAGGCGTGGCTTATGGCACTGATACGATTCGCGCCAAAGAGATTCTCACTCAAATAGCAAAGCAACACCCACTAACATTAGAAGACCCGGCACCTCTAGCCACTTTCGAAGAGTTTGGTGACAGCTCACTGCTCTTGCGCCTACGTGTTTACCTCCCCGACTTAACTGATCGTATTAACGTCATCTCAAATTTACACGACACCATCGACCAACGCTTCAAGGCCGCCGGTATCGAAATCGCATTCCCACAACAGGATCTACACATTCGGTCGATAGATGACACGGTGATTCAAAATACAGGAATTCAGAAACCTTAAAAAAGGAGTTAGAAGTTAGGAGACAGAAGTTAGAAGCTGAATATCTGCGCCTTACGCGTTTCATGAACAAAGACTACACTCGAACTCCTAACTCCTGAATATAAGATAACCGACACCAGCAACTAACAACGCTCCCGTGCTTCATGTAATCAATACACTCACACCGGTCTTTCTCGTGATCGCCCTCGGCTATTACTTAGGCAAGAAAGCGATCCTATCGGAAAGCTTCCTCGGTGAGTTAAACCGCTTATTATTCAGGGTCTGCCTCCCCGCACTGATCGTGCATAGTATGGCGACCGCCACCGAGATTCCCGAAGGCACGGGAATCATCATACTGCTGTTCATACTGGCGACATTCGCCGTTATCGGCCTATCGATACCGGCCAGCCGACTGCTACGCTTACCCCGTGCCCGCGTGGGCACGTTTGTGCAAGCCACCTTTCGCGGGAACCTCGCTTACGTCGGCATCCCCATCATTCTCTACGCCCTGCGCGATGCCCCCGCCGAAACCGTCGCATCCGTGATCGCTCAGACAATGTTTGTTTTTGCCCCCGCAATGGTCATTTACAACGTCGTCTCTGTCTTCTTTCTAGTCAGTAGCCACGAAGCCAGCGCCGGAGAAAGCCTGAATAAAATAGTCATCCAGATTCTCAAGAATCCACTTATCTTAGCAGCGCTGATCGGATTCTGTCTCTACACACTCCCCTTCGACCTCCCACGCGCCTTACTCGACACGCTACAATTCACCGGCCAAATCGCCGCGCCCGCGTCACTGATCTGTGTCGGCGGCAGCATGGCATTCGTCTCGATGGAAGGACGCTACCGCAGTGCACTCGTCGCGACCGCACTCAAAATAGTGGCCGTCCCCGCAATCGCTTACTTCCTCGCAACGATCTTCCAAGTCGAAGGACACAGCCGACTCATTCTACTCGTGCTCAGCGCCACACCCACGGCAGTCGCCTCCTACGTCATGGCCAAAGAACTCCACGGCGACGAAGCCCTCGCCGCAGGCTCCATCATCCTCAGCACCGCGCTCAGCGCAGTCAGCCTCGCGGTGGTGATCGCACTGTGTTCGTAAGTGCCGAATCAATGTTTGTCCCGTAACGCCTCCTCCCATCACTCGCCGCAGCTTCCACGCAGAACCGCTCCACGACAAGCTAGGCGCACAGTCGGATATGCATTCCCCTCCCACGTGGGGATGAACCGATGGCGAAGACCTTATTGAACCTGATATTATAAATTCTGTCGAAGACCGCCCTTACTTCTATACTTCAGGAACCTAGGTGAGCACGATGCCTTCGCCGTCTGCGCGAGCACAGCCCCTACACTGATTCAATCACCTTCATCCAACGAGGTCGTGCCTTTCATGTCATTCCCATTGTGGTCGTTGCTCCGAATCAAATCCCGCAGGCAGTTATCACTTAAGGTCTAAGCGTCCAGCAATTCGCTCAGCGCCATCGATACTGGGATTTCGCCGAGTCCCACTGCTGTCTCCATATTTTGAATACGAGGACCGTTTTGTTCCGTGAAGCGCTGCATGACAGCTAGCTGTAATAGAGAGTTGAACCAATCGACATTCTGCTCTTGGCGGCGTTTCTCAAAGACGCCTGTGGCGGTCATCTCATCTCGAAATTGCATCACAAGCTCCCATACCTTTTCAACGCCCTCGCCTTCAAGCGCGGAACAGGCCATTGCTTTCGGCTTCCAACCCGGCGTGAACGGATGCAAGAAATGCAGCACGCGCGAATACTCAACGCGTGCCATATCAGCCTTCATCTTATTATCGCCATCGGCCTTATTCACGACGATCGCATCAGCGAGCTCGATCACGCCTTTTTTGATACCTTGCAACTCGTCGCCTGCGCCTGCGATTTGCAGGAGGAGGAAAAAGTCCGTCATGGTGCGCACGGCGGTTTCGCTTTGGCCCACACCGACGGTCTCGACCAGAATCACATCATAGCCGGCAGCTTCACAGAGCAAAAGCCCCTCGCGTGTGCGCGCAGCGACACCTCCGAGGCTTCGGCCGGAAGGTGATGGGCGAATGAAGGCGTTCTCATGACGGGATAGATCCTCCATACGGGTCTTGTCGCCTAGAATACTACCGCCATTGATGGAGCTACTCGGGTCAACAGCAAGCACGGCAACTTTTTTACCCTGGTCACAGAGCGACATGCCGAGTGCTTCGATAAACGTGCTCTTCCCTGCCCCGGGAACACCCGTCATACCCACACGCATTGCGCCGCCAGTGTGCGGCAAAATACGCTGCATGAGCTGCTGAGCAGGCAAGCGGTGCTTGGGCGCCGAGCTCTCCACTAAAGTGATCGCCATGGCCAAATGGCTACGTTCTCCAGCGCAGACTCCTGCAACTAGAGCATCAATATCAGGTTCTCGACGGCGTGCTATTTTTCTAGGTGATGACATCTATCAACTGTGTAAATTATTCAAAAAAAACTCTCAATCCTAATCAATGAAAAGGATTGAGAGTCGATTAAAAAGCAAAGCGCTTTGTGTGACTCTTAGTCTTTCGAATACTTCGAAGACCAATCGACGCCGCGCATGTCCTTCTTCTCCAGGAATGTCTCATGCATCGCAAAGCATGTGCGAAGTGTCTGTGGCGTATGACCATCCTTAACATTAGCGAAATATGCGTGCAGTTGCTCGCGGTATTCTGGGTGCACACAGTTCTCGACGATCTCAGTCGCACGTTGAACAGGGTCCTTACCGCGCAGATCGGCGATGCCCTGCTCGGTGATGATCACCTGCACAGAGTGCTCACTGTGGTCGAGGTGAGCCACCATTGGCACGATTGTGCTGATCGCTCCACCCTTCGCAATCGATGGGCAAGTGAAGATGGAAATATAAGCGTTACGAGTGAAGTCACCCGAACCACCGATACCGTTCATCAAGTTGTTACCCATCACGTGCGTGGAGTTCACATTCCCCCAGATATCCACTTCGATCGCTGTATTGATCGAGATGATACCGAGACGGCGAACGGCTTCCGGGTGATTGGAAATTTCTTGCGGACGGAGCACCATGCGTTGCTTGAAGAAATCAAGATCCTCATACACTTCCTTCAAGAACGGAGGCGATACAGTCAATGAAGTCGCACTAGCGAAAGTGATATCGCCGCTGCGCATCAAGCCGATGACACTGTCTTGAATCACTTCTGAATACATTTCAAACGGAGGAATGCTCTCGTTGGCACCGAGTGCACCAAGCACCGCGTTGGCAATGTTACCCACACCCGATTGGATCGGGAGGAATTCTTCAGGGATACGGCCAGCTTTGAGCTCGTCCGCAAGGAAATCGGCGACGTTCTCACCGATCTTGGCAGTCACAGCATCGGTTTCTTTAAAACCACCGACTTCGTCTGGACGGTTGGTCTTAACGATACCGACGATCTTCGCAGGGTCGACTTTCAATGTTGGCGAGCCAAAACGGTCGCTGCACTTGTAAACTGGGATCTCGCGACGGTGCGGCGGATCAAGTGGCTCGTAGATGTCATGCAATCCGCTCAATTCTTCTGGATGCGCTTCATTGAGCTCAATCAGAATATGATCAGCAACACCACAGAAGGTATTACTCGCACCAACACTTGTAGTCAGCACGATCTCACCATCTTCACTGACGGAAGCGGCTTCAACCACAGCATATTTGATTTTACCAAGGAAACCATAACGAGCAGCCTGCGGCAGCATCGAAAGGTGCATGTCGAAGAACTTAGTTTCACCCTTGTTGATCGCAGCGCGAAGTGACTTATCACTCTGATACGGAGTGCGAAACAAGACCGCATTAGCGCGAGCAAGCTCACCATCGAGGCTATCGCCTGTGGATGCACCCGTAACAACTCCAATCTTAAAATCACGACCTGCATCGTGTTCTGCGTTTGCGCGACGCGCGATTGCGGTCGGGATTTCCTTGGCAGCACCAGCAGGAGTGAATCCGCTGAAGCCGAGGATATCCTCATTATTAATCAATGCAGCCGCTTCATCGGCAGTCATCACTTTATATCTGGAATCTTCTAACATGGTCATATTGGATTAAACTTTTCTTATTTGTATATAGGAATCGAGCCAGCTATCGCACTACGCAGACGTCTACAGGATGCTGCGCGCTCTTATTAAAAAATGATCATCAGCGACTTAGTGGCCGGAGTTCGAAAGAAGCGTGAGGAAGAAACCTGCAACCAATGCAGTGCCGATCACACCCGCAACATTCGGGCCCATCGCATGCATGAGTAGGAAGTTACTCGGATCTGCCTTCTGGCCTTCGACCTGGCTGACACGTGCGGCCATTGGCACCGCACTCACACCGGCCGAGCCGATGAGTGGATTAATTTTATTCTTTGAGAACACATTCATTGCTTTCGCCATCAACACGCCACAAGAGGTAGCGATACCGAAAGCAACAATGCCAAGAAGTAAAATGCCGAGTGTCTCGGCACGTAGGAAGCGATCGCCTGTCATCGTGACACCGACACTAGTGCCGAGGAAGATGGTGATGACATTGATCAACTCATTCTGAGCAGCCTTACTCAGGCGCTCGGTCACATTACACTCACGCAGGAAGTTACCGAACATCAACATACCGATCAACGGAGACGCTGGCGGAACAAGCAAGATACATGCAACAGTGACAACCACAGCAAAGACGAGCTTCTCTAGACGACTGACCTTGCGCAGGCTCTTCATGCGGATCTTACGCTCTGCTTTAGTCGTCAACGCACGCATAATGGGTGGTTGAATGACAGGAACGAGCGCCATGTAACTATAGGCAGCCACCGCAATGGGTGCCAACAGCTCTGGCGCCAAGGAATTGGCCAGGAAGATCGAGGTCGGCCCATCGGCTCCCCCGATAATACCGATCGCGCCCGAGGCTTGATCCGAGAATCCGAGGAATTGCGCACCGATGAACGTCGCGAAGACACCGAACTGAGCCGCCCCACCGAGCAACAGCATGCGGGGGTTTGCAATGAGTGGACCAAAGTCCGTCAATGCTCCCACTCCGAGGAAAATCAACGGCGGGAAGAGCTCAAGCAAGATACCAAGCTGAATGTAGTGAAACAAGCCACCGGTATGTTCACTATTCAACTCGGTCAGCACTGCGCCCTTAGTGAGCGCATCACCGACTTTAGTATCGGCAGAAACCACACGACCGGTGGCATCTGCCCATACCAAGACATCTGAATCAACCAGCGATACATCGCCAATCAATAGAGTCCCCACATCCTCAGCAGGATTTGAATTACGGTCACGCATCACATATAACAATGTGTTCGTGCCATACTCACCCACTTGCTCACCTGCCAGTAATGCGACAAGTGACTCTGCGCCGAGATCGCCTGCCGTTTCAGGCAACACTTTCTCTACCGCATTTAATTGAACTGTCTGCCCTTCTTGAGCACCAACGACCAACACCTCACCTGAGACCGGGGCGCGAACCACGCTAGCAGGTTTATTAATAATACCTTGTGTCGGTAAGTTTGCGAGCATTGCGCCAAATGCGATAGGGACCAGCAGCAACGGCTCAAACTTTTTATAGACAGCAAGATAGAGAAGCACAGCAACCACCACCCACATGACCAGCATGCGCCAGTCAAGAAAGGCAAAGCCTGTGTTACCGTAAAGTTGTTCGAATAGTTCAATCATGAGATAGGGACTCTCTGTTATGTATTATGATCGCTTAAGAAAGAGTGACCATGACTTGGCCTTCTTCAACGGCATCGCCTGCTGCGACTAGGATCGCAGTAACAGTGCCAGCCTTAGGAGCGGCAACGATGGTATTCATCTTCATTGCTTCGAGTGTAATGACTGTTTGCCCCTCTGCGACAGTATCACCAACGGCGACATCTGCAGAGACCACGACTGCGGCCAATGGGCTAACGACACCATCACCTGAACCACCAGCGGCTGGAGCAGCTGGAGCGGCGACTGGAGCCGGTGCTGGCGCTGCAGCAGGAGCGGCAACACGTGCACTGCCACTTGGAGCAGCTGATCTTGGAGCCGGAGAGGCAAAGCCCTCGTCCAACAGTTCTACTTCGACTTCATAAGTCTTACCTTCGACACTTATACGTAAACGTTTCATGTTATTATATTCTCTAAATTGTTGTTTGTTTGTTAATGGATTCCACTAGCGCACACGGTGCGATGAGAAGATCTGACGGCGGCCTTCTTGAGCCCAGCCAGGACCTCCCGGACGAATCGATACGATACGATGCGCACGGTCTCCAATCACAGAGTGCACGGCTGCTGCCAGAACTGCCATCAGCGCAGGGTCTTCCCCTTCACTGACTGGAGCTGCTGCAACCGGAGCTGCCGCTGGAGCTGGAACTGGAGCTGCCGCAACTGGAGCTGCCGCAACTGGAGCTGCCGCAGGTGCTAGGTTTGCCTTCGCAACAGCTGCTGCAACCGCAGCATCCGCTTTCGCAGCAATCTTGGCATCGTAGCGACGAAACACTGCACCGATGGCCGCTGTCACGAGTGCAAGAAGCACCAGGACAACCATGACGAAACCAAAGCCTACGACGACAACTTCCGTTGTCCCCGAAGTCTGAGCTTCGGCAGCGGGGCCGCTAGCGGCCAGAATTATGTTTAAATGATTCATATGTAATACACGTGGTTAATACCGTAAGACGCAGCTTATAGTGGGATATTACCGTGCTTCTTAGGCGGACGTGAATCACGCTTACTCAGCGTATTACGAAGCGCAAGAGCAATAGCAGCACGTGTCTGAGAGGGCTCAATCACATCGGTGATCATTGCGTTGGCAGCGGCTTGGTAAGGAGACGCAAACTCATTGCGATACTCTTCACTGATTTCAGCAGCACGCTTCTTAGGATCTTCAGCTTCCTTCAGTTCCTTACGGAAGAGGACGTTCACAGCACCTTCAGCACCCATCACCGCGATTTCCGCAGTTGGCCAAGCGAAGACCATGTCCGCACCAAGGTCGGCCGAGCACATCGCGAGATAAGCACCACCGTATGCTTTACGCATGATCATAGTGATTTTCGGCACAGTCGCAGCAGCATATGCAAACAGCATCTTCGCACCGTGGCGGATGATACCACCCTGCTCTTGAGCAAGACCTGGCATGAAGCCTGGAACGTCAACGAGCGTTACGATCGGGATGTTATAGATATTACATGTGCGGATGAAACGAGCACCCTTGTCAGAGCTATCGATATCCAATGTGCCAGCCTTCACCATTGGGTTATTAGCAACGATACCTACGACGACACCTTCGATACGTGCGAAGCCAACGATCAGGCTACGTGCGAAGTCAGGCATAATTTCGAAGAAGTCACCGCCATCAACCAAACGATCGATCACTGCCATCACATCCAAAGGCTTCTTTGGTGAGTCTGGCACGATTTCGTTCATCTCCAAGTCATCGGAGAGATCGAGGTCAGTCAAAACGTGTGGGGGATCTCCAAGATTGTTACTTGGCAAGAATGACAACAACTTCGAAGTCATCGCCATCGCATGTGTATCATCATCAGCCACCAAGTGGATGTTACCAGAGATGCTTGCGTGCGCTGCTGCCGAAGCGAATTGCTCCAACTTAGCGACTTCACCAGTTGCCGCTTTAATCACGTCTGGTCCACAGATGAACATGTTCGCAGTGTCGCGAGTCATGATAAGGAAGTCAGCCAATGCCGGCGAATACGCAGCACCACCCGCACAAGGGCCAGCGATCACAGCGACCTGAGGCACCACACCAGAGAGCAATACGTTCTTAAAGAAGATCTGGCCGTAACCACTCAAGGAGTCGACACCCTCTTGAATACGTGCACCTCCGGAGTCATTCACACTCACAACTGGCATACCAGCTTCAACTGCGAAGTCCATCAGATCACAGATCTTCTTCGCATGGATACGTCCTACAGCACCACCGCCAACAGTGAAGTCCTGCGCATACGCAGCAACCCCACGGCCATCGACGAGGCCAGTGCCACAAACGACACCATCATAAGGAAGCTTCTTATTCGCCAGGCCAAAGCGCTGACAAGTGTGCTCGGCATGCATTCCGAATTCTTGAAACGTGCCCTCTTCAAAGAGATTTTCAAGACGTTCGCGAGCACCCATCTGCCCCTTGGCATGACGCTTCGCTAGTTTTTCTTCGCCACCAGCCTTGCGCGCAACCGCACGCCGCTCACGAAGCTCTTCAAGTAATTTTGGATCTATAGCCATAATTGATATCTAGTTGTTGATATTTAAAATTAATATGTAAGTCTACTTCTTCTCTTGGCAGAACTCAGTCAGCACGCCACGAGTCGATTTTGGATGAAGAAACGCAACCAACTTATTCGCAGCGCCCTCAAAAGGCACTTCATGAATCAAACGCACACCTGCGTCCGAAGCCTGCTTAAGTTGCCCCACCACATCATCCACGCGGAATGCAATGTGGTGAATACCTTCGCCGTTCTTTTCAAGGAACTTCGCAATCGGACTATCTGGCGAAGTCGGCTCAAGCAACTCAATGTGAACATCGCCCGCCTCAAAGAAAGCAGTGCGCACTTTCTGCGACTCTACTTCTTCGCGACCATGCAAATGCAAGCCAAGTGCTTTTTCATAATACTCGATAGAATCTTCGAGGTTGTGGACGGCGATGCCGAGGTGATCAATTTGCTGAATCATAATCTAATTTTCGGGTTAATAACGACCAAATTGAGGATTAGATGAACTTACGTCAAATGTATTCTGTATTAAATTAACTTATTGACAACTTTTACTAATATTCTAGCTTTCTAGTATTAGTTAACCAAAATCCAAATGAACAAGGATCCAAAAAACACAAAAAAACTCCTAGAAGAGTTCCCTGCCGCAACACCAGAACAATGGCGCGAAGCCGCCGAAAAGCTACTCAAAGGCGCGCCCTATGATAAGATCATGGAGCGCCAGTCCCCTGAAGGGATTCGCCTGAAGCCGATTTTCTGGAAAGAAGTATTAGAGTCACTGCCTGCAGCAGAGACTCAACCTGGCTTCGACGGCTACCTCCGCGGCACCAAAGCATCAGGCTACCGAGTGCAACCATGGGAGATCGCTCAAGAGCTACCTTACGGCACTCCAAAAGAATTTAACGATGCCGCCAAGGCCGACCTAATGCGCGGCCAAGACGCGCTTAATGTCATCCTCGACATCGCGACACTCAAGGGACTCGACCCAGACAGTGCCCAAGCTGGGGAAGTCGGCGCATGTGGTCTTTCAATCGCCAACCTACAAGACATTAAAGCCGCATTCTCCGAGATCCTCCCCGAAGCGGTCAGCTTCCACATCCGCACAGGATGCGCAGGACTCACAGTCGGCTCCATCTTCTTCGCATGGTTGAAGGAGCAAGGCATCGCACTGGATAGCGTTAAGGGCAGCCTCGGAATGGATCCGATCGCAGTGCGCTCCGCAGCTGGCCAACTCCCAGCCGAACTCGCCGAACTACTCGACGAGCAAGCCGTGCTCGCAGAATTCTGTGCGAAAGAAGCACCGTCCATCCGCTCGGTAGGCGTATCGACGACACCTTACCACCAAGCAGGCGCATCCGCAGTCGAAGAACTCGGCATCGCACTCGCCACTGGTTCTGCTTACCTCACCGAGTTGACCGCACGCGGCCTCTCCGTCGATGACGCTGCTAAGCAAATCCGCTTCAGCTTCTCAATCGGCCCGAACTTCTTCATGGAGATCGCAAAGCTGCGCGCAGCACGTGTGCTCTGGTCACAAGTCGTCGCCGCTTTCGGTGGTAGCGCCGAAGCGCAGAAGATCAACATGCACGCTCGCACAGGTCTCTATAATAAGACGAAGAAAGACCCATACGTAAACATGCTCCGCACCACAACCGAGGCCATGAGTGGCGTCATCGGCGGTGTCGACAGCCTCTGCGTTGGTAACTTCGACGAAGTCTCGCGTCTACCAGACACCTTCAGCCGTCGCATCTCGCGTAACACTCAGGTCATCCTGCAAGAAGAGTGCGAACTCACCGCAGTGGTCGATCCAGCTGGTGGCTCATGGGCAATCGAATGGTTGACCGGTGAAGTCTCCGAAAAATCGTGGGCATTCTTCCAAGAAATCGAATCTAAGGGCGGTATCGTTCCAGCACTTAAAGATGGATTCATCGCAGACACACTTGCTAAAACAGCAGCTGGCCAAGAGAAACAACTCAACCAGCGCCGCGTCAGCCTAGTCGGCACAAACGTCTATCCAAACCTTGACGAAGCAGAACTGGAATCACGCCTCCCCGACTACACAAAGCTACGCGAAGAGCGTGCTCAGGAAATCGCCCGCGCCCGTGTCGCAACCGACCCAGACGCAGATGCCAAGATCATGGCTGCACTCACAAAGGTAGCCGAAGTTGATCGCGCTGGCCTCATCGACGCAATCATCGACGCTGTCAGCGTCGGTGCCACCATCGGTGAAATCACAAAGACCGTCCGTGCAGCAGCGAACCCTAGCCAGCTCATGCAGCCGCTACCCGTCGCACGTCTCGCTGCTAAATACGAAGCAATCCGCGCCGCATCTGCAAAATACAAAGCAGCAAACGGACACGGACCGAAGCTCTTCCTTTGCAACCTCGGACCACTCCGTCGCCACAAAGGCCGCGCAGACTTCACCAAGGGCTTCTTCCAATCAGGAGGCTTTGAAGTAATCTCACCCGCAGGCTTCGAAACACCTGAAGCAGCCGTCGCAGCACTCGGCGAATCCGGCGCAGCGATCACAGTCGTTTGCGGCACCGATGGCGACTACGAAGAAAACTTCGCGAACTACGCTCAAGCCATCAAAGCAGCCAACCCGAACACACGCGTCTTACTCGCTGGCTTCCCTGGAGCCAACGAAGCAGACTACCGCGCAGCCGGCATGGACGACTTCATCTTCGTCAAGTCCGATAACTACGCGACTAACCGCCAAGCCCTCGAACTCCTCGGCGTGCTTTAATCCATCATTCATAAATTACTAGCATTTAGCATTTAAGATAATGAAACCTGATTTTACAAATATCGCCTACGAAGCACCCAAGCCAAACGCAACACGCGAGGACTGGGCCGCTCAGGTCAAACAAGAAACCGGTAAAAGTGTCGACGAACTCGTCACTGAAACCATGGAGCAGATCGACGTCGATTCGCTCTACGGCAAAGACGCCTACGAAGGCATGGAGCACCTCGATTATACCGCAGGTATCGAGCCAAATCTTCGTGGACCCTACGCGACCATGTATGCCTTCCGCCCATGGACAGTTCGCCAATACGCGGGCTTCTCCACTGCCGAAGAGTCCAACGCCTTCTACAAGCGTAACATTGCAGCCGGTCAGCAAGGTCTGTCCGTCGCATTCGACCTCGCGACACACCGTGGCTACGACTCCGACCACCCTCGCGTGGTAGGTGACGTGGGTAAGGCTGGTGTCGCGATCGACTCCATCTTGGACATGAACGTGCTCTTCGATGATATCGACCTGAGCAAGGTATCCGTCTCCATGACAATGAACGGCGCCGTGCTGCCAGTTCTTGCGTTCTACATCCTAGCCGGCCTCGAACAAGGCCACAAGCTGGAGCAGCTCGCAGGCACGATTCAGAACGACATCCTTAAGGAGTTCATGGTGCGTAACACATACATTTACCCACCGACACCATCGATGCGTATCATCGGCGACATCTTCGAGTTCACCTCGCAGAAAATGCCGAAGTTCAACTCGATCTCGATCTCCGGTTACCACATGCAAGAAGCAGGTGCGACTGCCGACCTCGAAATCGGCTACACACTCGCCGACGGTCTTGAGTATCTCCGCACAGGAACTGAAGCTGGCCTCGACATTGATGCCTTCGCACCTCGCCTCTCGTTCTTCTGGGCGATCGGTAAGAACTACTTCATGGAAGTCGCGAAAATGCGTGCCGCACGTTGCCTCTGGGCAAAGCTGGTCAAGCAATTCGACCCGAAGAATCCAAAGTCGCTAGCACTGCGCACACACTCGCAAACATCTGGTTGGTCGCTCACTGAGCAAGATCCATTCAATAATGTAACGCGCACCGCAATCGAAGCGATGGCAGCCGCCTGTGGTCACACACAGTCGCTCCACACCAACGCGCTCGACGAAGCCATCGCCCTACCGACTGACTTCTCTGCACGTATCGCACGTAACACACAGCTCTTCCTCCAAGAAGAAACCGGCATCTGCCGTTTCATCGATCCATGGGGCGGTAGCTACTACGTCGAAGCACTCACTCAAGAAATAATGCAAAAAGCATGGGGTCACATTGAAGAGTGTGAGAAATACGGCGGCATGACAAAGGCCATCGAAGAAGGCATTCCAAAGCTTCGTATTGAAGAAGCCGCAGCACGTCGCCAAGCGCGCATCGACTCCGGCAAGGAAACCATCGTTGGTCTCAACAAGTATCGTCTCGAAAAAGAAGATCCGCTTGAGATCCTCGACATCGATAACTCTGCTGTGCGTGACTCGCAAATCGAGCGCCTCAACAAGCTTAAAGCGGAGCGCGACAACGACGCCTGCCAGAAGGCACTCGCTGCCATCACCAAGAGCATGGAAACCGGCGAAGGCAACGTTCTCGAACTCGCAGTCGAAGCCGCACGTTGCCGTGCGTCGCTCGGTGAAATCTCCGACGCTGTTGAAGCCGTCGTCGGTCGTTACCGCGCCAAGATCCGCTCGATCAACGGCGTTTACGCTAAAGAATTCGGAAGCACACCAATCATGGACGACGTTAAAGAACTCATCACTAAGTTTGAAACCGAAGAAGGTCGCCGCCCTCGCATCATGATCGCGAAGATGGGACAAGACGGACACGACCGTGGCGCCAAGGTGGTTGCTACTGGTTATGCCGACCTCGGATTCGACGTCGACATCGGCCCACTCTTCCAAACACCGGAAGAGACCGCACGTCAGGCTGTTGAGAATGACTGCCACCTCGTGGCCATGTCGTCCCTCGCAGCCGGTCACAAGACCCTGCTTCCATCACTCATCAGTGAGCTCAAGAAGCTCGGCCGCGAAGACATCATGGTCGTCTGCGGTGGTGTGATCCCAGCACAGGACTACGACTATCTCTACGAGAACGGTGCCAGCGCGATCTTCGGCCCAGGAACAGTCATTCCTGATTCCGCCAAGAAGATATTGGAACTGCTACTCGAAGACTAGAGAACGTCGAGCATTGAACGTCCAACATCGAACGTTCAATTAGAGAGACACCCATTCATCAATGGCGCGGACTTAGTTCCGCGCCATTTTTTTGTGCCTACACAGAAGCATCGGGAAGGACGGCCTCCGCGCCGTCCGCCGAACCAAAGCACAGAACCAAAGCACCCGCGATCACCTCAAGCATGCGGTTGTTACTACACTTTTTTTGATGATCGAGAACATGTATAATCCTAAAAAGGAGTAGTTAGAAGTTGGAAGGTAGGAGTTAGAAGCTGAGCATCAGCGCTTCATAGCCCCTGAACCGCTCGCCAATTGGCTTCGCCCTTCGGTTGAATGTCGCTGCGCTCGGCAGGGGCGTCACACTCGACTGTAAGCACTTCATTACCAAAGACTAACTTGCTACGCCAGCTACGGCAGACCTCCGTTTGACTCCTAACTTCTAACTTCTAACTCCTGAATATAGGATAATCGCAACACTGGCCGGAAGGCAGAGCAATGGGGAATATAAACAGGCAAATCAGTCTCTCATTCACACACAGCATACCTAAGAGTCATGAATGAGACCGAGCAGACGACCGAATTAACATCCCAATGCACGACTTGCATCAGTGAAGCATCCTGCAGCACTTGTCACACTGGGCTCTGCCCAGGGACGGTGCTCGCTGGAATATTCGCGGTTATTTGGCTAGCCGTGGCAATCTGGGCAAGGCGTGTAACTGCCAGAGCTCAAGCGACCGAGACCAACGAAGAGTAGGTCTGCTGTTTACGGCACCTCGCGAGGACAGGAACCGTTACAGAACTCTGAGACATGTGGCCTTTGCGCGGTCTTCGCAAAGCAAAGCCCCTACACTGGATCAGAGACACTTTTCACAATCCATGAGACGCTCAAGGATCGCATGCCCCGAACCCCATTCAAAGTTCGACGTTTAATGTTGAACGTTCAATGTCCAGAGCGCTGCGTCAGCGCCTCTTAGGCAGCACGCGTCGCACCATCCCAGCGAGTAGATCCAGCTCCTCGAACTTGAGCATATACAGCACCCCGAAGTAGAGCGCCGCGCCACCTGGCACAAACACACCGACGATCACCGCGGCATTTAACTTATCGGCCAGCTCAAAGCTCAGCACCAAACCATGGCCGATAAAGCAAAACAGCCCCATCGCCACACCAGCGCATAGAATCTTCGCAAACGCTCCACGTAAATGTGAGAACCCCACTTCACTGCGATGCTTTGAAAGCGCCCGCCAGAGACAGGCCGATTGCACAATCGCGGCGAGCACATTACCCGCCGCAAGACCACAGGCACCGAAGAACTGCATCAACACTAGACCGCTTATCAAATTCACGACCAGACACAGGCCCGCCACACGCACGGGCGTCTTCATATCCTTACACGCGTGCAAACCACGCGTTGCAAAGGTCGCCGCAGAATAGAACGGTAGCCCTAAGCCATAGATCGCAATCAGCGGAATCGTTTGCGCGACATTTTGCGTGCTAAACGCTCCCCACCGAAACAACAGCTCCAGAATCGGCTGCCCCAGAACGAACAGCCCCACGCCTGCTGGTAACGAAATCCCTACCACCAAGCGCATGCCTTGTGTCAATGCACTCGCAAAACCTTGATCGTCTTTATCCGAGACCGCACGCGCCAACAGCGGGAAGAACACCGTCGCCACCGCGACCGTAAAGATCCCCAGCGGCAACTCCATCAACCGACTCGCGAGATACAGCACCGACACCGCCGACTCATCCAGTGAATACGCCAGCAACCGCGATACTAAAATATTCACCTGCAAAATCGCCGCCCCCATCAGGCCAGGCAAGAACAAGCGCCACAACTCACTCATCTCGGCTGAAGCACGCCGCTTCTGCAACCGCGGACGCCACCCTTGACGCGCCAGATCCCATGCCGGCAACATCAGCTGAAACAGCCCGCCCACCAGCACACCGCCACAGAGCCAATACACGATCCGCGCCTGATCATCGTTCAGCCACATACCTGCGACCAACGCACCTATCATCGCGAGATTCAGTAACATCGGCGTGCTAGCAGCGACCGCAAAGCGCCCTAGAATATTGAGCCCCGCCGAGATAATCGCCGCTAGGCAGATAAAAATCATATACGGCAGCAGCACCACCGCCAACTCAGCGCCTAATGACCAACGATCCGAGAGCATCCCACTCTTTGCGAGCGTGCCAAACACGAGCATCCCACTCACCACCAGCGCCGACAATATCAGCAATAGCCTCAGTAACACCTGGTTAAAAAAGGCAAACGCAGCCGAGCGTCCCGCACGCTGTAGCACATCCGAAAAGATCGGCACCATGGCCGAAGTAAGTGCGCCCTCCCCCAACAATCGGCGAAAAAGATTTGGCAAAGTAAATGCTAGAATGAACGCATCATTCCACGCACTCGCACCCAATGCTGCAAATATCAGAATATCACGCACCAGCCCCAGCACACGCGAACCGACCGTCGAAAGGCTGACAACTACGATATTCTTAAGGTTTTTGAGCATAAATGATGCGTCGGCTACAAACAGAACCGAACAGTCACAAGAAACTACGTCTCAAAAAACTTTGGCAATTGTATATTTCATGCTCTACCAAGAAGCTATTTTTCACTTTCATGCCTACTTAGAACCATTTTACCCCGTTCTCACTTAAACCACATACCTTACTAGATACATACGATGCCATTAATCGCTAAACTTGCCGAGCGCCTTAAACGCCACCCGAAACGCGTAGTCTTCCCTGAAGGCTCCGATCCTCGCATCCTTCAAGCCGCGCGCAAATTTGCCACGCGCGGCCTCGGTATCCCCGTGCTACTGGGCGATCGCGCTAAAATTAAGTCCAATGCAGAAAAGCTCAACATCAGCCTAGAGCACATCCGCATCATCGAGCCCCGCCGCAGCAGCGAGTGGGAAAGCTTCCTGAACAAATTCCAAGGCCTGCGTCGTTTCAAAAACATGAACGACAAAGAAGCCGCGGATTATTTAGATAATACCAACTACTTCGCGACGCTCATGCTCGCCACAGGCCAAGCAGACGCGATCGTCTCCGGTGCAACCAGTAACGCATCCAGCGCGCTGCGCCCACTGCTACAAATCATTCCGCTCCACGAAAATGTTTCGAACATGTCCTCGCTAAACATCTTCGACCTCGAAGATCCAGAGACAGGTAAAGACCGCGAACTCTTCCTTGCCGACTGCGCCGTCATCCCGAACCCAACGAGCGAGCAGCTCTGTGACATCGCAATCACCACTGCCGCACTAAGCTACCACCTGACCAACATCAAGCCACGCGTGGCACTGCTCAGCTACACCAGTAAGAGCAAATCCAGCAGAAACCCGACCGTGGCAAAAATGAAAGCCGCGACCGAGTTAGCACGCCAAAAGGCCATTGAGCTCGGCATCCCAATGGATATCGAAGGCGAGCTACAGGTCGATGCCGCACTCGACCCAATCGTAGCGAGCACTAAGAACATTGAAGGCTCTGTCGCGGGGCGCGCTAATGTCTTGATCTTCCCTGATCTACACTCGGCCAATATCGCCTCCAAACTAGTCCATATTTTGACCCGCGCGCGTAATTACGGCCCGATCCTCACTGGCCTCAACAAGCCTGCTGCTGAAATCAGCCGTGGTGCCACCGCCAGTGATATCTTCGGCACCGCCGTCATGGTTGCCTCTCAAGCAATCGACCACAAATTACTCTATCCGACGGATAGCGACGATCTCAACGAAGACGTCACTATCATCGACTAGTTTCACCCTCTCTCCCGCGTTGCGCCAACCGCTCCAACTATGCCTTGTCCTGAGCCAAAAAACGACACCGAGCTGCTAACAGCTCCGAAGAATAAGACTACGAAGCGTATTTTCATCGCAGCCACGCGGATGAACGATGGTAAGACGACGACCAGCCTCGCGCTGTTTGCCGCCCTACGTAGCTTCACGCCCAAGGTCGGTTTCATCAAACCAGTGGGGCAGCGCTTCGTCGAAGTCGAAGGACATCAAATCGATGAAGATTCCGTGCTGCTCGATAAGATCTTCGACGTCAAGGTGCCGATCAAGGCGATGAGCCCGATTGCGATTCACTCGACCTTCACACGGGATTTCCTCGACGACCCTTGCAAGAATCATGCAACCATCGTCGATCAGATGTGCCGCGCCTTCGACCGTGCCGCCTTCGAGAAGGAGTATGTCATCATCGAAGGCACCGGCCACGCAGGCGTAGGCTCAGTGTTTAATTTGTCCAACGCAGACGTGGCAAAGCGCCTCAAAGCAAAAGTGATCATCGTCGCCCGTGGAGGCATTGGCCGCCCCGTCGACGAAATCGCGTTGAATAAAGCCCTATTTGCACAAGCAGGCGTCGAGGTGATCGGGGCGATCATTAATAAGGTCGAGCCCGACAAGATTAAAATGATCGAGAAATACAGTGGTATCGCGCTAAAACGTATGGGCATCCCACTGCTTGGCTGCATCCCAGTTGAAAAGAAACTCACGGTGCCGAAGCTCAACCAAGTCGTCGAAGAGGTAAAAGGCCGCTGGCTCAATGGCCGTGAACACGGCGCCAGCGAACGAGTCGAGCGTGTCTTGATCGGTGCGATGGCCGCGAAGGGGCTCGTCGACCTACTCGAGCGAGGTTCACTCATCATCACCCCTGGCGACCGCGAAGACATCATACTCGGAGCGATCGCCGCAGAAGGCATCGCAGGCGAAAAAGTCGTCTCAGGCATCATTCTCACGCGCAATGTGCTACCACACCCGAAGCTCATGGAGATGATCGCCAAAACCAGCATCCCCGTCATCATTTGCCAAGACGATAGCTATGCAGTGGCCTCGAAGATCAATAAAATGACCGTCAAGACACAGCCCAGCGACAGCGATAAAATCCCAATCATCAAGAATCTCATCACCGAAAACATCGACCTCGATGTCATCCGCCACGCCTTCGACTCGGATAACAGCATCGCTGAAAATATCTAATCGCGCTCATCAAAATTGCCCGCAGCACGGGCAAAACTTCTGGCGTCTGTGCTCGACGAGTGAACGCTGACCGATTAAACGTCTCGTTTCTCTCTTAAACATGCCAAAGCAAAACGACAGTCTCACCTTCGAAGGCGCCCTCGAACGTCTCGAACACATCTTAGAATCCATGGAAAGTGGCGACACGCCATTGGCTGACCTCGTCGCAAAATTCGAAGAAGGATCCAATCTCTTGAAAGTCTGCCAAGTGAAGCTCAAAGAAGCAGAACTAAAGATTGAAAAGCTCAATATTACCACTGGCGAAGTCGAACCCTTTGAGGGCGACAACACCGAGGCCTAGTGCGCATACTACCTGCAAAACGCACGCTAACCGATCGAATTTGTTAAAAGCATGGGCCTATTAGAGCGGATCAAATCCCCCGACGACGTTAAGCAACTATCTGAGGAGCAACTACCCGAACTCGCAGCCGAAATACGCGAGCGTATCATTAAAGCCACCTCGATAAACGGTGGCCACGTCGGCCCCAATCTCGGTGTCGTCGAGCTAAGCATCGGCCTACACCGCGTCTTTAACACACCAAAAGATCGCTTCGTCTTCGACGTCGCCCATCAAGGCTACGTCCACAAACTGCTGACTGGGCGCAATGGTAAAGACTTCGACAAAATCCGCCAATGCGGTGGACTCAGCGGATTCTTAAACCGCAGCGAAAGCGAGCACGACGCGTTCGGCGCAGGCCACGCAGGCACCGCCCTGTCCGCCGCACTCGGCATGGCTACCGCACGCGACAAGCGCGGCTCGGACGAGCACGTCGTCGCGCTCTGCGGAGACGCCGCCTTCACCTGCGGGATCACCATGGAAGCGCTCAACAACGTCGCCACCTCGACCAAGCGCCTCATCATCATTCTCAACGATAACAAATGGTCGATCGCCAAGAATGTCGGCGCCCTACCACGCTATTTCAACGAGCTCATCACCAACCCGGTCTATAATCGGCTCAATGACGACTTCGAATCCCTCCTGCAGAAGCTCCCCGGCGGTGAATCCATCATCCAATTCGGCTCGAAATGGAAAAAGGAGACCAAGGACTTCCTCGTCCCCTCCTCGCTATTTGAGAAATTCAACGTGCGCTACATCGGCCCCATCGACGGCCATGACCAAGCACAGGTCGAGCACTACCTAGAATTTGCCAAACAAGCCGAGCAGCCCGTGCTACTGCATATCCTCACCACCAAAGGCAAGGGTTACGACGTGGCACTCCAAAATCCCGAACGCTTTCACGGAGCTAGCCCCTTTGACATCAAAACCGGTAAAGGCGCACCCGCAACTGGCAACCCTGGCCCGAAATATCAGGACGTCATGGGCAACACCTTGGTCAAACTAGCCAAGCAGGACAAAAGCATCGTCGGCATCACCGCAGCCATGCCAGCCGGCACCGGACTCAATATTTTAGAAAAAGAGCTACCCGACCAATTTATTGACGTCGGCATCGCCGAAGAGCACGCCGTGCTCTCAGCCGCAGGCATGGCCACCTCAGGCTTCCACCCCGTCTGTGCGATTTACTCAACCTTCCTGCAACGCGCCTATGATCAACTGATCCACGACGTCGCCCTGCAACACCTGCCCGTCATGTTCTGCATGGATCGTGCTGGGCTCTCGCCTAACGACGGAGCCACGCACCACGGACTATTCGACCTCACTTACCTGCGCAACATTCCAGGCGTAGTCGTCATGGCACCGTCCAACGAAGACGAACTCGCCGATATGATGGCCACGGGCATTGCCTATCAAGGCCCGTCCTTTGTGCGCTACCCACGCGGCGAAGGCCCAAACGAGCCGATCAAAGAAATGCCTATAGCCCTTCCCCTCGGCAAAGCCGAACGCCTACAAGCCGAAGGCGAAATCGAAATTTGGGCGATTGGATCGATGGTCGCCGACGCAGAAGCACTCGCACAGCAGCTACATGTGCAAGGCATTCAAGCGGGCGTCATCAATGCACGCTTCGTTAAACCACTTGATACCGAACTATTGCTAGAGTCCGCGCAAAGCGCCAAGCTCATCGTCACGATGGAAGACAACATCATCAGTGGCGGCTTCGGCACAGCGATCATGGAAGCCCTGCAAGAGGCCAACAGCCTACGCCCCGTCGTGCGCATTGGTTGGCCCGATCAATTCGTCGAGCACGGCAACTCCGTCGCAGCCCTCCGCGCCAGCGTCGGCATCGACCCCGAGTCGATCCTAGAAAAAGTGCTCACGCGCTACAGAGCCTTGGAAAGCTAACAGGCCACAGAGCTCTAGAATTCATCAGACTCTACCGGGCTCATACACCGAAGAGTCGCATCGTCCAGGCATAGCCACCGACACTGGCCGGGAACAAACGACCGTATACAAAAAAACCGCCAACACTGACAAACAGTGAACTGACGGTTTCTTATTTTCATGGCGGAGAGGGAGGGATTCGAACCCTCGGTGCCGTTTCCAGCACACATCCTTTCCAGGGATGCACAATCGGCCACTCTGTCACCTCTCCCCAAGAAGGCGTTGAAAAAACTCTATCACAAAAATAGGTCAATAGAAATCGAAGGGCATTTACCTAAAAATGCAAAAAAACGATTATTGACGACGATATGGTGCAATCCTAGCTTTCCCAACGAGTTTAAAACTCATCCTTTCTATTTAATTCACAATGAAACATAAATTTGCCTGCATCCTCCTTTCTCTCGTCACTGTTGGCCTGTCCGCAGCAACCAGCACCAATACTGCTCCGGAGAAAACACCCGAATCACCATTCAACACAGTCGGCATTCGTGTTGGATTCGATGACGATGCAAAAGTCAGCCTAACTAGCTACGAACTCTACGAAACATCCGACCCACAATGGAGCTGGGATCTCGGCGAAGATATGAGCACTGGCATCGGCTACGAAGCAGCCGTTGGTGCGCTTGCCGGCGAAGGCGAAGTCTCGGCCTATATTCATTTCGGATTCACACTCGAATTCGCACACGACGCGCTCCCAGTGACTCTTGTCCTAGCCACAGGCCCATCACTCTACTCCGAAGATACTTTTGATAATTTCGACCTTGGTGGAAATATTCAGTTCACCAGCAGCGCAGGTCTTAACTGGCAAGTATGCGATGGATGGGCAGTCGAATACCGCTACCAACACACATCGAATGCTGGACTCAAGAGCCACAACCCTGGCTTAGAAATGCACGCATTCGCATTGTCACATAACTTCTAAAGAACGCAGAGACACCTGCAGTCAATTTATGATACTAGGCCAGAAGCAATCTGCTTCTGGCCTATTTTTTTTTATCCCCCCAACCACTCGTTTATACTTTAAAACCGGAAGAATAAGCACTGGTATCTCTGAAAGATGATTTGGTTATATAGATTGTTGTATCTTCCGGCACTCCTCATTGCGCTCCCCTACTATGGATTCCGCATGTGGCGCCGTGGCGGCTACGCAAAAGACTTCCAACATCGACTCGGCCGCTTCCGCAGGCTGGATCCGCCAGCGGCTGGCAAAAAGCGCATCTGGCTACAAGCGGTAAGCGTCGGCGAGATACTTGCAATTGGCCCACTCATCCAAGCGCTCCAGGCCGATAACACGATCGAGATCGTGCTAACCACCACCACCAGCACTGGCTATGCAGAAGCGCGAAAACGCTACAAAGGCCAGGTTTGCAGCATTGGCGTCTTCCCACTCGATTTCTGGCTATTCTCGCGCTTAGCATGGAAGCGGATTCAACCTGACGCGATCATTCTAACCGAAAGTGAACTGTGGCCAGAGCACTTGCACCGTGCTCGCAAAAATGAAGTCCCTACCTTTTTGGTCAATGCGCGCATTTCAGACACAAGCTTCAAGCGTTATCAAAAGGTGCCAAGACTGGCGAAACGTCTTCTACAAAAGTTAGACTATGTCTTTGCAGCCAGCGATCTTGATAAAACACGCCTGCTGACTCTAGGAACCAAGCAAGCAACGACCGCCTCCACTGGTAGCATAAAATTTGACGTATCGATCGGCGAACGACTCAACGAAGCTGCACACACCGCGCTCCTAAAGGAACTAGGATTTGATACACCAACAAACCAACCGAAGCCTTTCATACTACTAGGCTCTTCCACTTGGCCAGGTGAAGAAGCCGCACTCCTACGCATTCAAGAAAAAATCATCGCAACCGGCGTGGACTGCCGTCTGCTCCTAGTGCCTCGCCATGCCGAACGAGGGGCAGAACTAGTGCGCCTCCTTAAAGAGCAACCACTCAACTGGCATCAACGCTCACAAGGCCAAACGACTACAGAGCCAACCCGTATCCAGCTAGCTGATACAACTGGCGAGCTCACTCGCCTCTCTCAAGTAGCGGATCTCGCCTTTATCGGCAAAAGCCTCACCCCCAACATGGGCGGGCAAACACCCATCGAAGCCGCAGGGCTGGGAATCCCAATCTTAATGGGGCCGAACATGACGAACTTTAAAGACGTATCAAAGTCATTAGTCCGAAGCGGCGCAGCTCACGTAGCAGCAGATGAAAGCAGCCTCGAAAAAGGAATTGCCAACTTGGTCAAAGACGAAGACACACGGCAATCGATGTCCCAAGCTGGCAAAGATTGGCACGCAAAGAATAAAGGCAGCAGTGAACGAATCGCCAACAGGATCCTAAAAGCGCTGCACAATTAGGCCGAAGCTTCTGCAGTTCGCAGCATCGAGTAAAGAAGCTGGTTAACTGCTAGCCTCAGCAGCAGCCTCGTCATCTCCCTCGTATTCTTCCATATCTGGTGGCACAGCCCCCAGCGCCTCTTCCATGGTAGTCAGCCCTTCTCGAACCTTAAGCATACAGTCCTGGTGCAGAGTCTTCATACCATTACGCATCGCGATACGCTTCAACGCGACGGCCTCCTCTTCGGCATTGATCGCCGCAACCAACTCTTCGCTGGTTGGCATCAATTCGTGAATACCCACGCGCCCCTTATAGCTATTGCCACCACAACTTGGGCAACCATCTTCACTAGCACGTGGAACCTTCCCCGACCAGCCAAGCGCACGCTGCATAATCGCAGCTTCATTCCCCTCTTGTAGGTGCGTCTGCTTACAAGTTTTACAGACACGGCGCATCAAGCGCTGCGCACAGACACATACCAAAGACGCCGAGATCATGAATGGCTCAATGCCCATCTCAGTGAGTCGTGAAATGGTCGTCGGTGCGTCATTCGTGTGCAATGTGCTGAATAGCATGTGACCAGTCAGCGCAGCTTCAACCGCAATACCAGCAGTTTCTTTATCACGAATTTCGCCAACAAGAATCACATCCGGATCCTGACGAAGGAAGGCACGTAGCGCAGTGGCAAAGGTCAGACCGATCTTACGCTGCATCTGCATCTGCAACAGACCAGGTAACGTATACTCGATCGGATCCTCCGCCGTGCGGATACAGACATCGACCTTATTGATTTCATTCAATGCCGAATATAGCGTCATTGACTTACCCGAACCTGTAGGACCGCAGTGCAGCACCATACCATATGGACGCGTGATGAGCTCACGATATTTGCCTAAATTCTCCTCCGAAAAGCCCAATGCGGGCAAAGGCAAGGTGCTCTTCTGCTTATCCAAAATACGCATCACGATACCCTCACCATGATTCAATGGGGCTGTCGCCACACGTAAATCGACATCAATACCCTTTTTATTGAACTGCTTAAACTGGATACGTCCATCCTGTGGCAAGCGCTTCTCTGCAATATCGAGCTCAGACATCACCTTCAAGCGTGCCAACAATGCACCTGAGGCAGCAGGCGGCATCGAAAGCTGGTTTTTCAACACACCATCAATACGCACACGCACACGTGTTTCAGTCTCAAAAGGTTCGATATGAATATCACTCGCACCTGCAAAGTAGGCTTCTTCGATAATACGATTGCCCAGCTTAATAATCGGCGCGGACTCTTCATCCGAGAAATCATCTTCCGATTCCTCATCACTCTCGAAATCCATGCCGAGCGCTTCAACCACATCACCAAAACCAACAGCTTGGCGCTCTCCTTCATCCCCCTGCAGCGCATCATTAATCGCACTCTCCAACCCAAGTAGCACTGAGACTGGCATACCTGACATCGTTTTGACTTTATTTATAACCTCTAAGTCAAAAGGGTTACTCACTGCTACGATGACATAATCACCAGCAACACCCAATGGTAATACGGAGTTATTGCGGCAGAAGTCCTGCTCCAATTTAGAAAAAGTCGAATCAGTAACCAAGCATCGCTTCACATTGATCGGCGGTAGATCAAACGCTTCAGCCTTAGCAACTAAGACCTGAAATGGAGAGATCTTATACTCTTCAAAGAGCAAGTTCTCTAACGCGACACCTGATAAATCCTCTTCGGTGGCGATTATCTTCTGACATTGAGTATCCGTTAAGCGCCCCATCTGGAGCAAATTTTTAACGATCGAAGCTTGGATGCGGGCTAGTGCCATAAGTCAACAGGGGTTAGAGTCAGTCAATAAAACTCAAAAATATCAAAGATTCGCCAATTTAGGGTTTACCAAAGGCAGTTTGCATAGATCGCCTTCACTCAGGGGGTTTCTGCCCAACTCCAAGCGACGAGCTAATGCCTCAACAGACTCACCCGATGCTAACAGTGCATGAAATTGGGCCGCTTGCATCTGTTGAACTAATTGCCCAATTCGCCCCTCTGGCGCAGGGACAACGACTTTCCCCAAGGCATGTTTTAACATATCCAGTGTGATCGGCCCATCTTCGGCCTGCGCCACCGCCCGAGAAATAACATCCTGCACCTGCTGATAATTACCAGGCCATTCGAATGCCAACAAAGCATATACCGCCTCAGCGCTAAACTCAGCAGGTTTCGACCTTGCCGACCGATCCGCAACCAAACGAGCAACGCGACGAGCATATTGCGCAACATCCGTCGGGCGCAGTCGCAACTCTGGCAGAACACAGCCGGCAGCCCCGGTCTTTCCGATAAACGTGGCACCTGACATATCGCTCTCCAGCAAGTAAATAAACCGCGTGTTATTTGCAGCGTTCACTTCCTGTAAAAGGTCAGCATGATGTTTCGCTTCGGTGATTTGATCCGGCGAAGAAAGACGAATTGAAATGACATCACTCATCTCATCACGGTTAAGCAACTCTTTGACCTTCTCCTCGCCTCCAGCCCTAAAGGCTTCAAAGTCAAGTAACTGTATCGGCTTATCAAGATTCCCACGCCAAGCAGACAGATCCTTCACCGCGAGCGCCGCATCCCCACCAATAGGCTCTAAAAGAAACAGATGCGATTCTGACTGAGCAGCCTGCCAGACCTCTTGCATGAAACGTTTCGACACAGCACACCCGACGCTAAAGAAGCGAGGTTCCTCAGGGTAAGTGTCACATTCTGCCTCCTCAACTGAACCATCACGAGCAGACTCGATGGAAAGTGTATCTTTCTCCTGCTCGGTCATCGCGTCAGCAAACTTTGCGACATGCGATAGAAATGCCGTTGTATCCAAAGGTTTCTCCATCACCAAGGTGACACTCATATTCGCAACTTTAACGAGTTCTGGTGTGTTCATTAGCCCTGAGACCAAAATAAAAGGAAGATTCGGATAGAGCTCACGCGCTTTCTTCAGAAAATCAGCACCATCCATCACTGGCATCTTATAGTCCGAGATCACCAAATCATACGGAATCTCGTCTAGCTGACTGATCGCTCGCTCAGGCCGGGTTGCCATATCTACCTGATAATTATGCCCACGGAGTAGATCCTGAAGCATTTCAGCATAGTTTTCTTCGTCATCTAAAACCAATATTCTTCCAGCCATAGTCTAAATTATTCGTTAAGGATATAGATCCCCCAATTTACTTTAATGTCGCCTCAATCACAGTGAGATCTGTGCCATAAAAAGCCGACACCTGGGTATTGTCCCCCTCGAACAAAATCGAAGCTGCTCGCACGTAATCGACACGTGAACTCAACAACTGCGCCTCAAAGCAAGCTCGTGGCGTAGCAGCTGTATTGGAGTGCAATGCAGTCATCACCGCGGCGAGTGTCAGCACGTCCCCCGGATTAGATTCCATCACCTCGCGAACAACCCCACGCAACTGCTCATAATTATGATCCCATAAATGCTTGCTCAAATATTCCTGAGCAGGCGCTTCAAAACGAGACACTGAGCCCAAGCCTTTTTCTCTAACAATATCGACGACCATCTGCTGCGCCAAAATCGCAATGTCAGAAGCACACTCACGTAGTGCCGGCACACGAACCTCCGCAGTTCCCATCAGAATATACAAATGCTCATCAATACGTCCTTCATCAAAAAGCTCATCTAGGTCGCCGCGCACACAAAAGATCGTCCTCGATGGGATATCAATCGAATCAAAATCTCCTGAACACTTCGACAAAGATCCCACCAGAAGTCTCTGCTCAGCACTCATCGACTCGACCTCTAACAATACAAAGGTAACACGCTCGGCACCTGACGCCCTTGCCTCACTAAACAGCGACAGCGCTTGCTCCACATCAAATGAACCAGGTCTAAGGAAGATAAAGCGCTCTTTTTCGCTTTCGTAGAAGTTACGTATATCCTCACAGATCAAGCGAAAGTGAGTGCCCACTTCACCGATCAAAGACAATGTCGATTTGAAATTGCGTAGACTGTAAAGACGCTCAGCAAAATGGATCGATGCTTGAGATTTACATGGAAACGAACGAAACGTGAAACCCAGCCCGGCATCGTCACTAGCCCCTTCAATAGACTCATTGGCAGGGTAAGCGCGCCCCGACGAGTCCGTCTGTTTGCAGCGCCTAGACTCCTGAATGAGCTCAGAGGTGCGCTCTAGCAAAGAAAAGATATTGAGTGGCTTCAAAAAGACACCTCCAACTCCCCCACTAATGAGTGCTCGGATCGTATCATTCTCGAGATAACCAGAAACCATAATCACAGGCACTTCAGGTTTCAGCTTTTTAATCGCCCCCATGAACTGCTCACCAGTCATCTCTGGCATTTTATGATCAGTCACTACCAAATCATAATCAGCGTTCGCAAACACTTCAACCGCCTCAAGGGGATCTTCCAGCGACGTCACAATGTAGTCCGCTTGCTCAAAAATATCAGTCAGCAAACTGTTAAAATCTACATCATCGTCTAAAATTAAAACACTATAAGCCATATATTATACTCTAATCTCGCTAGCACTACTCATCTTCAGCTGCTTCAGCTGCTGCCGCTTGCTCAGCGGAGATCGCCTCCTCCAACCGTTCAAGACCTCGGCTCATGGATGCCATTGAGGTGCTATACCAAACGACTTTGCCATCTAACAATTCCTCCCAATGCTTAACGACAGGAGCACTCAAATAATAACAACTCGCGACCATGTAAGTTTGCTCGACCTTATCGAAAGGAATCGTCGAAGAAGCCTGACATAGCGATATATCAATCTCAGTCGAAGGCAACGGACGGATTTCAATATGATCCAAATCAACCAGTCCAATATTATGCTCCTCGACGATATGCTCTAACAAACGAGCCTCATCCAACACCTTTAGATCATAGACCATTGTATTTAATATCGAGGCTTGCCTCAATAGCTCTGGGGACTGAACCGCGTCCATAAATTTCTCATTAGCCGCCTCCAAGTCTACACTGGAGAGCAAGCCCTTATTGACCAAGGATGATCCAAGAAATCGATTACTGCGAAGAATAAGTGCTCTATATTGCTGCATTAGGGTAATTGCTAATCACCTTGCGATTAATGGCTCATCACGTCAAGACGTGAGAGCAAGCAAACCCGCAATTTTATGCATAATAAACGCACAAAACCATAGCTCCGGACAAAACAAAAAAAAGCCCGCGACGAATCGCGGGCTTTTGATCAATTGTATCGGATGATGATTTAGACGAACTTCTTAAATAGAAGCGTCGCATTATGCCCACCGAAACCAAGATTATTACAAATCGCTACATTCACTTCTGCTTCACGCATCGTGTTTGGCACACAATCGAGATCACAGTCTGGATCAGGCTCTTCATAGTTAATCGTAGGCGGAATCTTACTATCACGAATAGCAAGGGCACAGACGGCCGACTCAATACCACCAGCAGCACCCAAAAGGTGACCAGTCATACCCTTTGTAGAAGTCACCGGAATCTTGTATGCATGATCGCCAAGCGCCTTTTTAACAGCTCCAGTCTCAAACTTATCGTTATAAGGCGTCGAAGTGCCATGCGCATTGATGTAATCGACATCCTCAGGCTGAAGACCCGCTTCCTTAATCACCTTAGAGATAGCATAAGAAAGTGCCTTACCTTCAGGATCTGGAGATGTAATGTGATAGGCATCACAAGTCGCACCATAGCCAGCAATTTCACAAATGATATTCGCACCACGCGCTTGAGCATGCTCGAGAGTCTCCATGACCAACACGCCAGAACCTTCGCCCATCACGAAACCATCACGCCCCTTATCGAAAGGACGGCTAGCGCGCGTAGGATCATCGTTATACTGAGTGCTCATCGCCTTCATCGAGCAGAAACCAGCATAACCGAGTTCCGTGACAGCAGCCTCACTACCGCCAGCAATCATCAAATCGACTTCATTATCACGCAATAAGCGAAAAGCCTCACCGATACTGTGCGTGCCTGAAGCACATGCACTGACAATACCGTAATTGGGCCCACGTGCGCCGACCTCAATCGCTACCACACCACTCGCGATGTTTGCAATTAGCGACGGGATCATAAATGGAGACACCTTACGCGGCCCCTTCTCAAAGAGACGGCGACTTTGCGTTTGAGTCGTCAACATACCACCGATGCCCGAACCAATCAGCACACCGAAACGATCTGCATCTAGCTTCGTAGGATCCACATCCGCATCTGCCAACGCCAACTTAGAGGACGCCACAGCAAACTGGGTGAATCGGTCATTTCGACGAGCCTCTTTCGGGTCCATGAAATCACCTGGCTTAAAGTCCAAAGCTTCCGCTCCGATCTTAGATGCGTATTCTGTCGTATCGAAAGAAGCAACCTTATCGATACCACTCTTACCTGCAAGCAGACTATCCCAAAAGGGCTCGACTCCGTTGCCATAGCTGGTGACAGTCCCGATTCCCGTTATAACTACTCGTTGCCTTTTAAACGCTTCGTCCATGGTATATTATAAAAAGTAAGCCGCGGTTAAGCGGCTTAAGTGGTGAAAATTATCAGGAAAGCTTATCCAGCTTTTTCAGTGATGTATTTAACGACATCGCCAACAGTCTGAAGCTTTTCAGCGTCAGCTTCTGGAATTTCGCCGTCAATCTCATCCTTGAACTCTTCTTCGAATGCCATGATCAGCTCGACTGTGTCGAGAGAATCAGCACCAAGATCGTCAAGGAAAGACGCTGCTGTTGTTACCTGCTCTTCATTTACGTTGAGCTGGTCTACGATGATTGTTGTTACGCGTTGTTCGATTGTTTGTTCTGACATAATAATTTTTAAGTTAGGATTAAACTCTTTTCAGCATCACATGACCATACCACCGTCAACTGTAAAAACCTGACCGGTGATATAACCTGCTTCTTCTGAAGCGAGAAATGCAGTGGCGTGCGCGATATCCTCTGGGGCGCCCATGCGCTTCATTGGAATGACACCGACAATGCCCTCTTTTTGTTGTTCATTGAGTTCTGCAGTCATGTCCGTGGCGATAAAACCAGGTGCCACGGCATTCACCGTGACATTACGCGCTGCAAATTCTTTCGCGAGGCTCTTAGTGAGACCGAGCATACCAGCTTTTGCAGCTGCGTAATTCGCCTGACCAGCATTGCCAGTAAGACCGATTACAGAAGAGATATTAATAATGCGCCCCCAGCGTTTACGAGTCATCGGACGCGCCAAGTTCTTAATCCAGCTAAAGCAGCTGGTTAGGTTAGTGTCGATCACATCGCTCCAGGCATCATCGCTCATACGGAACAGCAAGCCATCCTTAGTAATGCCAGCGTTGTTCACCAAAATATCAATATTGCCATGCTCTTTGAGGA
Organism: Lentimonas sp. CC4; assembly: GCF_902728235.1. Lineage (NCBI taxonomy): Bacteria > Pseudomonadati > Verrucomicrobiota > Lentimonas > Lentimonas sp. CC4. The sequence goes on from NZ_CACVBO010000001.1 coordinate 3,846,206, forward strand.
GCTGCTCAGAAGCAGCAAGCACTGCCGCGTTGTCAGCGACATCCACTGCCAGTGATTGCGCAGAGCCACCGCTCGCATTGATTGCATCCGCAACCGCCCCACAGGACGATGCCGAACGGCTCACGCAAATCACATGATGCCCTTTACTTGCGAGAAGCTCAGCAATGCTCTTCCCAATTCCGCGGCCCGCTCCAGTGACGAGGGCTATTCTTTTATCAGTCGTTTCAGTCATTCAAAAAAGTATCCGTAAGTTGCTTTTTGCTATCGGTAAAGTCTTCCGCATTATTTTGATCAGGGGCAAGCACGAATGTTACTTTTATCGAGCAATATTGACAGCAGCGGTTTAAGTAGACTCAAGTGCTCGCATGTCAAAGCCCGAAGAACAACGCATCCAGAAAATTATAGCCCATGCTGGCATCTGCTCACGCCGTGAAGCAGAGCGCCACATCGAAGATGGTAATGTGCGGGTAAACGGCAAAATTGCCCAACTTGGCGACAAAGCACTCCCTGACGCAGCGATCTTCGTCAACAACAAGCCCATCCTGCAAAAACAGGAGCGCTCGGTCACCTTGATCATGAACAAGCCCAAGGGCTACGTCTGCACGAACTCAGACCCCTTTGCCGAACGAACCGTCTTCCAACTCCTTCAACCAGATCTCCAGCGACTGCGCCTCTACTGCGCTGGGCGACTCGATAAAGACAGCGAAGGCCTCCTAGTGATCACCAACGATGGCGAGCTTGCCAACAAGATCGCGCACCCGAGCACCGAAATCACCAAGCGCTACCGCGTCGTGCTTAACAAAGACTTCAACAGGGCAGACACCGCTAAACTTCTAGCAGGCGTCGAATACGAAGGCGACTTTCTCAAAGCAGAAAAAGTCCTCCCCGCCCCCGACATGGGCGAAGGCTCTGCGCGACGCCTCGAAGTGCACCTGCACCATGGTAAAAAGCGCGAAATCCGACGCCTATTTGAAGCACACCGCTATTTCGTTAAAAAACTGGTCCGCGTGCAAATCGGTGGCATCGTCCTTAAAAACATCCCTAAAGGCGGCATCAAAATCCTCGGCAAAAAGGACATTGAGCGCCTCTTCGACAAAAAATAGCCCCTACCGCATTATGAACCTTTGGCGAAAACGCTTCCAACTCGCATGCTTAGCGGTGCTCAGCACAGCAGCGCTACATGCCCAAGATGTCATCCTGCGACTCGCTCCATCCGAAGCAGCGCCAATCATCGCACGAGTTGACTGGAACACACCGGAAGTGCAATCCGCACGCCCAGTGCTCGAAGCCGACAAAGCCCGCAGCGGCTGGAAATGGATCGAGCACACCACCACACTCGACGGCTACATTCCAACCAGTAGTCTATCCAAAAACTTCGAGATCGCACTCAACACCCACGTGCGTGCCGCTCCAAAGGCAAATGCTCCGATACTGACGAGCGTTCAGACCAAGGACCGCATCCAGATCACAGCGAGTAATGACCAATGGTCAACCGTCCGCTTCCGCAAAGCAGTGCCCGTTTACTTCAGGGAACATACCCTGCCGGCACACACCGCTGATCAAGTCCCAGGACACGTGCTTCCTGCTCGACGCACGATCGACCCCGATGCCAAAACCGCAAACATTGATCCCCGCGCCCTCGCCCCAGAAAATGTGAAATGGCGAGCGGCACCCCCAGGCACAGCCAAGCCAGCACCCCCACAAAGAGAAGAACTCATTCCACGACGCGCAGCACCAAGCAGCATCATGACCCGCTCGGCCGATCTCCAAGAATCAGAACTACCACAAGCCCCCCAAGTCGCCTCAAATGCGCCGATACGAAACGTCAACGGCATCCTCGTGCGTGAAATCACCAACTCCGGCCCACGCTACCCGATCCGCCTAATCACACGCAACGGACAACGTATCGCCTACGTTGATATGTCACATGTTTTTATCAGTGACCTGCGACCATTCCTCTCCAAATACGTCCAAATCATCGGCGAAGTGAGACCCGTAGTGCCAGGCAGCCAAGATCTTATAATTCAAGCTCGCACCATCCGCATCGCCGAATAACTCTACCCAACTTTCAACACAACCTTCTGACACACATACCAATCATGCAACTCATCGACGGCAACGCTATCGCAGAATCCATCATTGAAGAACTGACTCAAGAAGTCAGCGCCCTTCCAGGCAAGAAACCTGTCATCGCCGTCATCCGTGTCGGTGAAGACCCCGCATCGGTCTCCTACGTCCGCAAGAAAGAGAAAACTGCGGCACGCATCGGCATCGGCAGCCGCATGCACATCCTCCCCGAGGATGTTAGCAAAGAGGACCTCTTTGCCCAGATCGACGCATTGAACGCAGATCCCGACGTCAGCGGCATCCTAATCCAAGCACCTCTGCCCAATCACATCGACGAGACTGAAACGTTCAATCGCGTCCTGCCCGGCAAAGACGTGGACGGCTTTAACACCGTCAACATCGGCAAGCTTTGCCAAGAAGACAACAGCGGCTTCGTCGCCTGCACACCAGCCGGCATCGTGCAGCTCATCAAGCGCAGCGGCATCGAAACCGAGGGCAAGCACGTCGTCGTGCTCGGCCGCAGCCAAATCGTTGGCAAACCAGCTGCACTACTGATGATGCAGAAGGCCTGCCCGGGCAACGCCACCGTCACCGTCTGCCACTCCCGCACTGCCGATCTGCCGAGCATCACACGTCAAGCGGACGTGCTCATCGCCGCGATCGGACGTCCCAATTTCGTCACCGAAGACATGGTCAAAGACGGCGTCAACATCATCGATGTCGGCATCAACCGTGTCGAAGACGCCAGCAAGAAGAGCGGCTACCGCCTCGTCGGCGACGTCGAGTTCGCCACCGTCGCACCAAAATGCGCCCACATCACGCCCGTCCCCGGCGGCGTAGGCCCAATGACAGTTGCCATGCTCATGTATAATACACTGAGCGCCTTCAAAGCCAGTCAGGCCGAAGGATGAGCGACCAACCACCGCCCATAAAACCGAGCAATGTGCTCGACTCCATCCTAAGCGACAGCGGCCCGATGCCCACTGCCCGCTTGGGCATACGCGCATTGGCATTCCTAATGGACTTCGTGCTACTCACCGCATTAGCGACTTTCATCATCTGGAAAATCGTCATGCCACAGGAGCACCCCGGAGCCTTTGCCGAGTTCAATGAATGGTCTCAAGAGATTATTGCCTGGTTCAGTGAAGGCGGCAGGCAAGCAGGCGCGGAGCAACCCCAATGGAGCGACGACCTGAGTGAAGCACTGATTTACGCCCGCGATCTTCAGCTATTAATATTTTGGCTCTACTTCGCCATTGGAGAAGCCTTCTTCGCCGGAAGCTCACTAGGCAAACGCGCGTGCCGACTGCGCAGCATTAGCACCGCCACAATGGGCACGATGCCCATCATGGCAGGCGTTGTCCGCGGAGGGCTCAAAACATTAACACTCTTCCTCGCATTCCCCATCGCACTACTCGCCACGCTCGGAGCACTGTTCTTCAACAAACGCCGCCAAATGGGGCATGATTTACTCAGCCGCACCGCAGTGATCGATGAGAAATATTTAAACATGCCCACGAAGCCTTCCTCATAGTTTGCCCCTTCAAATTCATTTTACTGTTTTAACTTCTTAAAAATCAGTCTATCTCTACTCGCTCTCAAACACTGAAGCACGGCATCAGCCAACATTCGCCCCATCAAACCAGCACCATTTTGAGCACCAAACGTAAGCCCAAAATCCTCGTCGTCGACGACCAACCCATCAACATCAAGCTGCTGCAACGCAAACTTGAGCGTCAGGACATGGAAGTCCTCGTGGCCTACAACGGACGCGAATGCCTAGACATCGTCGAGAAGGACCTGCCCGACCTCATCCTACTCGACATTATGATGCCCGAGATGGATGGCATCGAAACCTGCCAACACCTCAAGGCAAACCCGGCAACAGAAACCATCCCCATCATTTTCATCACCGCTAAGGCCTCCAAAGAAGGAAAACTCGAAGGCCTCGACGCAGGCGCGGTTGACTACATCACGAAGCCCATCGATCTGGACGAGACACTCGCCCGCGTGCGCACACAGTTACGCCTCCAGGAGATGTTCCATGAGAACCTCGAGCTGCAAAAGCGCCTCGGCGACGTGCGTAAAGCAGCCGCAGTCGGAGCCATCACTCAAGGCATCGCCCATAACTTAAACAACCTGCTTGGCGTGGTCGTCGGCTACCTCGATTTGATCAAAAACGGCTACGATAGCCCCGACATGGTCAAACGCAGCGTCATGCTGATGGACCACGCGATCAACCGCATGGTCGGTATCATCCGCCAACTCGGCACCATCGCCAACAACGAGCGCATCGAGCTCTCCAGCCACCGCATCGAAGCACTCCTGAGTAACAGCATCGAACGCCTAAAAAAGGAACACGAAATCGACGCTGGAATTGAAGTCCACTCGCAGTTAGAGGACGGGGCAACCATTTCTGCCAACGCTGAAACATTCGAGATCATCCTCGGCAAGCTCCTCATCAACGCATGGGAAAGCTACACGAAAAACACTGCAGATGCCGACAGAAAGATCCAGCTGACCGCACGCGTCTCACGCGACAAAGGCCCTGCCGTGCTGGAACTGAAAGTCATCGACCAGGGCACCGGCATTGACCCCGAAGTCGCTGACACACTATTTGAGCCCTTCATCACCACCAAAACCTCAGTTGGTCGCGGCATGGGGCTCACGATTTCACGACACACCATCCGCAACCTTGAGGGCGACATCACCCTCAATCCAAACGCGGACGGCGGCGTAACCGCCACAATGACCCACCCTTTATAATTCAATAATGAGCATTAAAATCGTATTTATCGGAGCAGGCCGCATGGCCTCCGCCATCGTCCGAGGCCTCCTTGAAGAAGAGCACTACACACCGGACGAAATTGCCTGCACCTGCGGTGACGATCCCAGCGGTCCTGAACTTGCCGAGCAAACTGGCATTCAATTCGCCAAGGACATCAATAAAGTTATCCGTAAAACGGAAACCATCGTGCTCGCCTGTAAACCACAGCAGCTGAACGCGATTGACGATGAGCTCGCCCAAGCAGCGCACGGGAAATTAATCCTTTCGATCCTAGCAGGCACACCACTCGCACGCCTCAGCGCTAAGTTCTGCAACGCACGTAACGTCGTGCGCACCATGCCCAACACGCCTGGACAAATCGGCGCAGGCGTCACCGCATTCGCACCACTGAGCCCACTCAGCCCGAAGGATCAAGACATCGTCGAAAACATACTCAGCTCGCTGGGCAACTTCCACGAAGTCGAAGAAGCTGATCTCGACGCAGTGACTGCCCTTAGCGGCAGTGGCCCGGCCTATGTCTTCGAATTTGCCGCTGCCCTCCGCGAAGCTGGCATCCAGTGCGGACTCGACGAAGCACTCTCTAGCTCACTCGCAATCGACACTCTGCTCGGTGCAGCCATGCTCCTAGCCGACAGCGAAGAGGGCCCCGAAGCCCTGCGCAATGCAGTCACCTCCCCAGGAGGCACTACCGCCGCAGCGCTCAAAACATTTAGCGATAACGATTTCCGTGGCCTAGTCGCCAAAGCACTCGAGTCCGCAAAAGCGCGCTCCCTCGAACTCGCAAATGAATAAGATCACCTAAGCTGATAGGACTCTCGCAACCAGAGACAACTGATCGTCAGAGCCAGCGAAGAGCACCTACGCAAAGGCACCCTTTTAAACCGTCGCACTAATAATGCGGCGGTTTTTCGTTGGCAGGCATATCGCCTGCCCCAGCCACACCACCTGATGATAGCGCATCCATTTGAACCTTCTGACGCTGCACTAACTTAGTCAGCGCATCGAGCCGCTTCGCTAATTCATAGAATTCGGCATCTTGCTCAGTAACGTGGCGCTCCAAATGCGCTAATTGACTCTGCAGCTCGGTAATAGGTTCGATTTCAGACATGTTAAATTAAGCGATACTACGCACCCAAGATAGGCGCAACACGGGAAACACAAAATGAGCAAACTTCGTATTTCCCAACCGAAGCACATTGCAGATCGAGACATTGGCTTATTCGCGAGATAAGACTCGATCCACTAAACCATACTCAAGCGCCTGCTCTGCATTCGTATAATACATTTCATCGCCAGCAGCAGAAAACCAACTCGAAGGCAATTGCTCGAATTCACTCCAATATGCCCGCAGTCGGGCATTCTCTTGTGTATCGACATCATACACGCCTCCGTCCTCACTCAGATTATCGTGCACCATTAAGATCGTATTCGGATAAGCCGTCCGCACACCAGTGCCACTTGCAACAATCAGCGCTCCTGAAGAGTGACATCCACCAATCGCGTAAGTATTCACCGGGGCAGCACTCATACGTATCGCATCCACCACCGCAAAGGCATCGTCGTAATAACCACCATTGGTGTGAACATACAGGTCAATTGGCGCGGAAGGATCCTGCTCGTTCAAAAGCAACAAGCTAGCAATCACTAGCTTTGTGCTGTTCACATTAATATCAGCCGTCAATAGAATCTTACGTGAAGCGAAAAGCGCTTCATCCAATTCAGGGCGAACATTCAGATTCCCGGACTCTGCCAATAGATCGAATAGATAACTGAGGTCAGAAGCAATCTCATCGTCGTTGAGCGCAGCCAAGCCCCCCACAGAGGGAGCACTTGTCACGCGCCACAACAATACGATCAACACTCCAAAAATCAGCAGAGTCCTAAATACTTTAAGCCCATTACTCTCGGCCATAACGACTTCTTCAACAAATCACATCACTCAAGTAGCGACTACGCTTCGCCTTGGAAGCGGAAGACACTCATCGAGACGGGAGGCAACTCCAGCTTGATCGAATACGGACGTCCGTCCCACTCAACCTCATCGGCAACGACACCTCCGTCATTACCAAAGCCTAGGCCGCCGTAATCCTTCGCATCTGTATTGAGAATTTCCTTCCAGTATCCTGGATACGGCACGCCCACACGAAAACCTTCGCGTTGCACTGGCGTATAATTACCAACCACAGCCAAGGTATCAGTCTTCTCACTGCCATTACGCAAAAAGGTGAGCACACTGTTATCCGCATCAGAGGCATTGATCCACTCGAAGCCATCTGGGCGATTATCACCAGCAGCGAGGCCAGGAATCTCACGGTAAATACGATTTAGGTCACGCACGACTTTTTGCACGCCTTCATGATCCATATACTGAAGTAAGTGCCAGTCTAAGCTACCGGCATGCGCCCACTCAGCGGATTGACCAAAGTCACAGCCCATAAAGAGCGTCTTCTTGCCCGGCCACATCCACATGAATGCATAGAGCAAGCGAAGCTGACGCGCTTTATTCGACATCGGCTCGCCCGGCATCTTCATCATCATCGAGTTCTTTCCGTGCACGATCTCATCATGCGAGAACACTTGAGTGAAGTTTTCGGAATACTGATACAGCATACCGAACGAAAGCTGATGATGCTCGTATTTACGATAGATCGGATCCTTCTGGAAATACTCCAGAGTGTCATGCATCCAACCCATATTCCACTTCATATCAAACCCGAGGCCACCTTCAGAAGTCGGCTTCGTCACACCTGGAAATGCGGTGGACTCCTCGGCAATCATCAGAGTGCCAGGGTAATATTTGTGCACGAGATCGTTCGTGCGACGGAGGAAATTAATCGCTTCGAGATTCTCACGACCACCATATTGGTTTGGTATCCACTGCCCTTCCTCACGGGAATAATCGAGATACAGCATCGATGCCACTGCATCGACGCGCAATCCGTCAATATGATAACGCTCGCACCATGCCAGTGCGCTCGCAATCAGGAATGTGCAGACCTCGTTGCGACCATAGTTGAAGATATAGGTGCCCCAGTCTTGGTGAAAGCCCTGGCGTGGATCCGCATGCTCATAAAGTGCGGTGCCATCGAATTCACCGAGCGCGAAACTATCCGTCGGGAAGTGCGCAGGCACCCAGTCCATAATCACACCAATTCCATTTTGGTGCAGTGTATCGACTAGATACATAAAGTCTTCTGGCGAACCGAAACGATACGTCGGCGCAAAGAACCCAGTCACCTGATAGCCCCAAGAACCATCAAAGGGGTGCTCGGAAAGCGGCATGAACTCGACGTGCGTATACTGCATGTCCTTCAAATAGTCGACCAACTCGCCAGCTAACTCGCGGTAAGACAACGGACGACTCGCATCTTCAATCACTCGTTTCCAGGAACCGACATGCATCTCATAGATGGAGATCGGTGCATTCGCCCAATCCGTCGACTCACGTGTTTTGATCCACTCAGCATCGTTCCACTCATAACCGTCCACTTTACAGACGATCGAGGCGTTGCCCGGAGGCGATTCAAAGCGCGTGCCGTAAGGGTCGGTCTTCAACAATGGATATTCATGCTGCGTGCCGATCTCAAACTTGTATTTCGCGCCGGCCGCAAGCCCAGGGACAAAAACCTCCCAGATACCAGAAGCACCGAGACTACGCATCGGATGGTAGCGACCGTCCCAATGATTAAAATCACCAACGAGTGAAACACGCTTTGCACTCGGAGCCCAGACTGCAAACGACACTCCTGCGACACCATCGAGTTCACGTAGTTGCGCACCCATTTTATTATGCGCCTGATGCTCATTCCCTTCATTAAAAAGATACACATCATTATCGGACAAGCTCGGTAGAAAGCTATACGGATCATAGAATTGACGTATCTCGCCATTATAGCGCTCAATTCGCAGACGATATTTAAAGACATTCTTGCGCTTAGGCAGGATGCCCTCAAAGAAACCGTCGTCCGTTAAACGCTTCAACGGGTAGCGCGGCCCATCGGGCTTTGACACATCCACGACCTCGCAAGTTACGGCGTCGTCCAAAAAAGCTCGGACAACGATGCCCGACTTTGATCCTGCTTTATAGGGATGCATCCCTAATACTGAGTGCGGCTGACTCGATGCCACCTGAGTAATCGAGTCGAGAAGGGTTTTAGAAACAATCACAGAGAAAAGAAAAGACTAGTTATATTATCATTGGCAAGAATCTTAGCAGTTCCGAAACGATTTCAGCGAAAAAACACTGTAGAAGTTCCACTTGATTGCCACTCATGCGATAAAAGACTTGTCCACCTAAAATACCCCGCTCATAGTCCCGCCCCGTGCCACGAATCGCCCGGTTATTTCCTCTCCTTTTACTCATTACGAAGTTCTCGCTTCCGCTAACTGCGGCATTGCCAGAGCTCAGTTCGATTGAGCCCTTAGAGTTCGATGAAGCTGCGCAACGCTTAGTTGCTCGTGGCGACGCCCGTCTAGATTTTCAGGATACTCGCCTGAATGCGGATCGCATCACTTACTATCAAGAATACGGACTCGCCGATGCGCTCGGCAATGTCTCGATCTCTAGAGACGGTTATCGCCTTATCGCAGACCGCCTGAGCTACGACACTCAAGACAGTGTATTTGCGGTCGACATCCTGCGCACGGGGCAATGGCCATTCTATATCTCGAGCGTCAACGCCGGTGGCACCGCAGAGAAAACAACTTTCCAAGGAGCCACCTTTTACTACGGCAACCCGGGCACATTTACGCCAAACGTCAGCTCGAATCAAGTCGACTACACCAGCGAAGATGGCGCATTAGCCATGGCGTCGCCAACCTTTAGAATCGGCAGCGTTCCGATCATAAAATTACCGAGTTACACTTACTATACCGATCAAATGCCCTACCTGCTCGAAGTCGACGTGGGCTCCGACAGCGACCTCGGCACATATATACAGACGACTACGCTATTTCCCGTCAACTCATGGCTTCGCGCAGGAGCCAACTTAGACCTATACACGAAGCGTGGCGTGCTCGCGGGCCCCACAGCTCAGTATTCCTACAACACCGAGACTCAAACGATCAATGGCGCGCTCAGCACCGGCTACATCAACGACCAAGGCGACCCGGACCCAGGTCTTTACAACCAACCGATTGACTCGGATCGCGGATTTGTCGAATGGCGCCACCAACAACACATCGGCGAGCGCATCAGCCTAATCGCATCCGCCAGCTATTGGTCAGACTCCGAAGTGACTCGCGATTTCCGCGATAAGTATTACAACGACAACCAACAACCGGACACCTTTGCTGAAGCGGTCTACGCAGGAGACAACTACTTCCTCTCCACCTTCGGTCGCTTCCGCCCGAACGACTTCCAACTCGTTCAAGAGCGACTCCCAGAAGTGCGCTTTGATTTACTCCCAGTCCCAGTCTTTAATACTGGCGCCTACCAACGCTTCTCCGCCAGCTACGTGCATCTCGAAGAAGACTTTGGATATGTGACGGATGACTTCGATGAAACCAGCGAATCAGATCGCTTTGACTTCACCTACCGCATTGAACGCCCCGTGCTGCTAACCGACTGGCTGACCCTGACACCACTCGCAGGTGCACGCATCACACACTACGAGAATCAACAAATGGATCCGGAGGCATTGGGCAGATACAATGATCCCTACAGCGGCAACTCAACGGCGGTCTACCTCGAAGACGATCAATATACCCGTAGCATTTACGAAGTCGGTTTCGATCTCGAAGCACGCGCCTACGCGACCTACGCGACTCAGAATAAAACATGGGGAATCGACGGCCTACGCCACCAGGTTCGCCCAGTCATGCGTTACCGCTACTTCTCTGACCCTGACTCCAACAATGAAATCGCCGCGATTGACCGCGAAGCATTCGACTTAAACCGTCCACTGCTCGACCTCAGCGATTTGCGCAATGTTGACTCTATTGACGAAATGCACCTCACACGTCTGGGAGTAGAAAACCTCTTCCAAACTCGCTCAGAAGGCTACGGCTCACGCACCTTAGCCGCATTAAATTTCTACCAAGACATACTCTTCGAGAAGCAACAGAGCTACGACGGCGACAAGCAAGACACCTTCAACGCCACATGGGTCGAGCTAATGTTAACCCCAGCACCATGGCTCAGGTTCGAACTCGCCAGTCGCTTTAAAACCGAGGACCTAACCCTCGAAGAACTGCGCAGCCGCACCTCGATCCGAAGCGGTGAGATCTGGGAAATCGGACTCTCCACCGACTTCCTAAATAATAACATCAATCAATATCGCATCGACTTCATCTATCGTGTCAACGAGCGCCACTCATTCCTACTAGACACCCGCTACGACTCAGAGACCGGCCAATTCACCAAGACAGAAATCGGCGTCAACACCCGACTTAGCAGCGCTTGGGAACTCATTTACGCCGTCACCTTCCGCCAAGACGCAAGCCGTGAGAGTGACGTCGAATTCACTATCCGCTTACAGTTAGCTGGTCAGTAGCACTGAAAAATAGCGATGGAAGAAGCCCTCCTCCCTTCAAATGACTTCGCCATACGGCTACCGGCGTTTGAAGGCCCCTTGGACTTATTGCTCTACCTGATTCGCCGCAATGAAGTAGACATCTACGACATCCCGATCGAGCACGTCACCACGCAATACATCGAAGTGCTCGACTCGATGGAAAACCTCGACCTCGAAGTCGCAGGTGAATTCTTCGTCATGGCAGCGACACTCATGTATATTAAAAGTCGCATGCTGCTGCCGCAAAAAGACCAAGGCTCCAATCTAGATGTAGAGGAAGACGACATCGACCCCCGCTGGGAGCTGGTGCAGCAACTCCTCGAATACAAAAAGTTTAAAGAAGCATCCTCCGAGATCGAAGAACTCATCCTCAACAGCAACGATCTCATCGCTCGAATCGGCCCAAAAGAAGCACTAGAAGCCGTCGAGCGACCACTAAAGCCTGTCGAGCGCGTTGACCTTTGGAACACCTTCAATCAAGTGCTGCGCCGACTCGCCGAACGTATCACAACAGGCGAGATCAACGCAGAGCAAGTCACCGTCGCAGACCGCATGGAGTTCATCCTACTGCGCTTCAAGGCCAAGCCCAACTTCCTGTTCTCTGAGCTCTTCGAGTCCACGACGACCATTACCACGATTGTCGCCACATTTCTCGCCGTGCTGGAACTCACACGCCTCGGCGAGATACTCATTCAGCAAGATCGCGCCTTTTCCGACATTCGCTGCCAGCGTGGCACTAATACAGGCTTTACCTTTAATAGCACCTTCACCTAAAATTCAGTATGCTGCGAAAGACAAACAACTCCAGCCACCTGATCGGAGTCGGCTTAGACAACAAAGACGGACATAAACGAATCACTCAAGCAGAGCGCTTTGCCATCGTTGGCGGCTCCAACGAGACACACGAGCGCATGACCGAAACTGTCATCAAAACCTTTGAAACACTCGATCGCTGCGGCAAAACACTCGACAACGTCGAAAAGCAAGAACTCGCCGAAATCATCCACAAAAACACCCCAGATCAATGAGCCGCTTGACAGCTCGCCCCGAACACACCTAATTTCACGAACTACTTTATGAGCGAAGAACCGAAAAACCCCTTTCTAGAAGGCGACGAAGTCCCTTCCGACGAAGCCGCAGCCGCAGCAAAAGCACTCGCAGAAGAAGCGAGAGCCGCACGCGAGAAACTGAAGGCAGAAATGCCCAGAGCACCGATGCCCCGCGCACCGGCAAAGCCAGCACCCGCAAAGCCAGCACCCACCGCAGCTAGACCTGCCGCGCCAGCAAAACCTGCGCCCCGCACACCAATAGCCGCACCGACAAAGCCTGCACTCCGACCAGCTCCTCCCACAGGCACAGCAACACCAACTCCTGCAGCGCCGCGCCCAGCGACACCCACTCCTACCCCAGCCGCAGCTCGACCTGCGGCACCAACTCCTGCACCCGCAGCAGCTCGCCCAAGCGCACCGGCTGCCGCGGCACCGCGAGCAGCAGCAGTCAAGACGCCACCAGTTGCCGTTGAAGAATCCTCGATCAGCGTCCCTTCGCTCATTATCGATGCCGTCGCCGCCGCCGTCGCAATCGCATTTACCGCGCTCCTGTTAAAGGACGTCATGCCTTTCTTAAACTAATTACTAAATTCAAAATCTTATGTCTGAAAACATCACAGAACTCGATAGCAGCAACTTCGAAGCTGCAATAAGTGCATCCGTCCCAGTCGTCGTCGACTTCTGGGCACCATGGTGCGGCCCTTGCAAAGCAATTGCTCCAATCCTCGAAGAGCTCGCTGCAGAACTTGGCGACGCAGTCAAAATCTGCAAAGTCAACGTCGACAACAACAGCGAGATCGCTGGTAAGTTCGAAATCCGTGCGATCCCAACGATCTTGGTATTCAAGAACGGCGCAGTCTCCGATACCATCGTAGGCCTCACGTCCAAGGACGACTTGAAAGCGAAGATCTCTTAAAGGATCCGAACGCCTCTCTTTTACCCAAGCACCCGACTGAAAAGTCGGGTGCTTTTTTTTTGCTTGGTGTCGAATGCATTGATTCAAGTAGCGCGAGTCACTGTAGCTGCGCTCTTTATATACTCACGCGCATCATGGTTTGTGAAAAGTGCGTTCATGCTATTTCGCTATAGTGCTGTAGGGGCTTTGCTTGTCCCAGACCATGAGCTCTGTCGAATAGGCGAAGACCGCGCAAAGGCCACACGCATAGGAAGTGGTAAAACTTTAGCTGCCTTCGCGGGTGCCGCCCTTCGACAAGCTCTGGGCCTTGAGCCTGTCGAAACGGCAAGCAGCACCCCTACGCCAGATGCTTCAACAACGCGGTCTAAAGACACGCGCTACCACATACAGGTCAACTTCCCGCCCTAACCAAGCAACGCTGCCGTGCGCTGTGGAATCGCATCAAAGGCACCGTTAGTGAAAAAGATGAAAACACCCCCCTCAGTCGCCGAGCAGTCCTGCTGAACTTGATCAAACAGTGCCTCATTCGACTCGAATGCCTGCGCAGCGCAGCCCCCCTGAGACAATTCAGCGACCATAGTCGCAGTATCTAAGCGCTCATCGGCCGCCATTGAACCAGCTCGATGCACCGCGCCGAGATAGACTCGATCCGCTCCAGACAGCGCCTTCGTAAACGCATCCTGAAAAATTGACGTGCGCGCCGTATTACTACGCGGCTCAAAACTCACGATCAGCTCACGCCCGGGATACGCAGCCCGCAGTCCCTCCAACGCGCCAGCAATCGCAGTCGGATGGTGCGCAAAATCCTCCAGCACCGTCCAACGCTCACCACTGTGCAGCACATCCTGTCGACGACGCACTCCACCAAAGCGTGACAACGCACTGAGATCAAAGTCCAGCGGCGAGGCATGCCCACAAGAAAATGCCGAAGCGAGCGCAGCCATCGCTGCATTGCGCGCGTTGAACAAGCCGTGCATCGACCAACTGACTCGCGTCCACAACGTGCCCTTCCAGATCAGATCAAACGCCGCGCCCTGTGGCCCGTCTTCAAAATTCGCGATCTCCAAATCATTGCCCGCCTCAGTGCCAACTCGCACGACTCGCGTCCAAGGTGCAGGCAAGAGTGCCGTAATATTCGCATCATCCCCATTCACAATGGCGCAGCCTGCGCTCGGGATGATCCGTAAAAAGTGGCGAAAAGTGCGCTGCACATCTTCCAAATCTCGAAAAATATCCGCGTGATCAAATTCCAAATTATTCAGCACTGCAATCTGCGGACGGTAGTGGATGAATTTACTACGCTTATCAAAAAATGCGGTATCATACTCATCCCCCTCAATCACAAAGGCCTCGCCCTGCCCTAAACGTGCGCCACCCGGCAAATCATTCGGCACGCCACCAATCAACCAGCCTGGCTCAGCACCTGACTCTTCGAGTAAAAAGGCAGTGATCGTCGAAGTCGTCGTCTTACCATGCGTGCCAGTAATCACCACTGGCCGACGCCCCAGCAGCACTGTATCGTGAAACAATTGCGGCAAAGAAATAAACGCGACTTCCGACTGATTCAATAGCCACTCCACCTCAACATTACCACGGCTCATCGCATTGCCCACGACCACACGGTCAGGCTTCAGCTCGGCAAGACGCCCCGCATCGTAACCGTCAAAGACTTCGATGCCTGCATCAGCCAACACATCCGACATGGGTGGATAAATGCCTGTGTCTGCGCCACAGACCTCATGCCCCTGCTCGCGCACCAACAATGCCGCATTTCCCATTGCCGTTCCGCAAATACCCATAAAATAAATCCGCATCACACAGTTCTTAGGATCACCACCAAAAACTCAAGCGACAATCTCCGAAGTGAAACAGACATTCCTGTCTGTCACAGCGAAATAGCCATTCCGTTTTCTTAACTCCTAATTCCTAATTCCCAATTCTCCCTCCTTCTTTTCCTTTACCTCGTATGAAGATTCTGGAAACGTGCTCTCAATTATGGCCGATACATCTAAGCTTTCTATTCTTGTCGTAGGTTCTGGAGGACGTGAACACGCCCTCGTTCAAATGTGCCTAAAAAGCCCGCTCGCCGAGCGCGTCATTGCTACACCAGGTAACGGTGGCATGGCATCCGAAGTGGATTGCTACAACGTAGGTGTCGAAGACATCGACGGCATCGTCAAACTCGCACAGGACAACAACATCGGCCTCGTCGTCGTCGGCCCAGAAGTGCCCCTCAGCCTCGGTCTCGTGGATGCGCTCCAAGCAGTCGGCATTCCTGCCTACGGCCCGAACGCACAAGGCGCACAGCTCGAATCGAGTAAAGTCTTTTGCAAGGACTTCTTCGCTCGCCACAACATCCCGACCGCAGAATACGGTAGCTTCACCGAAGTTGGCCCTGCACTTGAATATTTAGAGACGCACCCTGCACCGATCGTCATCAAAGCTAGCGGCCTCGCAGCTGGTAAAGGCGTGATCATGGCCGAGACGCAAGACGAAGCCATCGCCGCGGTGAAAGACATGCTCGAAGGCAATGCCTTCGGAGAAAGCGGCCACGAGATCGTCATCGAAGAAACACTTTACGGCGAAGAAGCCTCCATCCACGCCATCGTATCGGGCGACGACTTTGTCTGCCTGCCACCAAGCCAAGACCACAAGCGCGCCGGCGAAGGCGACACCGGCCTCAACACCGGCGGCATGGGCGCCTACACACCAACCAGCCGCGTCACACCAGAGATGCAGGCCGAGATCGAAGCCCAAGTCATCCGCCCGACCCTCGACGGGTTTAAGGCAGACGGTATTAACTTCTGCGGCACACTCTACGCTGGTCTGATGCTCACGCCAAAGGGTGTGCGCGTGCTCGAATACAACGTCCGCTTCGGTGATCCAGAAACACAAGTCCTCCTGCCAATGGTCGCAGATGACCTCGTGCCAGTGCTCCTTGCCTCCGCAAAGGGCGAGCCACTTCCTGAGAAGCTCAACTTCCACCCAGGCGCGGCCATCGTGATTGTATTGGCAGCAGGCGGCTACCCCGGCAGCTACCCGAAGGGCGACACCATCACTTTCCCTGAAGCCACACCAGAGCGCTCAGCGATCGTCCACGCAGGCACCAACCGCGCAGACGACGGCACCATCACCACCAACGGTGGACGCGTCCTCGGCGTCAGCGGACAAGCTCCGAGCCTACAAGAAGCAGCCAACCTCGCCTACAGCGTATGCGATCAGGTCAACTTCGAAGGCAAATATCTACGCCGCGACATCGGCCATAAGGAACTCAACCGCTAAGCCTTTGCCGAACATGATGACCGTTCGACAACTTCTACGCACAGCGGTCATCTGTGTGGCGGCAGCAAGCTCTCAAGCACAGGGCCTCGACGAGGCCTTGTTCCCAGGCTTGGATAGACACAGCGACGAAAGCATTCGTCTGCATGGCCTCGCACAACTGTATCCGGGGCGCGTTCTATTTGAAGCACCGCAACTGACGACCGTCACCGAAAGCCGTGTCGCCACCCGCGTCGAAGATTTGCCGCGTGAGATTAAATACGTTCGTCTCTACCGACTCGACGAGGCACAGGCGGTGCTCGAAGCATTCCAATCACACCAGGCACTGATCCTGGATTTTCGGTTTTTAAAATCCGAAGATACCGCAATCGATCTATTCGATCACTTTGCCACCACTGGCTGGACTCAGGAGTTAACCACCATCGGCACAGTGCCCGCAGGTCTGATCGAAACTGATCTCAACGACTCATACACACTGCGCGACACACCCGTCATCGTGCTATGCAACCGCGAAACCGCAGGCCCCTTCGAAGCAATCTTACACACGCTCCAAGAAAACGGATCCATCATCGCTGTAGGCGAACCCACCGCAGGACACACCGGATTTTACGAACCAACAGTGCCCAATGCATGGATTCTCAACGGAGAAATTCGCCCCGACCACGACACCTCACTCGTTGGCAGTGGATTTCTGCCACGCATACAGATCGCTCTCAACGCCGAGGCAAACTACCTCACTTATCATCTCTACGAGGCAGGCACCGACATCACTCAACTCCTAAGGAAAGCAAATCAGACAACAGCCCAGAGTGACGACACACTCAACGATCATGACATCCCCATCGAGACCGATCAGATACTGCAACGCGGAGTTGATATCATCGCCGCCCTGCAAACACTTCAGCACCAACCCGAACTCTAACCACATAACACAGGCAAAAGTGTTGTCCCCTCCAACCAAACTTGCCTAGTATCACGACTCAATGGCTCAAGATCGCAACCTCATCCTCACAATCTGCACAGGCAATGTCTGCCGCAGCCCGATGGCAGAAAAACTCCTGCAACACGCACTCGCAGCAGAAGACTCGCCCTTAAAGGAGCTGATCGTGGAATCCGCAGGCGTCGCCGCGGGATACGGAGAGCCCGCATCGAGCAATTCAGTTGCAGCGCTCAAAAAGGTAAAAATCGACCTCTCCCAGCATAAGAGTCAGCCAGTCACACAAGAGCTCCTCGACCGCGCCTTCCTGGTCCTAGGCATGACCGACTCGCACCTCGACATCATCGAGCACTACCACACCGAGCTGCCCGAGCGTATGCACCTCTTCCGCGAATTCATGGGACCAGACGCAGATGAGCAAATCCCCGACCCTTACGGTCAAAATTTTGATGCCTATCAAGAATGCCTCGATTCGATGGTTGAAGCCATCCCTTCCATCGTCGCCTATCTACGTAAGGAATACAAATAGCCACACGCACGACGATGCCTTCTGACATAGCTAAACTGACACAGGCACTTCTAGCGTTCCGCGATGAGCGCGACTGGAAGCAATTCCACAACCCCAAAGATCTAGCCACCGCACTTTCGATCGAAGCCTCGGAGCTACAAGAAATTTTCCTTTGGAAAAACGGCACAGAAATCGACGAAACGATTCAGGCCAAGCGCCAACACCTTGAGCACGAAGTCGCCGACATTGCCGCTTATCTGCTGCTACTCTGCAACGAGCTTGACGTCGATTTAGAGTCAGCCGTGCTCAACAAAATAGAGCACAACAAAGCGAAATACCCCGCCGACCAAGTCCGCGGCAACTCCAAGAAATACAACGAGTATCACGAGCAGGGCTGAGCCCTTCGTATTCAGGTAGGGGCTTTGCTTGCGAAGACCGCGAAGGCAAGAGACGTTGTAAAACTCCGCAAGCTTAAGGCCTTTGCGCGGTCTTCGCAAGCAAAGCCCCTACCACAGGATAGCGAAACAGCTCGAATACACTTTTCACAAATTATGATGCGCGTGAGTATACCAAACTTAGCTTAGGCCGTATTGCTCCCCAACAAATTTAATCCGCACCGAGCTTCCTCTCAGGACCTAACATGCAAACCTCAAAACAGAGTTTCTAGACTACGAATTAAACCACCATTCGAAACACAGAAAAGCCGAGCCACACAATTGCGACTCGGCTTCTGTATTCAGAATTTAGCTACAATTAATCGAGATCGATCGTATAGAGTGTCGTCGTGCCACTCACTTCATTCGCGACGGCAATCATAGGCTGATGCGTCGGGCTCTTCGAAGCAGGGATAAAGTCAATCCCCTCAGGCCCGAGATCACCCGCAGTGCCATCTTCGGCATTACCAGCGAAATCGCGATTATTGACGTAATCCACAAAACTCACATCACGTGGATCGGTAATGTCGAACACCATGATTCCACCCGAACGCTCAAGCCCGACGAAGGCATAAGTGCGCCCGTTAATTTCGCCCAAAGCGAGTGCTTCAGGCTCAGGTCCCTTTGCATCAGAGCGTCCGTCAACACTGTCGTTCTCATCATTCTCAGAATTGAAATGCTCAGGATAAAACTCTGCGAGGTAGGACTCGATAAAATCGCCACTGTCGTAAACCAACTCCCCCTCGGTGCTGAAGATCGAAAACGAGCGAGCGCCCATACTATACAGTTCGTCGTGGAAGCCATCACCATCCACATCGCCCTCAGTCACTAAGATTTTCAGTCGGCCTAAGTTTTCATCCTTTTGAAGCTCCGCCGCCAAAGGAAAAGCACTCGGATCTAAATCTAATTTCGAAACACGCTTTTCATCTTCATAGTCCCCATACTCACGCCCATCGCCTTCATTCGCAGTGACGATGTAGTCCTGATTGCCAACTGAATAAGACTGAATCGAGTCTGGCATATACAGACCATGCACTGGCCAATTCGCGACACGGATCATGTCATCCTTATCCGACACATCGAGCGTATTGCCCAAGGCCGCGTGGCTCTTACTACCCAGCCCAAAGATATCCACCGCACGCTTACGGCGCAGATCGATTTTTACCATCGCATTGTTCTCTTGGCAGGCAACATACGCGTTGCGCCCAGCCGAATCAATTGCAACAAACTCAGGCTCCAAGTCTTGTGCAATCGCAGTGCCCTCAGGGCCACTGATACGCACGCCAACAACATCAGCCTCAGTGAAGTTCGTCAAAGGCACCTGAGTGACATGACGGCGACGGCTCCAACCATGTTGCTCAATCACCGTAACAGAGCCTTCAGGGTCAAATGAATAATCCGAATTCGGCTCACCTTCATTGGCCACCACCAGATACTGCCCACTGGCATCATACGTCAGCATGTCCGGCAAATAGCCTGCCGAAACGACCTCTTTGATATCACCCTTTTTATTCATAAATACAACCGAGCCACGTTCTTCCGCAGAATCGGCACCAACGGCGATGGCCACTTCATTCATCCACCACCGCGGATTGATCGCGACACTGTTAGGGTTTCCAAAGGCACTCAAATCGACTGAACGCACTAGCTCAGGTGATTCTGGCGAACTGATATCGAAAATATCGATACTGTTGGCATAGCCATTCACGACATACATCTGCTGCGTGCGAGCGTCGTATTTCACGATCTCTGCGGCCGATTCATCAAAGACATCCTCAGCCGCACCATTACGAATCGAGCTGATAGGCTTGAGCGTTAATTGAGCAAATGCCGCGTTTGCAGCAATGCCGAGCGAGAGTCCGAGTAGAGTTGTTTTCCAGGTAGTATTCATCTTTGCAGTTATTAGAATTTTGAAAGGCCATTGCCTTACCTGAATAATTCTCAGGTATATTCAAAATAACTGCCCCGTGTGAAGTTCCGGCTCAGAACACGTAACAACTCTGTGAACGCGCATAACCTTACTCTCAAATTCTGTGTATGGTGAATGAACTTGCGACAACTAGAATCATAAGGACTAAAAACAGTCTCAGTGGGCAAGTATAGCGCCACCATCGAACCGAACCACAGCCTACTCGCTACCGAAGAGCTTCTTTAATAAATCAGTCGAACGTGCGAGTGGATCTTCACGAATCGCTTGCTCTTCCAGAGCCATGGCATCAAACAAACTATCGAGCGCCTGCTCATTGACATACTGATCGAGGTCAAACGAGTCTTTGTCGCCCTTACCGACCAACGATTGAAACTTCGAGAACAGCCCGCCGCCAACCTCTGGCAACGCGTCTTCCATTTTCTTATAGCTACGTGTCGCACCCGTCGAATCTGTCGCAGCAGCAATTAAGGGCAGCATCTTCTCAGACAGCTCCTCACGCGAGTTCTTCTCTAAAAAGCGAGTGATCGCATCATCCTTCCCCTTCCACAATTTATTCAAATCGTCCATGGTCAGGCCTTGAATCGCCTTTTTAACAATTGCCGGCGAAGCTGCCACGCCCTCTTCTGCGGCACGATTCATGGTCGCCTGAAATTCATCGAGCCGATAATCCTGCCCGACCAATGCCAGTGGCTTGCGAAAGCTCTCTACAGACTTCGGCAGCGGCACACGAAATAAATCCGAATCCGAGAACCCGCCCTTTTGACTCAGCTCCGTTAACGCGCGCTCTGCCGAAACTGCCAGCGCCTCGCGTAGCGCAATGGCCAATTCGTCGGCACTGCCAAATGCCTCGGTCGCGGCATCCGAACTTGATGCGCTCTTAAACAAGGACAACGCCCGACTCCCCCAACCACCTTCGGCATGCAGCAACGAAAATGGAGACAGCATCGAAGTGATGAGCAGCGACAAAATAACAGTGGTTCGGGACTCGAAGTTCATAGATCGTAGCATCTCGACTTTCAGTAAAATAGCGAACCAAACGACCATCGAATCTCTGCATTCGTCGCGAGTGAACAGTCTACGACGTCGAAAAGCACTGATCACACACGATCCGCACCGCTACACTACACTTTCTGCGCCCTTTCTACCGATGCGCGATGAATCAAGACCGATTCTGAACTGAGCGGTTAAAATTGTCGAACTAAGGAGTATCGGCTATTAGACGTCTCAGCTCCGAAGCGTATTGCCAAAGATGCTATAATAGTCGCATGAATACACACGACTACCGCTCCATCAGTGGACAAATTGGACTTATTTTACTACTCACTTCTAGCACCGCGCTCACCGCCTCAATATGTCTATATGAACAGACTGCCTCCATCTATTACAAAGTCTTCGCAGCTGGCGCCCTGCTCTTAATTGGCATCTCACTCGATATTCTGAAAAACAGCTTCAACAACTACCGACGACGTAAGCAGCTGCGTCCCTTGCAGATCGAGCCTGAACTCCCACTGCAATACGACCTCAATGCAACGCAAAAGCTCTGGAATCCCTTTAAATTCTTCAAATCACGCCTCGGTAAATCCACCACAAAAACTCAGATCGAGCTAAGCAATGGTCACTTAATCAATCTGCGCGCAGACTCACACAAGTAACGGAAGCGGCACGGTTGACGACCGCGGAACAGAAGCCTTGATAGCAAGGATCCTAGCGAGCGTCAGCCTACAACTCCTCGGCACGTTGCCCAACCTTACGAATTAGGTTAGCAAACTGCGTGCGCTCATCTTCGTTCAGCACATCGAACAACACATTAAGGTCTTTCGCGTGGGCCTCAAAACTGGGCTCGATCAATTCAAGGCCTAAGTCGGTCAAATGCACCAGCACCACACGCGCATCTTCGATACTGCGCTCCCTTCGCACCAGACCGCGCTTCTCCAAGCGCTGCACCGCGGTGGTAATCGACCCACTGGTCAATAAGATCTTCTCCCCGATGACATTGACTGGTTGAGCACCTAAATGGAGCAGCAGTTCCAACACGGCGAAATCACTCAACGAACTCAAACCAGCCGCATTAATACTTTTCTGGCTATACGCGTTCACCGCGTGCGATGCCTTCCAAAGCAAGAGAAACAGGTGGGGTCCGGAATTCTGGTAGATCTTGGCCATGCGAGAGACAACCTCCGACATCACTTGACGTCAAGAACACTTCACTTCGCCTGAAGCTACCTCACTCGCCACGACCTCAGAACTTAATCCACCATTCTGAAGGTCATCGTAAAACTATTGCCCTTCCCTGTTGGCGTCACGCCACCAGAACCCACGCGACTAAATGCCGCCTTCACGGACGCGTCGAAAGACACATTGCCCGATGCTGGACGTAAGCGGATATTTGTAATACGACCGGAACTGATTACATCAAACTCCACCGTGACCGTCAGTCCGACGCCCGCAAGATTCGCGGGCTTTATCCATGCGGCATTAAGGCGACGATTTAATTGATCGCCGTAGCGTTGCCAAGCAGTGCGCTCAGCTGCAGTCACACTTCCGGAATTGTGCACCTGGGTCGGCAAATTGTTCTCCAATTGCTTCGCAATATCCCTAGTATTAATGGTAGGCGCTTTATACGTCGGCTTAGGCGGCGTAGGCTGACGCGGCTTCGGCGTTTTCAGCGGATTCTTGTTCCTAAATTCATCCAGCGACATCAATGGCTCTGCCTTTGCCAGCTCAGGCTTCGGCGGCTTCGGTTTCACCGGCGTCGGCGCAGGACGTGGCTGCACTGGAGCAGGCTCAGGCATCACCGGTTCCGGAATGTCCAGCGGTTCCAGATCAGGGATCTCCAAATCCAGCGGCGTTTCCATCGGCACAGTATCATTCGGCGGCGTTGAAGGCGATTGCGGGCTCGGCTCGCTGATCATCTCGAAGACATGCGGCTTATCCTTAGGCAAAAAGGCTTCGACGATGGTGGTCAAAAACAAGCAGACCAGCAGGGCGACATGTAAAATGCCCGATGCCCACAGTGACTGATTTTTACTTATCTTCATGTCGCGCTATTTAACCTTCGTATCTAGACTAATCTTTGAGAGCTTCCGCTGCTTGATCATATCAATCACGGTAATGACCTTTTGATACGGCAGGTTCGCATCGGCACGAATACTCAAGACAGGCGGCGCGGGATCCATTGCCATGGTATCAAGTAAGTCGCCTAGTTCCTGCAACGACACTTTATCTTCGCCCCAATAATAGTCGCCGGCTTTATCGACCGAAACCGCCTGAAACTCCTCACGATCGTCGGGTTGCGATTTCGAAGCCTCGACGGGAAGATTCACATCGATGGTCTGCTCCAGCAGCGGAGTCGTGACCATGAAAATAATGAGCAATGCGAACGCGAGGTCGATCAACGGTGTTACGTTGATCTCCGTCAGGGCAGACATGCGATCTTTGCGATGGAAGTTACGAGCCACTATTGAATCAATTAGGAATTAAAAATTACGAATTAGGAATTAGGATGAGCGCAGTGGCTACGCGTTCGTCGCAGCGGCTTGCGCTTCGAGTTCAATTCGGTCAGCCACGGTGCTGGCAAAATTCTCGAGCTCAACGACCGAGATCTTGGTATTTTGGAGCAAATAGTTGTAACCAAACACGGAAGGAATCGCAACGAGCAGACCAGCCACCGTGGTCAGCAACGCACCCGAGACACCAGGCGCAAGACTCTGCAAGCTCGCGGAACCCGCACCTGCCATACCACCAAAAGCATCCATCACCCCCCAGACGGTGCCGAGCAATCCGAGAAACGGCGCCCCCGTCACGATGGAGCCGAGTAACACCATCTTTGTTTCGTAACGAATAATTTGCTGAGCAAGCGCACGTTGAATGGCATTCTCCACATGCCCCATACGAAGCGTGGCACGGTGTGTATCCGCATCAACGAGATTGCCACCATAGCGGAAGAACGCCGCCAAGGCATCGCGCACGATATCGTAATATGGCCCAGTGCCCTTGCCGGGACGTTCTGGCGGCAAATCCAAAAGGTGCTCTTCTTTACCTAAGAGACGCTCGTAGCGCTTATTTTGAGAACGCAAGCGAGAGAGATCCATATACTTACCAAACAGCACCGACCATGCGAGCACGCTACAAACGATCAGCACCATCACCACGATCTTACCGGCAAAATTCGACTGCCCGAAATAGGTGAAAACATTAGGCCCGCCGGAGGCCTGAAAGAGAAGTGAATCAAATACGGTGGTTAAGCTCATTTTCTAGAAGTGCAAAAAGGGATATCATGGATAGACTCTTATTAACAACAGGCGTTCAAATCCTCGCCAGCATAAAACCAAATTCGCGATAAAAACCTTTCATCAATTCATCTCGAATTTGGTTTGCCCGCAGCCAAAGAGCTACCTACACATTCAACACAAACCATTCAACTCCCTATAAGATACATGGAATACAAATCACAAACGCTTCAAGAACTCAAAGCAAATGCCCACACCGCTATCTCTAAAAAAGCGATCGTAGGCATCGACGGCTTCGTCGATAAGATCGTGCACCCCGTCGACAAACGCACGGGCCCAGGCGACCAATTCACCCCGATTTCGACCATTGCCGAGTTCGGCTCACGTATCAGCTCCGCAGCAGGCAAGAGCGCCAACATCGAGCTCGCTCCGGTCGTCGAAAAGCTCGGCGGTAACGGCCCAATCATGGCCAACGCACAATGCGCACATGGCATCCAAGTCCGCTACCTTGGTGCGCTAGGCAAAGAGAACATTCACCCTGTATTTACTGAATTCGCCGAGAAGACCAATGCCGTATCGATCACAGACCCCGGCATCACTCACGCAGCTGAATTCTCAGATGGCAAAATTATGCTCGGCTCAATGGCCAGTCTCGACGAGATCAACTACGAGCAAATCGTCAACGCAATGGGCGCAGATGATCTGAGTCAAAGCTTCGGCGAGGCTGACCTCATCGCCATGGTAAACTGGACGATGATCCCCTACCTCTCCGAAGTCTTTAGTGACTTCTTAGAGAAACTGCTCCCCAATTTGCCAGAGAATCCAGAGCGCATCTTCTTCTTCGATCTCGCCGACCCTGAAAAACGCTCCAAAGAAGACCTCCTCGAAGTTTTGGACATTTTCGGCAAATTCGAAGCCTACGGTAAAGTCATCCTAGGGCTCAATCTCCGCGAAGCGGAGCAAGTCGATGAGCTTCTAGGATTCGACGCCATTGAGAACACGCCAGAAAATCTTCAAGTCATGGCAGCGCGTATCCGCGAAGCACTCAAGCTCGACACCTTAGTCATTCACCCGACACACGATGCCGCGTGCGCCACTCCAGAAGGCACTGCCTACGTAAAAGGTCCCTACTGTGAAAAGCCAAAAATCACTACTGGCGCTGGCGACCACTTTAACTCTGGGTTTGTCACTGCACGCCTGATTGGACTCTCGCCCGAGGCAGCACTCACTGTCGCAGTCGCGACCTCCGGTTTCTACGTCCGCACCGCGGCCAGCCCGACACTCGATGAACTCACCGAGTTCATCGGCACTTGGTAAACACATGGCTGGACTTTTTGTCACATTCGAGGGCACTGAGGGCTGCGGAAAATCAACGCAAATCAAAGCCCTCTCGGATCGTCTCCAACGCCAAGGCCAACGGGTATTGCAAACACGTGAGCCCGGCGGCACTCCGCTAGGTGAAGCCGTGCGCAACCTGCTGCAACACGACAAGGCCGGCGAAGGCATGTCCCCCGAAGCTGAACTGCTCCTCTTCACAGCGAGTCGCGCACAGCTGACACGTGAACGTATCCTGCCCGCCATCGCCCAAGGCGAGATCGTGCTCTGCGACCGGTTCATGGACTCCACCACGGTCTATCAAGGCGTCGCTCGACAGATCGATACCGAGGCCGTCGCCACCATCAACCGATTTGCCGTCGGCGAAGCGCGCCCAGATCTAACGATTCTGATCGACCTCTCCCCCGAGGTCGGCATGGCACGTGTGCGCACCCGCGGCGATGGCCAGCTGGACCGCATGGAACAAGAAGCCATCGAATTCTTCCAAGCCGTGCGCGCAGGCTATCTCAAACTCGCAGAGTCTGAACCTGAGCGCTTCATCGTGCTGGATGGCAATGACTCAGTCGAAGAGCTAGAGCAACAGATTTGGGCTGCAGTGCAGGCGCGGTTGGCGTAAACGCCAGAACGTCGAACTTCGAACGCTCAACTTTGAACGTCTAATAATAGAGAAGCGAAGTCTCCCCGTATGGGGCGTGCGTGTGCGAACCGCGAGAGGCCGAAGAGGCTTCAAGTTCCAATCGCGGGCAAAGCCCCGACTAACATTCAAAGTTCGACGTTGAGCGTTCGAAGTTCAACGTTCGTGCCCAAAGGGCACTAATCTTCTTCGCGCTTTGTGTCTGACTGCTCGCGCTCTTTAGCGACGTTCACCGTCAACTTACGACCAGCAAACTCCTGACCGTCCAACTGGCGAATCGCTTCGTCCGCGCCTTCAGAGTCTTCCATTGTCACAAAACCGAAACCACGAGGACGACCGCCCCCTGGGCGAGTTACGATGATCGCTTCTTCCACGGCGCCGCAGTTTGAGAAGATCTCACGAAGATCATCACCGGTGGCATCGAAAGAAAGATTTCCTATATAAAGACGAACAGACATGGTTATGTAAAATTAAACGTTATAAGTTTCAGTTGTATATTGGGTTATCCCCGAATACCGATTGAAAAAGTGCTGAACTGGCGCAAGACACAACCATAATCCTTAAAAGAGTAGTTAGAAGTTAGAAGACAGGAGTTAGGAACTGAGTATCAATGCTTTCTGCGGTATTTATCGTTCGCCAAATTGGCCGAGACTATCGACACGCTAAGCGGTTCACGACCAAAGACTAACTTCTAACTCCTCACGTCTAACTCCTGAATATAGAAAAATTTAAATCGATTCAGATTTGCTAAATCCAGCACCCAAGGATTCCGTCACTATAAATTTCCACTTTTCCGTGTATTCCCTATTTTTCCGTGAGCACCACTAAGCCAAAAAAACAAAACACGATCCTTAGGGTCTCTGCCTATCTATTCCGCTACAAACGCCTATTCTGGCTCACGATCGGACTCGCAGCAGGCATGACCGTAATGGAAATTGCCGTGCCCTACGCGATCAAAGTCATCCTAGACGACATCGCCACCACCGGCGCAATGTCCGGACTCCTGTGGGGCGTCGGCATCATCGCCTGCCTCTATATTGGCAGTGAAATCTTCAACAGCCTGCGCATTCGCGTCAACAATACCCTCGAGCAACAAGTGCTACTCGAGATGCGGCGCGATCTGCACACCAAGCTACTGCGCCTGCCTGTATCATTCTACGATCAGCGTAAAAGCGGAGAAATCTCTTCCCGTGTAATCGAAGACGTCGCCGCAGTCGAACGCGCACTCCTCGACGGCACCGAGCAAGGCACCGGCGCCATTCTACGAATCGTCGGCATCACCGCCGTGCTATTTGTGATGCAGCCTGCCCTCGCATGGTGCGTCTTCCTGCCCGTGCCACTCCTGCTGATCTGCGGCATTCTTTACTCCAAACGCTCCCGTCTCGTATGGAAAGGCGTGCGCGAAAGCTCAGCCGACTTAAATAGCCTCCTCGTCGAAGACATCCAAGGCAACCGCCTCATCCAGACCTTCGGCCTCCAAAAGCGCGAATCCGCCCGTTTCGAGCAACGCGCCGAAGACCTCAAGTCTAAGACGCTTAAGGCCATGTATCGCTGGTCGATTTACAACCCGGCCACGACCCTCGCCACCAAACTCGGCTTCCTTAGCATTGTCGCCTTCGGTGGCTACCTCGTGCTGCAAGACACCAGCGGCTTCACCATGGGTAAACTACTCGCGTTCTTCCTCTACGCCAACATGCTCTACCAGCCGATCTCACAATTGCACGGACTGAACCACCTAATCGCCGCAGGCCGCGCCTCTGGGGAGCGCGTGTTCGAAGTGCTCGACGCTGCTGTCGATGTGGATGAACCGACCGAACCACACCCGCTACCAAATGCACCGATCGAAGTCGCTTTCGAAAATGTGCAATTCGAATACCCCGGACGCCCCGCAGTGCTCAGCGCCCTAAATCTCACACTCGAAGCGAACAAGGTCACCGCACTCGTCGGCCATACTGGAGCAGGTAAGTCCACTGTCGCCAACCTCGCGATGCGCACCTACGACGTCACTCAAGGCACCGTCAAACTCACAGGCGAAGACATCCGCAACATCTCACTCTCCGAGCTGCACGACAAAGTCGGCCATGTCGCTCAAGACCCCTTCCTCTTCGAAGGCACCGTGCGCGACAACCTCCTACTCGCCAAATCCGACGCCACCGAAGCACAGATCGCCCACGCACTGGAGCAAGCCTGCGCGCGCGAATTCGTCGACGCACTACCCGAAGGGCTCGACACCAATATCGGCGAGAAAGGCATCCGCCTGAGCCAGGGCGAGAAGCAACGCCTGACCATTGCACGCGTGCTACTCAAGAATCCACCCTTCGTCATTCTCGACGAAGCCACCGCCAGCGTCGACACCATCACCGAGCGAAAAATCCAGCTCGCACTCGACCATTTAGTAGAAGAACGCACCGTGCTCGTGATCGCGCACCGCCTGTCTACCGTGCGCCGTGCAGATAAAATTGTCGTCCTCGAGGCTGGCCAAATCATCGAATCCGGCTCTCACGAAGAACTGCTCGCTCAAGACGGCCACTATGCCAAACTATGGCACCACCAAAGCGACCTGATCCCGGAGCACAGCTAAGTTTACCTAAAAATCGACAGCACTCGCATATTTTTACCCCTTGACGCTGTTTTTCCTCAACGACTATATTTCGCACTCGACTAAAATTTTTGTCAGATCTTTTTTTAAACCAAAATTGGATTACAACTTGCTATATTGCCTGCTGACATCTTTTTTGCCGACATTCATCCATGACCACACAAGAAACCAGCGATTCCAACGAAACACTTAGCAAAGAACTAGTCGTTCAGAACAAGATGGGCATTCACGCCCGTCCTGCAGCGATGATCGTGCGCATTGCCAACACCTACTCCGGTGAGGTATGGGTCGATAAAGATGATGAACAAGTGAACGGAAAAAGCATCATGGGTCTCATGATGCTCGCAGCCGGCAAAGGTTCGAAACTGACAATACGCACCGAAGGCCCCGTCGATACAGCAGAGAAAATGCTCCTCGACCTCGAAGACCTCTTTGCTCGACGCTTCGAAGAAGCATAGATTTTAAGCAGTTCAACACCGCAAATCTGCCCCACTCAATTCATTGACGGGGCTTTTTTGTGCCTGCTCCGCGGCTCTAGGCGCGACGCGTAAACCTAAAAAGCTGAGTTGAACCGTTAATAAACGTGAATGCACGTCAATCACAGACCCTAAGTGCATAATCTTTAGATACTAAAGAACGTCTCTAACTAAGAACCGTGAGTTAGCTAGTTCGCTATTTTGGCAGCGAGGCGGATTCACGTTAATTAACGCCCATTAACGGTTTAAGAATCAGAGCCCAAGCCAACTGCCGAATCTAGGTTAAAATGATCCTCCCGCTCAAGTCTGCCGCGTTGACTCGGCGCAGCAATTAAACAAATGTTTAAAACTAACATATCAAGCCAACTCACAAGACCAGAGCATGCCCACACTTTCCGAACCACCCAAGGCAGACAAAACCCGCTGCGACATAATGCGCGCTGCCGAACAGCTATTCGCGGAAAAAGGCTTCCGTGCGATGACATTACGCGACGTCACCCGCGAAGCACAGGTCAACCTCGCAGCCGTCAACTACCACTTCGGCTCCAAACAGAAACTCATGCTAGCGGTGATACGCAATCGCTTTGAGCCGATCAACGTTGAACGACTGAAACAACTCGACGCCCTCATCGCAGAGCATGCCCCCGAATCAGTGCCAGTGCATGCGATCTTCGACGCACTCTTCCGCCCACTCTTTGAAAGCGCCAGCAGCGAAACCGGAGTCGACTATGGCCTCATGCAAATGATTGGTCGCGCCATCACCGAGCCAGCAGATTTCATCAGCACCATACATAAAGAACTCTTCACCGAGCTCTCACTGCGCTTCATGTTAGAACTCAAGCGCAGCTGCCCCCACATTTCAACGACCGCTCACCACTATCGCTTCTTCTTTGCCATCAGCACCATGATCGGGGCGATTGTCGAACAAGTCCGACTCGAAAACCTCTCCGAAGGCATACTCGACCCCACCGACTTCGACACCCTCGTCGAAGAGCTAATCACTTTCACCGTCGCAGGCTACATTCAAGGGAACCCCAAGCCATAATCATACTCCTAATCCTGCTGAACCCTAAAAATTGATTAAGAGTCAGATTAGGATGACGATTAAGAACCGACCTCGAACTCCTAACTCTCAACTTTCTCACTTTCCACTTTCCACTTCCCAATAGATGCAGCCACTTCGCACACTCCTCATCCTCATCAGCATGATCGGATGCACCACACACCTTGCCGCGGAAGCAAAACACTCCGACCTCGACACCCAGCGTCTACTCGACATCAGCAAGCGTGAACAGAAAATCTACCAACAACTCGCCGCCGATCCCGAATTCTATTCCGCAGACGATTTAGAGCGCCATGTCAACGACCTCATCGTCTCCTACAGCAGCTACCTCATGGAGAATCCCAACGACGTTAGCGCACTTGTTCTTTACGGAAAGCTACTGCGCCGCGTCGGCAAGAACGACGAAGCCTTTAAAGCCTTTCTAACAGCCGACGCACTCGATCCAAGCATCGCCGTCGTGAAACAGCAGATCGGTAATCACTTGGCTGAAACTGGCAAAGGCAAAGCTGCCCTAACCTTCTACCTCAACGCCATCGAGCTCGATCCCGATGTGCCCGCCTACCACTACGCACTCGGCGAGATCCTCTACACCTTTCGCGATCAATTCCTCGAAGAAGCCATCTTCACCAGCGACGCCATCGACCGCGAAATGATCAAAGCCTTTCAAAAAACCGTGAGTCTAGAGCCAGATAACTTCGACTCACAGATGCGACTCGGCGAAGCCTACTACGACCTCGCTAGTCCCAACTGGAAAGCTGCACTCCTGCATTGGGAAAAACTCCGTAAAACCATCTCCGAAGACGATACACTACGCGCCCAAATCGTCGACCTCCACAGGACGCGTGTCCTCGGCAAACTAGGCCGCACCACCGAAGCCAAAGCGCTCGCGGAGACCATTGTGCAACCAGGCTTACAGCAATCGAAGCAACAAATCCTCGCTGAGCTCTCGAAGTTTTAAAGCGGCGAAAAGCAGAAATCAGCGCGAAACTAAGCAGGGCTGACACAAAGCACCGTCGCAGAAAAGATGCATGATCACCACGCATATGTCGCTCGACAGGAAAGTCGCCCCCAGAACATCACGATCGCGAAACTCCACAAGTATCGCCGTGCCGTCGGCGCTCGATTAAAAGTCGAAGTATACATCCTCCACTCTGTGCGCCCCGCGAGCTATTCCAACTCACCTACGCGCAAGACCAATTGATCTGCAAAGGTCACACGTCCTTGAGCAAAGGCTATGGCGTCTTCGAACGATTCAGAAAGGCGCCAACCGCATGCTTAAAATAAACGTTTCGCAGAGAACGCCCTACCCGAATGAGATTTCAAGTAGGATTCAGATTCGAGTGCTTTCATCTTATCTGAAAACGCCGCATAAAACACCAATATCCAAGGAGTGTATTTAGCGGTATGCGAACTATTCCCGCGGTTATAATCACCCAGTCTCCGCCCACTGGGCTACGCCTCACACTCATGCTCGTATCCTCCACGCTTAGATGGCTACGCCATGCGAAGCCTGAAAGGCGAACGATGGTGCTCCCGTTGAGATTCGAACTCAAATTTGCGGCTTCGGAGACCACTGCTCTATCCATTGAACTACGGGAGCAGATCAATATGTGGCTAGAGTTGTGACTAGTCCGATGGGGTCAACGCGAAAAGAAGCCTGACACTGAGATTAGAAAGGCAAATGCACCGACTAGGCACTTCGGAATGCGAGAGCGTGTCTCTTTGCACTGCGGCGCAGGAACCCTCGCAGTGCACCAAGGTTCGTATGACGCAGCTTACACGAACTGATACGCACCAAGCCATTAAGTCCAACCATCAATTCGGCGAAGCTAAAGTCCCTCCCGATGCGCGCTCTCCTGCGGGCAAAGAAGACAAATACGTATTATTTGCAAATGAGACACAGTATCAAAAAATAATTTGACAGGCTAAACGAAGCGCTATTGAGACTCATTCCCAACACTAACTAAGCAGTAAAACAAACAATGAAACTACAACGACTAATCACCCTCCTCGCACTCTGCAGCGCGGCTTTCGTAGCCACGCTCCCAGCGCAAGAGGCACCGCAGGCACTCCCCTCTCAAGCCGAGATGTGGAAAATGATCCAGGCACAACAGAAACAAATCGAAGCACTCTCAGCGATGGTGCAAGCGAACCAAACCGAAGTTTCCACGGCTCGCACGGAACTTGTGTCTGCTAAAAACGAAGCTGCAAATGCCAAGGCCGAAGCAAGCAATGCAGTCGCTCAGCTGAAGCAAACTCAGCAGCAAATCGAAGCGACTTCGCTTGCAGTTGAAGAAATGGGCGACAGCGCCTTCAACATGCCTGCATGGTATACTAACACCTCAGTCGGTGGTTATGGTGAGTTGCACGCGAACTTCAACAACGGCGCGGACAACGAAATCGACTTTCACCGCTTCGTGCTGTTCTTCAATCACGAATACAACGACTGGATCTCGCTCTTCACTGAATTCGAACTCGAGCACAGTCTTGCAGGCGATGGCCAAAACGGTGAAGTCGAACTGGAACAAGCGTTCATCCGTATGGCTTGGACACAAGAGTTCAATACTGACGCCGGTGTCTTCCTGATGCCTGTCGGTATCCTCAACGAAACACACGAGCCTAACACTTTCTATGGTGTCGAGCGTAACCGTATCGAGTCGAACATCCTGCCAAGCACATGGTGGGAAGGTGGCGTTAAAGGCACCTATCGAACTGAAAGCGGCTTTGCATTCGACGGCACAATTAGCTCTGGCCTCGATGTGCCTACCACAGGCAACAGCGCATACCGCATTCGCAGCGGCCGCCAAAAAGTATCTGAGGCCACCAACGACGAAGTTGCCATTGCTGGTCGTGTCAAATACACAGGTATTGCAGGCCTAGAGCTCGCAGCATCGGTCTTCTATCAAGATGACCTTGCCCAGACATCCAAAGACGATTTCTCAGGACTACTGACAACCACGCACGCGGTTTACCAACACGGCGGTTTCGCACTCCGTGCACTTTATTCCCGTTGGGATCTTAGCGGTGACATCGACAACTCTGACGCAGAGGAGCAATACGGTTACTACATCGAGCCATCCTACCGCTGGTCTGTCAGCGAAAAATACGGCGACGTTGGCGTCTATGCGCGCTATAGCAACTATGAGTTCTACCGCTGGGGCGATATCCAGGAAAATGAGATCTACGAAGTGGGTATCAACTACTGGCCAACTGACAATGTCGTGTTTAAGGCAGACTATCAGTATACAGGCGATGCCGACGAATTCCAACGCGCAGACGCTGGCGACAACGACATCGACAGCATCTTCAACCTAGGTGTTGGCTACCAGTTCTAAGCGATTTTTCCACGGCCGGTGCTTGCGCTCTTCGCAAGCACCGGCTTTTTTCGCATCTACGACACTTATGCCCTCACGCACTTTCATACCACTCATTGCACTTTACTGCCTACTATTTGGCAGCACGCAGCTATGTGCGCTCGAAGAGGTGTATCTGGAGCCAGAAGTATTCATCAGCCAAAGTTTTGACGGCGAACCGGAGCAAAAGGTGCTCTGGTTGACAAAGGACACCAAGGCTTCGATCAAGCAAGTGCTCGGCCGCGACTACAGCGGCATGCGTATACGCTACTGGCAACAGGGCGGACGCACTGCATGGATTCTGGATGAGCTAGGCAAAGTCAAACCAATCACGACCGGGTTTGTGGTCGAGAACAATCAACTGGTATCCATGCAGGTGCTCATCTACCGTGAAACACACGGTTGGGAAGTGCGCTACCCGTTCTTCACCGACCAATTTAAAGGTCTCGAGCTAGGCGATAAAAACCGCCTAAATAAAAAAATCGACGGCATCAGCGGCGCGACACTCTCTGTCAACGCCCTCACTCGACTTTCTAAACTAGCGCTGCACCTACACAAGGAGGCCGCCCAACAATGAGCCTGCAATTGCCACGTAAACGCACGATCCTCGCATGGCACCGCTGGCTGGGAATCGCATCTGCACTCTTCTTGCTGAGTCTATCCATCACCGGACTCGCGCTCAACCACACCGAATTTCTAAAGCTCGATCAGGTTCAGATCAAAAGCAGCGTCATCCTCAACCGCTATGGCATGGCCAGCGGCGAATCCATCGATGCGTATCGTATCCATCAATCCGATACACTGGCACATCTCAACGGCCAACTCTTCTACAACAACGCACCACTCGCCAGCGCAAGCCGACCACTGGGCATCATCGAAGGCGATCCGATCTCTGTCGTCGCGACAGAGACACAGCTCATCTACCTGACAACTGAGGGCGAATTCATCGAATCCATCGATAGCAATCAGCTCCCCTACACGACATTGATCGCCGTCGGCACCACCATCGACGGAAGCCCCCTACTCATTAGCGCCGAAGGTAATTGGACGCCCGATGCCGACTGGCTTGAATTCGACCGATACCAGGCAAGCTACAACGTCGAACCGCTCGAAACCATCACACTCGACGAAGCCAATGCCAACACCCTCCTCGATGCGTTTCAAGGCGGCGGCGTCTCGCTCTACCGCGTGCTACTCGACCTGCACTCAGGCCGCCTCTTCGGCTGGGCTGGACGCACACTGATGGATCTCTCCGCGATCGCGATCATCATTCTCATCACCTCAGGAATCGGCGGTTGGTTACGCAAATCACGCCGCCCCAAAACACCGCCGATCTCCTAACTCCCTCTCAGTCCTAAAGTCTCAGGTCTCAGTCCTCAGTCCTCAAGTCTCAGGCCTCACTCCTCAGCCCTCACAAAATG
This sequence comes from Lentimonas sp. CC4, assembly GCF_902728235.1. NCBI lineage: Bacteria > Pseudomonadati > Verrucomicrobiota > Lentimonas > Lentimonas sp. CC4. Next base: position 3,881,739 of record NZ_CACVBO010000001.1, read on the forward strand.
CAACGCCGACGCTTCATCAAAATCCTAGCGACTAGTGCCGCAGGCATGAGCCTAGGAAACATCGCATCTGCTCTGCCCACACTCCAAGCGGTTCGCTGGAGCGGCTACACGCTTGGCGCCGAAGGCAGCTTCACGCTCTACGCCAAGGATCGCTCAAGCGCTCAAAACGTCCTTAAGCATTGCTTCGCAGAAATACGCCGCCTCGAATCGTTGTTCAGTCTCTACGATCCGACTTCAGAGCTTTGCCGTCTCAATCGCGACGGACAACTCAACACCCCCTCCCCCGAATGGCAACCGCTCTTAGCCGCGATCGATCAAGCCTACGCACTGAGCAATGGATTGTTCGACCCCACTGTGCAACCGCTCTGGCAGACCTACGCAACGCACTTTAAGCACTCCCCCGAAACCACAGCAGCGCCGCACCCGCACGAGATTGCCGCGGCACTCAAGCGCACCGGATGGCAGCATATCGAGCACGACACGAAAACGATTCGTTTCAATCACCCAGGTATGCAGCTCACCCTCAACGGGATTGCCCAAGGTTACATCACCGATCACATCAGCGATATTCTTAAAAACGCAGGCTATCAACACGTGTTAATCGAACTCGGCGAGACCCGAGCCATCGGCTCACACCCTGAGCAACGCCCGTGGAGTATCGGCATCAAAGATGCACACTATCCCAGCGAACTCCACGACGTAGCCGAACTCGACAATCAAGCCCTCGCCACCAGCGGCAGCTATGGCAGCCCATTCTCTAAAGACGGCCACTACCACCATTTAATTCACCCACAAACAGGACTCCCTGCGACACGCTGGAAGAGCCTCAGCGTGATCGCGCCCACGGCCACACAAGCCGACGCACTCTCTACCGGCTTATCCTTTGCGAGCGCCAAAGAGATTGAAACCATTCAGAGTAAGCACTCCGAGCTACGCGTGCTCAAACAGAGCTAGCAGAACACTACTCTTGCGCAGCCTGCAGCAACTCTCGCTGCAGCGTATAATACGCGGGCTTCGGTGCATACTCGCGATCGAAGATACTACCATCATAGGCTTCACGTTTCACATACGCATCTGCATCGCTAAGGTTCCAAACATTCCAGGTGACAACACCCGAATGGCGCTTCGACAATAGCACTCGCAGTATCGCACCAAAGGTCTCGGCTTGCGCCTCGTAGTCTTTCTTCTTTTTAAGCCACACGTTATTCTCCGTAACATGAAATGAGAGTTCATTGGCATGCGCCCATGCAATCAACTTCTCCAAACGCTCCAAGTTCCCTGGCTCTTTCTCCCAGCCCACATCCACATGCGCCTGCCAGCCGATACCATCGACGCGCAGACCTTGTTCTCTCAAATAATACACGAGCCCACATACTTTACCCCATGCACCGCTCTCCATCTTGCCGTGCTGATTAATGATCAGCTTCGTATTGGGCGCATGTTCGTTGGCGATCTCAAACGCCATCTTAATATACTGCGGAGGACGCATTGGCACAGTCTCATCGAAGCCTAAGATCGTCCAAGGGTTCTCCCACTTATCAGTGCCAGGCTTCGGACCAAACCACTCGCCTGTTTTAGGCTCGACCGTCTCATTCACCACATCCATCCAGCGCACTTGCGGATGCCCATCGTAGCGTTGACAAAGCGCAGTCATAAATTCGGTCAAGTTCTGCTCCAACTCTGCTGGTGTGCGATCATCTTCCAATGTCCACTTCGAAGCCTGCGGACCGATCGGCCCATGCATACGAATCAACTGACCATGCTCGGCCGCATACTCCACCCACGCATCTGCGATCTTCCAATTCCAGCGATCTGGCATCGGATGAATTCCGGGCTGCTTAAAATCATTCTCCGGGGTGATGTAACTAAACTCACGAGCTAACAACCCCGACGTGCGTGACCGCTTCTTCCAGCCTGTGGTGCCGCCGACATACACATTCCCTCTGGGATAATACTGAGCCACGATCTCGCGAAGCGGCGCCCCCTCAGCGACGGGGAGTTCAAACTCCTCCGCCAACAACGAAACTGGAAATAACAAACAAAGAGAAATCAGACGCTTAAATATAATCATAAATCCGTGTATTTAACGTGGATCTAAATATCCTAATTCCTCTAAAAACAAAGTAGCTCGCGTCAGTGTATCGGCAAAGTTCTGAGTGTGGCTACCTTTATGAAAAAAGCTGTGATGCTGATCAGGATAGAGCACCACTTCACATGGGTTTCCTAGCTCATGCATCTTCTCGGCATAGGCCAAACTGCGTTCTGCACTCGTCGTCGTATCGCGATCTCCATTGAAGATAATCGTCGCCGGCTGCTCACCGTGCATCTGATCGATCGGTGAGATCACCATCCAATCCGGCTTAATATACCAATGCCCAAAACCCAGTGGCCCCGTATCTAACACAGGGTTAAACAACAGCAATGCATTCGGCCGCGGACTGACCCCTACGAGTGATGCCTCCTTTGACTCATAACCACGCACTGTGGCAGTCGCGGCAGCAAGGTGCCCTCCCGCAGATCCGCCAGCTGCAGCGATACGATCAGGATCAATCCCTAACTCATCCGCGTGTGCACGCACATACTGCATGGCTTGCATCGCATCATACGTGCTCTCCAGAGGCGTGGTTCCATGTGTATTCTTGATTCGATAATTCGGACAAATGACGACCATGCCACGACTGGCTAAATAATTCGCCTGCCAATAAAACGCACGCTCATCGCCCGAGGCCCAACCGCCACCATGAAACGCAACGAGCGCAGCGCGCTGATCACTCGCACACCACCCCTCGGGCTTAAAGACATACAGCGACAATTCACCTTCAGCACGTTGCGCATAAGACAGCACCAAGTCTGCCTCTCGCCACTTCATCTGATCGGTCGGATCAACTGCAACGGAGGGCGTAGCCACTTCTACCCAACTTGCCATCGCACCGTCGTCGGTATTGATACCATGAATACGTTTATACACCGTGGCCTTGCGCTGCATGTTGAGCAACGCTTCTGCATACTGCGGATCATTAACCAAATTGCGCGTCTCCTCTGGATCTTTTAAATAGTCATACAATTCGATATCCACCACAGGCCCCGCAGTGTCTCCCTCGTAGAATCGCAGATCGATCCATTCAATATAACGGTAGCGTTCATCACGCCAGGCGTAGCCCATAATTTCGTCATCCCCTCGATAGCGTGGGAATTGGCTCACAGCAAATGGCTTCACCCGCTTCTTAGGATTCTCAAGCACAGGCTTCAAACTAGTGCCTTCAATCCCAGTAGGCTCTTCAAGCCCAGACAAATCACACAGCGTCGCAAAGATATCGACCAGTTCGACAACGGACTCCGAACTCGCGCCCTTCACTAGCTTCGAATCACGCGGATCGATAATCATGAACGGCACCCGAGTGGATTGCTCATAATTCGTGTGCTTACACCACATACCATGATCGCTCAAGTGATAGCCATGATCTCCCCACAGCACGACAATCGTATTATCGGCTTCAGCACTCGCATCTAATGCATCCAGCACCTTACCCAACTGCGCATCCAGATACGAAACCGCAGCATAATAACCATGAATCAACTTCCGGCCGGTATCGTCAGGAATCGCACTGGGATCAGACAACAGCGGCACATCGGCATACGACCCATTGCGTAACTCCCAGCCGGGCTGAAAGTGATACTCCGGTGATCCCTCTGGACGCGCCGTTAGCGGATGCAGCTTAAACTGATCTGGCTCATACAAATCCCAATACCTCTTAGGCGCAATGAACGGCAAGTGTGGTTTCTTGAAACCAACCGCGATAAAGAACGGATCATCCTGTGGAGACAGTTTCTCAATCAATCCAACCGCAGTCTTGGCAATCTGCCCATCATCATACGCTTCGTCAGCCACATCTTCGGTGCCTTCATAAGGCGGCGATCCTTTTAATACTTTTGTTAGAAAGTCCCAATACCCCAGCTCTGGATTCGCCTCACGGGCGGCACGCACCTTGGCGACATACTCAGGGTTCACCAAACCATACTCACTCTCCGGATTCTTATCAAAAATATCATACGGCCCACTCCACGATTGGGGGTCATCACGATCATGCCCTTCCACCGTGCGATAATCATAAATCTTACCCACGCCTGCAGTGGTATAACCATTACGCTTAAAGTGTTGGGGGATCGTCACCACATCAGGATTCTCATCGCGAATCTTGGTTTTCAAATCCCAAATCCGAGTTTGATCCGGCCGCAACCCCGTCATAACACTCGCCCGCGAAGGCCCACATACTGCTTGTTGGCAATGCGCATTGAGAAAGGTCATGCCCTGCTCGGCCAAGCGTTCAAAGTTCGGGCTGACGACGGTCTCGTCGCCATAGTTTGACAACAAAGGCTTCAGATCATCCACCGCAATGAAGAGAACATTTGGACGCTGCGCCGCACTCAGGCAGGCGACCGATAGAAGCGCACAAACAAACAGTCTTAAAAAGTATTTCATTATAAAGGATCAGTATCATGCATCTAACGCAGATACATTGACGCTCACCTACACCTGACCGCGACGTGCTTCAAGCTGGTCGCGAATCTCCGCAGCCTTCTCTCTATTAATTGGGAATAGCTTCAACAAAGCCAGAGCAGCAATCAACGATACGACTGGTATCACTATATAGCCGATTCGCATGTTTTGATACACCGCTTCTGGTTGAGCTCCCTCCAGCGCGGCATCAAACCCCGTCATCTCAATCAACGGCCCAGAAATCAAGAACCCGACACAGAAACTAAACTTTAGAATCCATGAAAAAATCGAAGCGAAGCTACCTTCACGGCGCTCTCCTGTTTTCAGTTCATCATAGTCTACAATATCGACCTGCATCGACGGCAACATCAACCAGAGTCCAGCGTAACCGACACCAATGAAAGCGGTATTCACCAGCATCAACCAGGGATAGTCTGGATTAAAGGTCCACCACGTCGTGGACGCCGAAGCCAGCACAATACAAACGGCAATGCCTAAGCACTTATTCTTACCGATACGCTCCGACAGACGGCGAAAAATCGGAATAAACATTAAACTAAAGATCGTGTAGACAAGTGTGCCCCAGCCAGCAAACACCGAGCTTTTAGCCCAGTCGCCGCCAAGCACATAGTAAGTGCCCACATAGCGACCATAACTATCAAAAATCGCTGTGCCTAATAAGAAAAACAAAGTGAACATGCACAAAATCAGGAATGCACGATTTGAAAGCGTTTCCCGCAAACTATGCAGCAGCTTCACCTTATTCTGACGTAGCTTCACTGATTCATAATAGCGCTCTTTTACAAAAATAGCCGGTATCAGCCCGCCGACCAAAATACAGACCGAAATCCCCAAACTCACATAACGCATACCATTGGCCGTGCTAGCAACTAACTCCCCCGTGCCAGGGTCGGCTGCGAAAAAGAGCGGACGTAGCGTGATCCACCAAATCCAACCATTCACTAACCCCGCAAGCGTCTGAAAATAACCACGCACTTCCGTCACACGGGTGCGCTCATTATAATCCGGAGTCATCTCCATCAGCATACTCTGATACGGCATCGCCCACACGGTGAAGCATGTATAAAAGAGGATACCGAACCCAATCACCCAAAACATGTTTTGCTCTGGAGTCAGCCCCACGGGAAACCAAAAGATCAAAGGATACGTAATCGCCGATAGAATCGCACCAACGAAGATGAACGGACGACGACGCCCCCAACGCGTGCGAGTATTATCCGAAATCCACCCCATGATCGGATCAACCACGCCATCCCACAGACGCAACGACATCAAAATAATCGCCACATAAAGCGGACGCATCTCCAACTCCATATTAAATAATGGATAGGCAATACTCACGAGCACCCAAACCGACAGGATATCGACAGGCCCGCCCAAAGCATAAGCCAACTTCTTCGTAAATGGGACATGGTCGCCTGCCGCGATAGGAACGTTTGGGGAACTGGGGATACTCATAAAGATCAAAATTGGGGTGAACTTCCCTACAAAACAAGGGCATTATTGCATTATTAAAAACAACTTACCACTGAAAAAGGGCACAAGTTAGTGTGCACTTTTTCATTCTTTTGAACTGAAGTTTAAATGAACTATCACATTTACCTTCAATTCTCCTCAGTCAAAGCTTAGTCTCATACTACCTACTACTTCTGCAATGAATCCTCACCTACCCAAAACACTCTTAGCACTCTGCGCCAGCAGCTCAATCTACGCGCTCAGTAGCTGCTTACAAGCAGACACAATGGAAGCCTCCCTAAGTATCAATGCCGACACCATAGAGCAGACAGCAGACCGCCATCGCCTCACTGGCACCAATGTTTCCCTATGGAGCCGCGTCGCAATCGTTGAAGATCAAACCTTCCAAGACTATATCAGCGAGTGGCACCCAGCAACGATCCGCATGCCCGGAGGCTCATGGTCCAATGAATACTACTGGAATGGTAACGGCGTGCGCATCGGCCCAGAGCACGAACTTGAAAATTTCGATACCAGTCAACAAAATGCCGATGGCACATGGGAAGTCGATTATTCCGGCTACGCACCCGGCTTCCGCCTTCATGGTGAAGCGCGCCACCTGTCAGATTACCACGGCGACTTAGATGTGCGCACACAGCATGAGTGGATTAACAATCTCGACGCTAAGGCGATGGTCACCGTCAATGTCGGTTCCGGCACGCCACAAGTCGCCGCCGAGTGGCTCAAATGGGCGAACCTGACGAATGACTACGGCGTCAACCAATGGGAAATCGGCAACGAACTCAACGGTGATTGGGAACTCGGACATCGTCTACCCGACGGATCATCCATGAACGGCACCGTTTACGCGCAGCGCTTTCTCGAATTTTCCAAGGCAATGCGTGCCGTCGATTCCACGGTCCAACTCGGTGGCCCTGCGAGTTCCGACCTCGGCCTCGACTTTGTCGAAGAATTGATCCGTGACAGTGGCGATTCACTCGATTTCGTCAGTTTCCACGCCTACCCCGTCGGCGTCCAAACGATCGACAGCAGCCATAAATTCGCCGCAATTGATGAGCTGCGCGACGCAATTCACAAGATCGATCAGTGGATTGAGAAATATCAACCGGGACGCAAAGAAGAGATCGAGATCGGCATCACCGAGTGGAACATTAAGGTCAACGAAGACCGTGACACCGCCGACCTAATCAACGGACTCTGGTCCGCACTCTGGATCGGCGCACTGTTTGAAGAAGGTGTCGATTTCGCCAACCAGTGGGACCTCACCACTTACGTCGAAGAAGGTGGGCACAGTGCCTTCTATATCGACGAAGCCACTACCACCGTCATCCCGAAAAGCCAATACTGGGCGCTATGGATGTGGAACAATCTAATGGGCAACGAGCTCGTAGCGTCCAAGATCAAAGGCACCGACCAGCTACAAAGCTTTGTCACAAAATCCGAGAGTGGCCTTCAGGTGATGCTAGTCAATACATCCGAGACAGACGCCGCTCGACTCACCTTAAAACTAGAGAGCCAACAACGCCCACAACTCATCGGCATCCAACACACGTTCTCTCAGGCAGAGTATTTTTGGGATCCACATGCCCACAAGCCACTATGGAGCCAGAAACCGTCTCAAAAGAAACTACACTTCGACAAAAGCCGCTTGATCCATGTGCCAGCCTTTAGCATCTGTGTCGTGCAACTCGCTTGGAAAGACGCTCCCGCCTTGCCATACACCCCAGCAACCCGAGCCCAAGAACCGGAGTTAAAGATCCTACTCCCCGAACGTGCGCCCGCCGATCGTCCAATCGAAGGATGGCTAGTCGCCACCGATTCCAACAAACGACTTCCACAACTCAACGTAGACAATCCCACCCTATCCATCGATGGCCCCGCAAGTATCGACCAAAGCACATTGAAACTAATCAATGGAGCAGCTCACTTCACACTAACCCCACACGGCGCAGGAACAGTGCAGATCACGGCAAAGAACCGGCACTTAAATACCACACAAAGCATCGAGCTCGTCGCACTGAGCGAGCGCAAGCAAGTCAACTGGACCTTTGATAATCCGATCTCCCAATGGCAGGTCGAAAGCACTTACGAATTAAGCGCAGATCCATCAATCAAGCCGAACCAATATGTCGCCGCGGCACGCATCGAGAATCAACTCCCAGTGAAAGATGCCGATCAACTCTTCCACTTCGAACCACTCCCGAGCGACAAGCTTCCGTTTAAAAATGCCGTGGGTGTGATTGGTCAGTTGCGCGCCGCACACAATTTAAAATGCGCTGATCCTAAAGCAAAAATCAACATCATCCTCCAGAGCGATGCGAACCACTGGATGCCTCTCGGCTCAGTTCAGCTCTCCGACATCATCGGCAAGTGGCAGGATTTCGAATTCAAAGCCACGAAGCCCGAGCATCTAGATGCCATGGGCAAACTCTACTCAATTCGTATCCAGATCCAATCACTCGCTCCAATCACTGGCGACATCTACCTCGACGATCTCGGCTTCATCTTCCGCACCGGCCTATAAACAATGAAACCCACAATTTTAAAGTCTCTGTATACTGCAGCCGCTATATGCATCACCTCACAGGCCTTCTGCGCCACACAACCGAATGTGCTATTCATCGCCATCGATGATCTAAAGCCAACCATCGGCGCTTATGGCAACGAAGTGCCAACACCCTCGATCGACCGCATCTCGGACGCCGGCACCACCTTTCTCAATGCACATTGCCAGCAAGCCGTTTGCGGTCCCTCACGTGCCAGCTTAATGACAGGCAAGTATCCCGACTATACTCAGATATGGGATCTTCAGACTCTAATTCGAGATATCCACCCAGACATCGTCACGATCCCACAGTATTTCAAAGCGCAAGGCTACCAATCCGTAGGAGTCGGCAAAATCTACGATCCACGCAGCGTCGATAAAGGCTCCGACACCGCATCGTGGAGCCAACCCTACGCACACACCTGGCACCTCGACTACAATGCACAGACTGGTAAACCCACCGGGCACTATCACAATGCAAAAACCAAAGCACTCGCCGCCGAAGCCGAGGCACAAGGTAAGACCGGTTGGAATGCGATTAATAAATACCTATTCAAAAAAGACGCTTGGCCAGTGGTAGAATGCGAAGACCTACCGGACAACGCCTACGACGACGGAGCCATTGCCGATTACGCAGTCAACGAACTCGCGAAACTGGCCAAGAAAGACACCCCCTTCTTCCTCGCAGTCGGATTCAAAAAACCACACCTCCCTTTTGTCGCACCGAAAAAGTATTGGGATCTCTTTGACCGCGACTCCATCGAACTCGCCCCCTTCCAAGAGCACGCCGAAGGCAGCCCCGACTATGCATGGCATGATTCCAACGAGCTCCGCTCCTACAACGGCGTGCCAACGAAAGGTGACCTCGACGAGCCAACGCAGCGCAAACTCATTCACGGTTACTACGCCAGCGTCGCATATATCGATGCACAGGTTGGAAAAGTGCTCGATCAACTCGATGCACTCGGCCTAGACGAAAACACCATCATCGTCTTTTGGGGCGACCACGGATGGCACCTCGGCGATCATGGCATCTGGTGTAAGCATACGAACTACGAGCAAGCCACACGCGTGCCTCTCATCATCACCATGCCGGGCGCCTCGCAGCAGATCACCACTATGCCAGCGGAATTAGTCGACCTCTTCCCGACCCTCTGCGACTTAGCGGGCTTGCCGAAGCCCGAAAATCTCGACGGCATCAGCCTCGCTCCGACAATCACTGACCAAGATCAAAAAGTGCGATCCATCGCACTCAGCCAATTCCCACGCGGTAGCAAAATGGGTTATGCCCTGCGCAGTGAGCGCTTCCGTTTCGTCGCTTGGTATGAAACAGGCAAAAATAGCGGCGCACAAAAAGGCGACACCATTACTGCAACCGAGCTCTACGACTACCAAGTCGACCCCTTGGAAACGCGTAATCTAGTCAACGACCCGCAATACGCGAAAGTCGTCGCAGCCATGCAGCAAGCACTCCGCCAACGCGTCGAACGATAGACACGAACTTTTTTAATATATTTATGAACACGCACACCATTACTAAACGACTATTACCCGCCTTAGCATTAGGAATTTCTCTATTACCCTGCACACAAAGCACCGCTGCCGCGAAGGCCAACCGTGCTCCACAAGCAGACAAAGAGCAGCCTAACGTCATTTTCTTTATCGCAGATGATATGCTACCCAAACACTTCAACTGCCTACCACAAGGCAAAGGTAAGAACCTCACCCCCAACATCGACCGCCTCGCCAAGGAAGGCACGGTCATGTTGGAACAACATGTGGCCTCGCCAATCTGCACACCCAGTCGCTACAACGTGCTCACGGGCAACTACGCCAGCCGTGCCAATAACGCCTGGTTTAAAAGCACTACAAAGAAAGAAGGCCAAAGTGTCGTCGAGTTCAACACACACATCATCAAAGGCGACACCACCCTCCCCGGCCTACTGCAAAAGGCAGGTTACACCACAGGGATGACTGGCAAAAACCACGTCGTCGAGGTGCACAATCTCAAACGATTCAAAGACTTCGATGCCAGTGCCAAAGACCCAGAAAACGCCTCCAAACTTAAAGCAAATCATGATCACGTCTGCCAAGCGATTCGCGAAGTCGGCTTCGACTACGTAGATAATGTTTACCACAACAATCCTGACTTCCTCGGACTGCATGAAGTCGCGGTGCAAAATATGGACTGGATCACTGAAGGTGGCGTCGAGTTCCTAAAACAAGATCACGACAAGCCCTTCTTCCTCTACTTTGCGACCACCGTGCCACACGGCCCAACCAAGGAAAAACGTTCATGGAATGCCGACCCACTCATTACCGCAGTCGGCTACTTAGACGAAACGCCAAATGTGCAGCCCGCGCGCTCAACCATACCGACACGCTTGAAAGCTGCTGGCCTACCCGTAAACGACGACACCGCCAACATGCTCTGGCTCGATGACGCAGTCGGCGCACTACTCGACGCACTCGAAGCAACTGGCGAACTCGACAACACCGTGTTCTTCTTCTTTAGCGACCATGGACAAAGCTCCAAAGGCACCGTTTATCAAGGCGGGGTGCACGATCCGAGCATCGTATGGAAAAAAGGCGGTTTTCCTGTGGGATCCACATGCGATGCCCTCGTTTCGATCGTCGATTTCGCTCCTACGATTCTCGACATCGCTGATTACGACTACTCAAAAGTGACTTTCGATGGCAAAAGTTTCCTGCCATATCTCAACGGCGCAGAGCAGCCAGAAGGCCGTGTCCTCTACTTTGAACTCGGCTACGCTCGCGGCGTGCGCAAGGGTGATTGGAAATACATGGCGATCCGCTATCCCGAGCACATCGAACGCATGAGCCCCGAAGAACGCGCAGCGACACTCGAAGAATGGAATGCCGAGCGCCGCCGCAAACACTTGAAAATTGTAACCGAAGACCCAACTCAACCATTCAGCCACCTCACAGCGATTCCTGGCGGCGGTGATGCCGAAAAGAAATCAACCGGTTCCTACCCTGGATATTTCGATCGCGACCAACTCTACGACCTCTCCAAGGATCCAAGAGAACAGGTAAACTTAGCCAACAATCCTGAATATACCGCGAAGCTAGCCGAGATGAAAGCTGCGTTAAAACAGCAACTCGACACACTCCCTGGCGGCTTCGGCGATTTGAAAAAGTAGCCCGACGCTACACGATATCAATTCATCAATGATCACACAAAGCGTGGAGGGTTCGTCACCTTTCACGCTTTTTTTTGTGCCGACTTGGCGTGAGACCATGCAGTCGGCACTATGCTGACGCGCATCAAGGATTGTGATTCTTGATGGTTCAGAAATGTGCGCAGGGGTCGTGCTTGCGCGAACCGCGTAGGCAGGAAACGTTCCGAAACTCCATGACCTAAGGCCTTAGCGCGGGCTTCGCGAGCAAAGCCGCTACCCAATGTTAGTCGATACGATCGACACACCTTCAGCCATCGTCGCCCAAAGCAAAGTTCACCGCTTCTATTCCAGCAACTGAGCAAGCATCCATCACTTTAACGATCTGCCCATGTGACACTGCATCTGCTGGTGAAATCGTGACAATAGCCTCGACCTTGTTCGCGCTACTGGCCTCCTTGAAACGGGTCAGCATCGAGGCGAGCTCTTCCAACCGCGAAACATTCGGAGTATCATACGGGTAATCGTTAACGACGACCTGCCCGTCGGGGCGGATTTCGATAATCTGCTCATCTGGCAAGTCGAGCGGCTCGGATTGCTCGACCGTGCCGGGCAATTGAAAGGACAAATCCGCCTCTTGCTGCTCTAAAGTGGACGACACCATAAAATAAATGAGAAGTAGAAACACGACATCGATCATCGGTGCAATCGGCACACCGCCCTTCTCTTCTGGTCGTTTTTTGAGTTTAGCCATTCCTTACCTCGCTTGATAGGTCGCATAGATCACTTCGTAAGCACCGACTTCGGCACAGGAGCGGAGCACTTCCTTAATATCGTGATACGATGTAGCACGATCCGCCCGAACATGAATACGCAATTGAGGATTCTCTGATAGCGACGTTTTGATCGTCTCCTGCATGCCTTCTAGCGTATGCGGTCGCGCACCTAGGTAGATTTGGCCGTCCGCATCGATGGAGATCGTGCCACGATCAGCGAGGTCCTCCGGCACATCGCTGGACGCCGACTCTGGCAAATCAAGTTTCACACGGCGATCCGCCTGCGCCAAAGTGCTGACCGTCATAAAAAAGACCAGCAAGAGAAACACCATGTCGATCATCGGTGTCATCGGAAAGTCTTCTTCCGGAGGAGATGTAGATCGACGGCGTGCCATGTTTAACAGTGAGGAGTGATCAGTGATTCCAAGCTCCTATAGCAACTGCCTCGGAGCGAGCATTCTCTCGAAGTCGATGCTGAACCAGCAACACCCCGAAACAGAGTTTCGAGGCTACAGATTAAGTCATCATCAAGAGTAAACATGGATCTATATAATATGAGCTAAATCTAAAACGATTCAATCGCTAGGCAAGGTTTGAGTGCTGGCACAAAAAAAGAGGCGCCCGCATTGCGGACGCCTCTGAAAGCTTTATGCGTATCGGGTCTTAGTAGACCTGAGTTGCTTCTTCTTCAGGAACTGGAGTCTTAAGAAGATCCGAGTTCATCTGAGCCTTGAAGCGAGCATCACCAACGGAGAGTGCCTTAGCAACAACACGGAACTGGATGATTTCCTTAGCAGCCAATGATGGGTAAGCAGCGAAGTTCACATTGTTTCCAGTGATTGTGCCTTGTGTGTCACCAGCAGCGGAGACAACAGACAGTTCACGTGGGATCTGGATGTCTAGCTTCACGTTTGTATCAGGAGCTGTTCCTTGGTTAGTGATTTGGATGATGTATGTAGTTTCCTCACCAACAAGAAGAGGATCCTCAGTATCGATCACTTCGATCAGAAGTGCAGGGTAACCGCGCCATTCTGTGCAAGCGTCATCATTACCGCTCAAGCCGTATTCAGCAGAAGAAGCCGAGACTTGGTTGCAGTATGTGCCTTCTTCAAGACCAAGAACAGTTACGTCGAAGTTCTTAGACTCACCAGCACCAAGGCTGACTGTCCATGTAGCTGTGTTACCGTCGATCTGTGCTCCAGAAGCGGAGAGAAGCTTGTTTTGAGCAGGAACTGTGTCAGTGACAACCACATCGCTGAGTGCGACATCGCCAGTGTTCTTAGCAACAATCTTATAAGATGCACGCTTACCAACGAATTGCATTGGTGTGCCGTCCTTAGTGACTTCAAGACCAGCTTCAACAACCTTCACATCGTCGCTGTGTGTGACAGCTCCTGGAGTGTTAGAAGAAGTCGCGGATGCAACGTTAGTGTGCTGACCATTTGCGACAGCAGTTGTGTTGATCGTGATCTCACGGCTTTCACCCGGAGCGAGTGTGCCGACTTCTGTAACAAGGGTTGTCTCACCACTTTCATGGGAGATACCAGCAGGCAATGTATCTGTAACAACGACATCGTATGCGCAGAAGTTACCAGTATTTGTCACTGTGATAGTCCAAGGCACACCTGTGTTGATCAAGACTTGCTCGTTTGGAGTTGTCTTGACGATCGCAAGCTCTGGCACACCAACAGATGTTGTTGTGCAAGCGTCTTGGATCGCTGTGATTGTCGCACAGCTGCTGAGATCAGTAGCTGATGTTGGCTTAACAACCAATTCGAGTGGTGCTTGAACACCATTTGCAAGGTTGTAGAGGGTCCATGTTACATTGCTACCAGAGACTTCTGCTTCTGGGTTACTAGAAACATAAACTGTGCCAGCGGGGATCTGCTCTTTAACAATGACCTGCTTCAGATCTTGCTTCGCAGTCACGGTGTAATTGTATGTGAATGGCTCATTAAGTGCAACTGTAGCAGGTGCAGACTTATCGAGGCTCACAGCATACTGATCGATCGAATCAGAAACGACGCCTGGAGCGCAGTCATCTTCAGCAACGACAGCTTGCTCTTCCACGACAACCACTTCTGGTTGCTGATTGCGGTAGTCATGCACGTGACGATTATTCGATGGAGTCTTCATATTGAAGACTGTGGATTCAGGAGAATTCGACACTGTGAAATTCTTACCCTCATCCGGTGTGCGTTCAGCAGATAGCTGAGCAACGGATAGGGCCATAATTCCTGCAAGTGCAGAAGCTCCAATGAGCTTTTTCATAATATTCATATAGTATTTATGGGTTTAGGTTTGATTTAGCTTGTTGATGCGAACTGGTGAGTCCGCCCATCCGCATATTGAAGATGAGGTTAAAAACCTATGAATAAATAACGTAATATCGAGTCTAAATGCATTTTTTCACGATAAAGTATAAGATGACAAAAGAACTGCCCTCTCCGGTTGAGGCAAGTAACTCCCGAACCTCACGACCCCGCGACAACAAGCACAACGTAAACCACTGATAATTAGTTAATAACAAAAAAAGGCGACCGTGTTAACACACGATCGCCTTTGATATAAACAGTCAGACTGCGAGTCTAAGCCTAAGGCACGAGGTAGAAGAAATCCTTCACCTTCGCTGCAGTATAGTCGCGATTTAGCTGTGCAATCATGTCGAGAGAGATGCTCTTCGGGCAAACCGCTTCACACTCACCGATGTTGGTGCAACCGCCGAAACCTTCGCCATCCATCGTGCTAACCATAGCCAGCACGCGACGATCTTTCTCGGGCTTACCTTGCGGCAGGCTATTCATGTGAGAGACCTTCGCAGAGGTGAACAACATCGCTGATGCATTCGGGCAAGCCGCCACACAGGCGCCACAACCGATACATGCCGCCGCGTCCATCGCGTAATCCGCAATGCCTTTGGCGATCGGGCTCGCATTTGCATCAACCGCCGTTCCAGCACGGGCAGTAATGAAACCGCCAGACTGGATGATCTTCTCGAATGCGGTGCGATCTGTAACCAAGTCCTTAATAACAGGAAATGGAGCAGCACGCCATGGCTCGATCGTGATGGTTTGACCATCATGGAAGTGGCGCATGTGCAACTGACAAGCAGTTGTGCCATTTTCCGGACCGTGCGGGACGCCGTTAATCGTCAGCGAGCACATACCACAAATACCTTCGCGGCAGTCATGGTCGAATGCAACTGGCTCTTCACCATTCGCAACTTGTTGCTCCGAGAGGATATCAAGCATTTCAAGGAAAGAAGATCCTTCCGAAACATCGTCGAGTTGATACTCAACAAACTTGCCTTGGCTCTGGCTGTTCTTTTGACGCCAAACTTTAAGTGTAAGTTTCATAATTCTATCTTTAGTTGAGTGTTTCGCTTACTTGTAGCTACGGGTTGCGAGTTTGACCTCCTCATAGACGAGATCTTCTTTATGTAGAGTCGGATCGACATCGTCGCCCTTATACTCCCATACGCCGACGAAAGTGAACTTGTCGTCATCACGCAGTGCTTCACCTTCATCCGTTTGGTGCTCAGAACGGAAGTGACCACCACAGGACTCTTCACGCATCAGCGCATCACGACACATAAGTTCGCCGAATTCCATAAAGTCAGCGACACGACCCGCACGCTCTAACTCAGGATTGAGCGAGTTCGCATCACCGACGACGCGAACATTGGCCCAGAACTCCTTACGTAGCTCTTGAATTTCCTTAATCGCAGAAGTTAGGCCTGCCTTATCACGTGCCATACCACACTTATCCCACATAATTTGGCCAAGGCGCTTATGGAAGGAGCGTGGAGACTCAGTGCCATTGATAGACAATAGCTGATCAATGCGCCCTTTAACATCGGCTTCAACCTTGGCAAATTCAGGATGTTCTGCAGTCACATTACCTGCGACGGCAATACCTTGCTCAGCAAGATAGTTACCAACGGTGTAAGGCAGAACGAAGTAACCATCAGCCAAACCTTGCATCAGCGCAGAAGCACCGAGGCGATTCGCGCCGTGGTCCGAGAAATTCGCTTCACCACCGACAAATAAGCCAGGGATCGAGCTTTCCAAATTATAATCCACCCAAAGACCACCCATTGTGTAGTGGACCGCAGGGAAAATCATCATCGGCGTCTTGTATGGATCTGCACCTGTGATGCAGCTATACATGTCAAAGAGATTACCATAACGCTCAGCGATTGCAGGCTGGCCATCGCGCTTGATCGCGTCACGGAAGTCGAGATACACACCGAGACCAGAGGAAGCGATACCGCGACCATCGTCACAGGCTTCCTTCGCTGCACGAGAGGAAATATCGCGTGGAGCCAAGTTACCAAAGCTCGGATACTTACGCTCCAAGTAATAATCGCGCTCTTCATCAGGCACTGAATTTGGATCGAGCTTACCTTCACGGATCTTCTTCGCAGTCTCTTTAGACTTCGGAGCCCAAACACGACCATCATTACGAAGCGACTCAGACATCAGCGTCAACTTGGACTGCTGCTCACCGTGAACTGGAATACAAGTTGGGTGAATCTGAGTGTAGCAAGGATTCGCGAAACCAGCACCGCGCTTGTGAGCGCGATAGGCTGCGGTCACATTACAACCCTGCGCATTAGTCGAAAGGAAGAACACGTTACCATAACCACCAGTCGCCATGACAACCGCATCTGCAGCGTGACGAGAAACCTCGCCAGTCACCATGTTACGAACGATCACACCCTTGGCGTGGCCTTCAACCTTCACCACATCGAGCATCTCGTGGCGGTTATACATTTTCACCTTACCGAGACCGATTTGCTTACTCAACGCGGCATATGCACCGAGGAGAAGCTGCTGTCCAGTTTGGCCGCGAGCGTAGAATGTGCGAGACACCTGCGCGCCACCGAATGAACGATTCGCGAGCATGCCGCCGTATTCACGAGCGAATGGCACACCTTGAGCGACACATTGGTCGATGATGTCGTTACTGACTTCAGCGAGGCGATACACATTGGCTTCACGAGCACGATAATCGCCACCTTTAACAGTGTCGTAGAACAAGCGGCGAATACTATCACCGTCATTCTGATAATTCTTAGCGGCATTAATACCACCTTGAGCGGCGATACTGTGCGCACGACGTGGGCTGTCTTGGTAGCAGAAGCACGAGACATTGTAGCCTTGCTCAGCGAGACTTGCCGCGGCAGCACCACCAGCAAGACCAGAACCGATCACGATCACGTTATATTTACGACGATTGGCTGGATTCACCAGCTTCATCTTAAACTTATGGTTCGACCACTTGTCAGCAAGCGGCCCTTCAGGAATGTTTGAATCAAGATTCATTATAAGTCGGTCCTATTTTTGAATGATTACCTCAACGACATCCACTGTCACCGTCTCAGCAGAGACCTTCGCAGCGTTGCCTTCCGGATTTGACTGAGTCAACGCACCAGCTAACACTCCCGCTGGAATCGATGCAAAGCCTAGAAATACCACGACCGCATATGCCACAGCAATACGATCCAACCGCTTGCGCCATAGTTGATTACGCAACCCCATAGACTGGAACATGCTGCTAACACCGTGTGAGAGGTGAATGCTAAGCAATGCCATCGCTACGATATAGAAAGCAGACACCCACCAGACCTGAAAGCCTGCGACCATCATGTCGTTCACATTGAAGACCATGACCTTCTCGGCGCCATTATAGACCTCATGACCATGCTTCACGAGTGCCACATCGGCAATCTGCTCTTCATACTCACTGCCCGGCACGTTGCGCACGGTGAAGTGAAAGATGTGAAAGATAATGAACAGGCCAAGAACCACACCGCTCCAGCGCATCGCGCCGGAAGCAAAGCTCTTCTGCACATTCGCTTTCGCTTCGTAGCCTTGCGGACGCGCTCTGCGATTATCCAGAGTCAACGAGACTGCTGCCCAAATATGCACTCCGATGATCCCAAGGAGTGAGAGACGCACCCCCCACATCACGACCGCTGGCAGTGAATGCAGGTGATATGCATACTCATTAATATAATGAGCCCCGAGATAAATCTGCAAATTCCCGAGCACGTGACCGAGAATAAACAAAACAAGAGCAAGCCCTGTTAAGGCCATTAGGATTTTTCGACCGATGGTCGATTTTAGAAAGCTACACAGTGAGCACATAATCTTCTAGACGTATTAAATGAGAGAGAGCTAAGGGATAGGTCGTTTTTTTCAAACCACTACCCAACCAAAGTCAACATATAAGAAAACCTAATAAGGCAAGCGGTGGAATGCGATAATCCGAACCATCCCCGAAGCAGCCACACTGTAAAGATGAACAATTGCTCAAAGTCCACCCCTAAATAACAAAATCTAATGCAAATCGACACCGCCAACAGCTTAGCTTATTGAAAAACTTCTTTTAAAGAAACGCCCAAAAAGGGTTGCCAACCCAAAAGGACAATCAATTGAATGCGAGCCTGAAGGCGCTTCGGAAAACGAGCGCTTTCAACTTTTTTTATTATGACGAAATCTAAGAACATGAAATACATTTTTGTCACCGGTGGTGTGGTATCCTCGCTCGGCAAAGGGCTCACCGCAGGCGCTCTTGGCGCCCTCCTCGAACAACGCGGCCTCAAAGTGCGCATCCAGAAGTTCGACCCTTATTTAAACGTCGACCCAGGCACAATGAGCCCCTTCCAGCATGGCGAAGTGTATGTGCTCGACGACGGAGCCGAAACAGATCTCGACCTTGGCCACTACGAGCGCTTCACATCCGGCAAGCTCGGCAAGCTCAACAATCTGACTTCCGGCCAAGTCTACGAACGCGTCATTAAGAAGGAACGCCGCGGCGACTACCTCGGCGCGACTGTTCAGGTGATCCCACACGTCACCAATGAAATTAAGCAGCGCATCTACGACGGTGGAGCCGAAGACGTCGACGTGCTCATCACCGAACTCGGTGGCACGATCGGCGACATCGAAGGCCTCCCCTTCCTCGAAGCCATGCGTCAATTCGCGCTCGAAGTCGGCCGCCAAGACGTGCTCTTCCTACACTGCACGCTGCTTCCTTATCTAAAGGCAGCAGGCGAGCTCAAGACCAAGCCCAGCCAACAAAGCGTCGCGAAACTCCGCGAAATCGGCATCCAGTGCGACATCCTCGTCTGCCGCACCGAAGAGCCAATGACCAGTGAGATGCGCCAGAAGCTCTCCCTATTCTGTAATGTGCCGGTCAAAGCAGTCATCGAAGAGCGCGACGTCGAAACATCGATCTATGAGCTACCACTCGCACTCAAAGCCGAGAATGTTGACGACCTCGTCATTGATCACCTCCAACTCGATGCGCCCGACTGCGACATGAAAGTGTGGCACGACGTGGTGCGCCGCCTCAAGGCTCCTAGCCACAAGGTCGAAATCGGCGTGGTCGGTAAATACATCGAACTGCAGGACGCTTACAAATCCGTTTACGAATCCATCATCCACGCAGGCATCGCAAATGACGCCTCTGTGCGTATCGTCCGCCTAGATGCAGAGGAAATCGAAAAAGATCCAAAGCGTTACCTCGGCAACCTCGATGGCATCCTCATTCCCGGCGGCTTCGGCGACCGTGGCACTGAAGGTAAAATCGCAGCCGCACAATTTGCTCGCGAAAATAACATCCCTTACTTTGGCCTCTGCCTGGGCATGCAAATCGCGGTTATCGAATATGCGCGCAACGTCGCAGGCCTTGAAAACGCAAACAGCAGTGAGTTCAACCCTGAGACACCACATCCGGTCATCACGATCATGGAAGATCAAAAAGACCTGACCACCAAAGGCGGTAACATGCGCTTGGGCGCTTGCCCTTGTAAACTTTCGAAAGACAGCTTCAGTTTCGACGCCTATGGCACCGAATTGATCGACGAACGCCACCGTCACCGCTTCGAGTTCAATAACGACTACCGCAAGCAACTCGAAGACGCAGGCCTACGCGTGGCTGGGGTGAACCCCGAGCGCGACCTCGTCGAGATCGTCGAGATCGCGGAGCATCCTTGGTATGTTGGCGTGCAATTCCACCCGGAATTCAAGTCGAAGCCAAACGCAGCACACCCGCTCTTTGCCAACTTCATCGCCGCCACACTGAAATATAAGAAGTAGTCTAGTATGGAACATCACAACTACTCCACACGCCTCAAAGCAATTTGGGATATTGCAATCGCCCAGTATCAGAGCGGCAACCGCAAGCCAAACACCTTCTTTGACGCTGCAACACTCGCAGAGTTAGCATCCATTGGCCTCAACCCAATGGACGTCTACGACCCCGTCGAAGACCATCTCGACGGCGCAGAAATAGACTTCACTACCTTCCTTCTGGTTTCCGACGCGCGACGCGACTACTTCCTAAACAGTCAAAAAGGCATTCCATCTGACAAAGTGATGGATCGCGACGCTCTGCCAGCCAGAGACAGCGAAGCCCGTGGCATCGTGTGGTTACCACGTATTATGCCCAAGGCACTGGCAAAACTACGCGGCGAGCTCCCACCAGAGACCATGTATGGCTGCGGCGGCGACCGAGCCTTTTTCAAGCCAAACAACATCCATCCAGCCGAATTCCTAAGAGCCGTCTGGGCCTACGAAGACGAGCCTGAAAAACTCTTCGACTGGGTCGAAGCACGCCGCGCAGCAACAAAGTCCGAAACTGCGTCTTGATCTTCCTGACATACATGTAATTTCTAAAGGTCTGCCCAATTGATACGGCAGACCTTTTTTCTTATGGATAAATTAGCCGAAATCATGGCCGCCAAGCGGCACGCCCTGCGCAACCAGATTCGCCCCGTGCGCGATTCCGAACTCTCGCGCCTCGCGGACATGCAGCGTCAAGGCGGCAGCTTCCTCAAAGCCCTCGCCCGCAACGATCGCCTCTCAGTGATCGCCGAGATCAAGCGCAAGTCCCCGTCCGCTGGCGAAATCGTCGAAGCCAGCCTCGATGCCGTTGATCAAGCACGTAAATATATCAACGCCGACGCAGACTGCCTCTCCATCCTCACCGACACCGATTACTTTGGTGGCAGCCTCCAAGACCTTTGGGACGTCGTCGAATTCCTCGAACAGCATGAACGTAGAACACCGTGCCTACGTAAAGACTTCATGGTGCACCCTGTGCAAGTCGTTGAAGCAGCCGAAGGTGGCGCACGCTGCATCTTGATCATCGTTCGCGCCTTGGCAGACGACGAGATCAAAGCCCTACGCGACGCAGCGGGCCTTGCCGGCCTCGACGCGCTCTACGAGATTCACGAAGAACGCGAGCTGGAAAAAGCCCTCAAATTCGACCCGAAAATTGTCGGAGTGAATAACCGCGACCTCAAGCGCTTCAAGACCGACCTAGCGGTATCCGAACTACTGATACCGCAAATCCCGGACGACATTATCAAAGTCAGCGAAAGCGGGATCTTCGACATCGAAGACGCCGAACGGGCCAGCGCCTGCGGCGCCGATGCCATTCTCGTCGGCGAAGCACTCATGCGCTCCGAAGACACCGAAGAACTGATGGAAGCCTTCCATAACGCATAGTTAGAATTCCTGATTCCTAATTCCTAATTCCTAATTCTCCCAGTGCCACTAAGCCCCACAGCCACCCGCGAGCTCCTCAATCAACTGGAGCACTTCCCTAACAAAAAGCTGGGACAGAACTTCCTCGTGGACGGCAACATTGTGCGCAAGTCCATCGAAATGGCTGATATCGACGAGAGCAGCCACGTCGTCGAAGTCGGTCCAGGGCTCGGCACGCTGACACGTGCGATTCTAAGCAGCGGCGCCACCGTTTGGGCAGTCGAGCGCGACAGCACACTGGCCGAACACATCCGCACCAATGTGCTACCCGAGCAGCCGAACTTACATCTGATCGAAGGCGACTGCCTCGACTACCCACGCGCAGAGCTTCCAATCGAACAAGCCGAAGCAGGCTTTAAGATCGTCGCCAACCTCCCCTACGCCGTCTCCACACCATGGATGGAGGCCATTATCTCCGGGCCACTGCCACAACGCATGGTGCTCATGCTGCAGAAAGAAGCCGCGGATCGCTACGTCGCCAGCCACGGCAGCAAAGCATTTGGAGCGATCTCTATTTTCCTGCAATCGGTCTATACCGCACACAGCAAGCATCTCGTCTCAGCGCAATGCTTCCATCCTGCTCCAAAAGTCGACTCAGCACTTCTACGGCTCGACCTGCGCGAAGACGCCGTGCACTTCTCCGCCCCTGCGCGTGAGTGCATTCGCCGCATTTTCACCCAACGCCGCAAACAACTCGGCGCCCTCTGCCGACGCGACCCACAACCCGAAGCAGCACAGTGGTTTGATTCCATCGTCGCAGCCGGCGTCAAACCGACAGTGCGCCCCGAAGAGCTACCAATCGAGCACTGGCAAAAACTAGCCAGATTACTTCCCTAAGCCAAATACCATTTCAGTCTTTCCGCGTTTCATAATTTCAGCTTTCCTAAAACCATGAACCCCATTCGCTGGAAACTGCACTGGCAGATATTACTCTCACTGATATTAGCAGGGCTCTTCGGTGCACTCATCCTGCCTCATTCGGGCGAAGGCTTCAGCGTCGGGGCTCTCACCTTCAGCCAATTCATAGGCAAGCTCTTCATGAACGCGCTTAAAATGGTGATCGTTCCGCTGATAGTGGCTTCGATCATCAGTGGCATCATGCACCTCGGAGCCGAGAAAGGTGTCGGCCGAATGGGCTTCAAAACGTTTCTCTACTATACCTGCAGCGGAGCCGCCGCCGTGATTGTCGGAGTGATCGTAGTCAATCTGATCCAACCCGGCAACGTCGATGCAGAAACAGCCACCGCGATGCTTGGCACTGGAGCAGAGACATCCATCAACCAAGGCCTCATGGCAAAAGTGGAAGGCCGCAGCTCCAGCGACATGTTCGACATCTTCCTACGCATGTTTCCGTCCAACATCGTCGATGCAGCCAGCAACAATGGACAACTCCTCGGCGTCATCACCTTTTCCATACTCTTCGGTGCCTTCATCGGCAAGCTGCCGAAGGAGCAACGCGAGACACAGCTAAAGTTTTGGGAAAGCACTCAGGAAGTGATGCTAAAGTTAACCGACTTCATCATCCGCTTCGCACCGATCGGCGTGTTTGGCCTCGTGGTGCCAGTCATTTTTGAAACCAACCTCGGTGACCTTTTCGGCACACTCGCATGGTTTTTCGTTACCGTCCTACTGGCCCTCGCGATCCACTTCGCGATCAACCTCGCGCTCGTGCTCAAGTTCATCGGCAAGATCAACCCCATCACTCACTATAAGGAGATGATTCCTGTGCTGCTCACCGCATTTTCCACGGCCAGCTCATCTGCGACCTTACCACTAACGATCGAGACAGTCGAAGAACGTGCGGGTGTTTCTAAAAAGACCTGCTCCTTCACGCTACCACTCGGTGCGACTGTCAATATGGATGGCACCGCCCTCTACGAATGCGTCGTCGTGCTCTTCATCGCACAGCTTTACGCATCAACCGGGCAAGTCGCGCTCGGACTCGGCGATCAGCTACTCGTCGTCTTCCTAGCCCTCACCACCAGTATCGGCGTCGCCGGCATCCCCGCCGCCAGCCTCGTCGCCATCGCCGTCATCCTTCCGGCAGTCGGCCTCCCGGTCGAAGCCATCGGCGTGGTATGGCTCACCGACCGCATTCTCGACATGTGCCGCACCTCGGTGAATGTGTTTAGCGACACAGTCGGCGCCGTCGCTATCGCCCGCAGCGAAGGTGAAAGCCCGTATGAGGGAAATACTGAAAGCTGAAATACGGAAATTCTGAAAATTCCCCGAGCGCTTCTGCATTTCAGACTTTCAGGTTTTCCATTTTTCAGCTTTTCTCCCTCCCATGACTACTGACCAACGCCTCGCCGAACTCGGCATCGAACTACCGATCGCACCTGCACCAGCGGGCAACTACGTCGCCTGCATGCAAGTCGGTAACCTCCTCTACATTTCTGGCGCAATCTGCCTCGTCAACGGACAGATGACACACACTGGCAAGATCGGAGAGACCCGCGACATCGCTTACGGCCAAGCCGCCGCACGCGTCTGTGCACTCAATCTGTTGGCAGTCGCCAAAGGGCACCTCGGCGACCTAGATAAGGTCTCCCGCGTCGTGCAACTCAACGGCTTCGTCAACGGCGTGCCAAGTTTCGCCGACAGTCCAGCCGTGATCAACGGTGCATCCGACACTATGGTCGAAATCCTCGGCGACCGCGGCCGCCACACACGTGCAGCCGTCGCAGTGACTGGCCTGCCACTCGACACGACCGTCGAGATTCAAGCGATCTTCGAAGTGGCATAAGCATTCAGTATTTTAGTTTTAAACCGCCAGGAATCCGCAAGGCGGGAAAAACCAGACTGACATCCTACGAGGTTGACCTCAACCCATGGAGTAACTTCGATACGCCCATACCCCACGCTGCACCCCTAAATTGTTTACTGTCACTATGAAAGTCCTCTCCTTCGCGATTATCGCACTGCTCGGCCTGCTACAACAGGTGAATGCTCAAACCAACGAGACGACTCTCAACACAATGACAGGCGAATCCGCCACTGAACTCGACCTAACGAGCAGCACCGCACCAAGGGAGGTGTCGCCCTTCTCCGAAGGCACACTGGATCTGCCCGTGATGCGTGAGCGACTCACCATCACCGAAAGCTCTCAAAATCGGCCACTTCTAGGTGAAGATATCGATGAAACTTACGTTCAGATGATGCAAGACTTCGCGGCGACACACGAAGACAATAAAGTAAGCCCAAGCGCTCAAATTAAAGAGCCTGAGTTAGACCAGCTACTGAGCACGCTAATCGTTTTTTTCGTCGAGGCCATCATCACACTCATTGTTCTCAAAATTACATTTCGACTTGGGGAGCATCGCGCCCGCCTGAAGCACATCCTCCCAATCAGCCTCGTAATTGCCACAGTCGGTGCGCTGCTCCAGCTCCTCTTCGATCTCAGTCCCTTTAACCCGATTCAAGTCAGCCTCAGCTCCATACTCTTACTCATGTTGATCCGCTTGGCGACTAACGTGCACGAGTGGGCTGCAGCACTTCAGATTACAATTGCGACACGGCTCATCTCTCTAGGAGTGATGTGGCTGACTTTCACGAGCATAATCTTGCTCCTAGGGCTCTAAAGAGAATTGTGATAGGCAGCTTCACGGCAATCGCGCTCGCCCCCGCCGAGACGCCAAAGTAGCCAAGCAACGAAGCCAACGAATGCGCCCCCGAGGTGCGCCCCGCCAGAGATACTGCTGAGCCCCGCAATCTGCTGACCAGAGATGACAACCTGCATGAGCACCCAAAGGAAAAATAGCCAAATCGCGCTCATACGAAACCAAAAGGGCTTGATGAACCAAAACATCATCGACAACTGCGTCTTAGGAAAGCGCAACGCATAAAAGGCAATCACACCAGAGATCCCACCACTCGCCCCCACACAAGGAATCGTCGAACTCGGGTCGAATAAAATATGCACGAAATCCCCAAACAGCGTGGCGACCACAATCAATAGAAAGAGCTCCAAACCGCCAAAGCATTTCTCCACATTATCACCAAAGACCACCAGAAAATAAAGATTTCCGAGCAAATGAAGCGGCCCAACATGTAAGAAAAATGAAGTCAACCACGTCAGCCCACCAAGACGCCCGAACTCCGCAGGAATCAAGCCATACGCCTGAATGAGAGGCTCTAAATCAAGCATCGCCAGCGCACTCACTAGAAAAATACCGCTCGCCAGCGTCCAGGTGAGTAAAGGTCGCTCGTGATTCTTATGATGCCCCGCAGGTTGAGCATCCTCAACAGGCATACCAAATAGCGCTGGTATCCAATGCCAAAACTCAGTCGGCCCCTGTCCCCAAGCGCGCGAAGGCTCTGACTCCGCATACACATGCTGATGGGGCTGCCTACCGCGACGCCGCGTGACCTCAGCGCCAGCATTTGGCGAGCGTCGATGCGACTCCACAGGACGTGCCTTTGATTCGCGATTCTTCACGGCCGATACATTGCGACGCACCGGCTGCGACCGAGGCGCAAACTCCCGAAGCGCACGGCTCGGTTTAGACTGCGGCAGCACAGGCGACGAGACGCACTCTTCTTTCAGCTCAGACCGCGAATGCTCCTCCAATGGAGAAGGCGCATTTCGAACGCGCCGTTTCTGCTCAACCCGCTCGCGCACCGCTGCGCGCAGATCAGCACTCGGTGCGTGCGCGCGCACTTTCAGATTTGCTAGATCATGCCACTCTCCACCATCCAGCCAGACCGACTGACAATGCGTGCACACATCTACCTCACAATGCCGCCCCGCCTTAGTCTCAACAGCCACTTCTTTCATACGATTTGAACAACTTGGGCAGGACTGCTTCAACGGCACGTCCCCGCGACGCGCTCGCTGCCACACAGAGTTCAACGCCTCACGCGGCACAAATTTACGCAGCAGCGACATCGTCACCACACTCCCATCGCAAGCCTGGCAGTGCCAAAACTGACCAAAGGAATTGGTCGCACGCGCCATCTTAGACTGACATCTGGGACAATTAAGCATATTTTAAAGAAGTTAGTATATAGTTTTCAGAGCGCAAGCTAGAAGAATCATCCCATCCGATCAGGAAAACGATAAGATCCCCTATAAATGGCTAGTAACTGTTAAAAATAAGCCAAATCGCCACAGATTCACCCAGAGCCGCCCCTTTGTTTTGACTCGAACGCATTGACCCCCATAGTCGCCAAGAAATCATAACTGTGAGTATTAAGGCAATCATTTGGGGCTCATGTGGCTCCCTTCCGTCTCCCGCATCCTCTGCTACCATCCGTGGCAAAGTCAAAGCGGCACTTTGGGCTGCACGAGATGAAAATTTCACATCCGAAACACAGGTCGATGCCTTCCTCGATACGCTGCCTCACAACATGCGGGGCACCTTTAAAGCCAACACCTCCTGCGTGCAGATCGATGCTGGCACAGAAGACGTTATTCTATGTGATGCGGGCACTGGCATCCGCGATTATGCACTCACACTGCCAGCAAACACTCCGCCGAAGACCTACCACATTTTCGTCTCCCACCTACACTGGGATCACATACAAGGCTTCCCCTTTTTCACCCCCGCCTATGTCCCCGGAAATCGTATCATCTTCCACGGCTTCCACGCGGGAACTGAAGCAGCGCTACGCATGCAAATGGAGGCTCCCTGCTTCCCAGTGCCCTTCGAGACGATGCAGGCCGAAATCGAGTTCGACATCCGTGAGTCCGGAGCCTCTTTTCAAGTCGGCGATGTCGCGGTCAGCACCATCAAGCAACAGCACCCTGGCGATTCTTGGGGCTACCGGTTCGAGCAAGACAGCAAGTCAGTCGTCTACTCATCGGACTCCGAACATGGGCCCGAAGCACAAGAGCCCGACTACCCATTTGTAGACTTTTTCCGCAACGCCGACGTGCTCATTTTCGACGGACAATACACCTTCCAAGAAGCCACCACTAAAAAGCGTAACTGGGGTCACTCCAACCACATCACCGCCGTAGAGCTTGCCGCACGCGCGCAAGTCAAACAGCTTGTAATCTTCCACCACGAACCCTCGCATACGGATCGCGATATCGAGAAGATAAACAAAGGCTCCCTTCAATACAGCCGCAGCTACAACCAAAAAATTTACCCAGACAACGAGCCTTTCTTTCCCAAACAAATTGCCATCGCTTATGATGGCCTCGTGATCGAAGCCTAAAGCGCCGAAGCATCCCCATTAAATCATCCACTGATGATTTTGAATCAGCCCCATTACATGTCAGCAAATAACGAATCGTCTAAACCAGAACCACGCAGCATTTCCAAAGCCGAAATCAACGAGCTCCCAATGATCTTCTGGGAAGGTCGTATCGAAGTCCTCAATACCATAGAGGAAATGGCAGCTGCCGTCGAAAAATTAAAAGACGAGACCATCCTAGGGTTCGACACCGAGACACGCCCCACCTTCAAAAAAGGCGACTACCATCCGCCCGCACTCATACAGCTAGGCACTCCAGACTGCGTCTATCTCTTTCGTATCAGCTGCACCAAGACACTCGCGCCCGTGCTGCCGATTTTAGAATCCCAAACGATCCTAAAGACCGGCGTTGCCATCAAAGACGACGTCAAAGAACTGCGTAAGATGGAAGAGTTCAACCCCGGCGGCTTCGTCGAGGTTGCCGATATCACACTCAAGCTCGGTTATGAGAATCGAGGCCTCCGCGCCCTAGCGGGACTGCTGATGCAAGGCCGCATTAGTAAAGCCGCACAAGTCTCGAACTGGGCACGTCCCGAGTTAGATAAGAAGCAAATTCGCTACGCAGCCACCGATGCATGGATCAGCCGCGAGCTCTACGTCCGCGCCATCGCCGAGCGCGACGCATCCGCATAGGTAGCATCATAGTCTAGGTCATAATCGTAATTTTATTCATGATCTTAATCCTCTAGCTGAGCCGAAAGGCCTTCTTTCCCACGCTCTGATTATGTTGAAGATTAAGAGTAGGATTAAGAGCGTAGTAGTGCGCTCCTATGCCCCTGACACCTAACATCTAGGATTATTATCCTTCTCAAAGAGACAGCATTCGGCTCTATTCGTCGCCATGCTCTACCTAGCCATCGTCTCTCTTATATGGGCCTTCTCATTCGGCCTGATCGGCAGCACCTTGTCGGGTGTCGACTCTTACTTCGTCGCCACCTTGCGACTCGGCTGCGCGACCCTGCTCTTCCTGCCCTTCTTTCGACCTAAAGGACTCGGCAAGCACGATCAGCTCAGACTGCTAGGCTACGGTGCGGTTCAATTCGGTTTAATGTATGTGTGCTACATCAAAGCCTTTCAATACCTCCCCTCGCACCTCATCGCTCTTTTTACAGTGCTCACCCCTGTCTACGTCGTGCTCATCCATGATGCAAGGCAACGGCAATGGACGCCGCGCTACCTCTTTGCAGCCCTGCTCTCCGTCGTTGGTGCTGCGGTTATCAGAGCCAAAGGCACACCCGATGGCGACTTCTGGCTCGGCTTCGTTCTGATGCAACTAGCTGGGCTCGTCTTCGCCTATGGCCAAGTCGCGTATCGCGATTGGAAACGCCAACACTCAAAGATCAAAGACCACCAATGCTTCGCACTCCTCTACATCGGCGGCACGCTTTGTGCCCTCACCTTCAGTCTCACCTTCACTGATTGGGCAGCCCTCGAAGTCAGCACTGATCAATGGAAGGCGCTCCTCTATCTCGGCTGCATCGCCTCCGGCCTCGGCTTCTTCCTTTGGAACAAAGGTGCAGCCCTGAGCACCCCCGGCACCCTCGGCGCGTTCAACAACGCCGTCGTGCCACTCGCCGTGCTCAGTTCCTTATTCGTCTTCGGCGAAATCGAAAATACCAACGCCGAGACCCTCGTGCGCCTAGCCATCGGCGCCGCACTGATCGCCACCGCCGTCTACGTCGGCCAACGCAAGTAGCGCGACGCTTCAGTGCCTCATCAACGAAGTGAAACAGACATTTCTGCCTGTCCCGTAGCATCAGTCACAGGCAGAAATGCCTGTGTCACAATACTAGGATCCTTCGCGTGCAAAACACAACAGAGCCTCCACGCGCAGCACCTCGCTTGACTCCACACACGAAACCACCGATTTTCCGCTCACGCATGAACACATTTAAAACACTTGGACTCCCTGAAAAACGCATCGAGGCACTGGCGCGGCAAAACATCACCACGCCCTCCGACATCCAAGTGCAGGCCTACCCGACCTTAAGCAATCAACAGGACGCATGGCTCAGCGCCCCCACCGGCAGCGGCAAAACACTCGCCTACCTCCTACCCCTGCTCGAACGCATTGACTCCAGCAGCAAAGACCTGCAACTCGCCGTGCTGTCACCCACGCAGGAGCTCGCCGTCCAAATTCACGAGTGTATTCTCTTGCTCGCAAAGGACTACGAGCCAGCCATCCGCAGCCAACTCTTGATCGGCAACGCCTCCGTCGTGCGCCAAAAAGAAAAGCTCAAGAAGAAGCCACACGTCATCGTCGGCACCATCGGCCGCATGCTCGAGCTCAACATTCAGCGCAAACTCAAGCTCCACAAATGCCACATGATCGTGATCGACGAGGCCGACAATATGCTCGCCGACGACAACATCGGCGACGTCGAAGCCTTCCTCAAAACCACGCCACGCGACCAACGCCAAGTGGTGTTCACCTCCGCCACCGACAAAGGCGCGGCATTCGAAACCGCGCAATCGATCGGCACCGACGTGCAATGGCACGCCGCCCAGGCGCAACAAGTCGTGCCCACGATTGAGCACAGCTTCATCGAAGCGCCCTATCACAACAAAGCACGCGCCCTTCACCATTTCATCAAAACCGCCCGTCCCGAACGCGCCATCGCCTTTGTCCATCGCAACGAGAGCGCCGAAGAGCTCGGAGCCGACCTAGAACGCAGACACCTACGCATCGCCGTGCTGCATGCTGGCCTGAGTAAATTCGAACGCCAAACCGCGCTTGATGAATTCCGCAGCGGAAAAATTAAACTGCTCATCGCCTCCGATGTCGCAGCCAGAGGATTAGATATCAAAGGCGTTACCCACATCATTAATGTGGACCTGCCATCCGACTCCAACGACTACCTGCACCGCGTCGGACGCACCGCCCGCATGGGCGAAAGTGGGCACGCCATCTCACTTGCCAGCGAAGACGAAATGAAATTGATCCGCCGCTACGAACGCGACCTCAAGATCTCCGTGAACGAAATCACGCTTTAAAAGGGCTCGCATCATAATTTGCGAAAAATGCCGCGGCTTACGCGGACCTGCTGAATGTGTATAGCTTAGGGAGGGACGGCCTCGGCGCTTGCGCGTTTTACGCTGCCGTCAGCGGAACAAAGCACCAGCACACCGCAAGACGAGGCGGAGCCTGAGCTTTATCCATAAGTTGTAAATGTGTAAAGTTAGTGGTAAAAAAGCTCCTTCCCTGCGAAGAGAAGGAGCTAAAAGAACCGCTTTCATCGCGAAAAGAAGAAGATACACACTTATGGATAAAAATCCGGGCGGAGCTCGTCCCTCCCGAATGGGTTAAGCTAGAAATCACAATTCGTGATGCGCAGCAGTATCAAGCATCAGTCACTTCATCTTTTTTTAAACGCTCATTCAGTCGATACTCAGTCGCGTAGTCTTTCCCGGGCTTCAGCAAGTTCACTAAATCCGCATCACACAGCTCGCGCAGTGCCGCCAACGTTTCCTTACATTCTGGGTTGTTGATCAGGTTGTTCCTCTCTCCCGGATCCTCTGTAATAAAAAGCCTCGGCTCAGTAAAGAACCGAGGCTTTGAAAGAAACGTGTTGAGCTCTGACTAATTCGAGGTCGCCGAGTCACTGGTCTCGACGTTGTCATTCGGGTCGTAAATCAACCCTGCTGCAGTCACTGAGTTCACGGTCAAAACGAAGGTGCCCGGATTGCGCACTTTGTCCGACGTGTGCGTCGCGACACCAGAGGCATCAGTGACTACACTTACTGTTTGTGCGATCGCACCACTCCAAGCGATATCAACCGTCGCACCGGCGACTGGATCCCCAACAGCATCGACGATTGTAAGACTCGCCACGCCGCGATGACGTTTGCCGCCATTGGTTGACTCGGCAATCACTGCAATGTCCGAGACAGAACACTCAGCTGGCACGTCGACGTTGATCGTCATTTCAGCTGCCACAGGAGGATTGATACCATCATCGACTTCAATGAAAAAGACGTTATCACCTCCATCGCTCACGCTTGGAGTGCCCGTCAATTTACCATTATCAGGAGAGATCGACAGCCATGCAGGACCGGAGATTTTAACATAGTTCAAATCATCTGATTCTGGATCGGACACCCGCCAGTTGACATACGACGTATATGCCACGTCAGCCGTCGCACCCGTTTGCGTGAAGACCGAATTGTTCCAGACAGGAGGCAGATTGGCTGGCGGTTCAACATAAGTCACCTCAAGGAACGCACCTTGGCTACCCTCGCGTGAACCCAATTGACCAACAGAATCACCGACTTCCTTAATCATAAAGGAGACCGTTGAGTCTGCACTCACCGCACTCGTCACATCAAGGCCGGAATAAATACCGACTTCAGGATCAAAGCTACCCACCAATGCACCTGCGGTCGGTTGATTGTCCCAAGTCAACGCGCCCTCATCCCATGTGGAATCGACACTATACACTTCCAACGCATCGCCTTCATCCAACGAATAGAGGAACAACTTCACGTCTTGAATCGTGCCATTCACGGTCGGCACGCTGAACTTCACGAAGCTGTTACGCGAAAATGAATTCGACGCTTGTGTGCGCACTTCAATGTAGGCACGTGTCCCGAAGTTCGTCGTCGCACTGCTTGATTTCGAATACGTATCTTCTGCGACATCCACAAATAGAATAGGATCTGCAGGCGCTTCGAAGTAAGGCGATTCACGCACAAAGACTTCGAGGTCGAAATCAACCGATGCTGTGCCGTCTGAAACTTGCACGCTAAATACATTGGAGCCTGACTCACCCGCATTTGGCACACCTGTCGCGAGGCCCGCATTTGAAATCGCCAACCAGCTTGGACCGGACAGCAAAGTATAAGTCAGCGCATCCCCATCTGGGTCATACGAACGATCAACGAGGTCGGCGACGAATGTTTGACCGACAAGAGCATCCGCAGTCTGTAGTGGATTTTCAACGACTTCAGGCGAGTGATTGCCTACACCCACTGGGAACACACGTTCACCCAAAGCAGATGTCAGTAGCATCGGCAAGGTATGCATCGTCACGACTTCAGAGACCTTTGCACTATCTCCCGTGGCGGTGAGCAACGTAAGTGTGCCATCACCAACGTTGTCGTCCTGGATGCCAGGAATCACACCACCGACCGATTCGTCAGTCGGATCTTTCAGGCGCGGCTGGCTACCCGAACCACGCGCACCCATGTAATAGCTGCTCGCAGCGGCATTATTCCCCAGAATGTAATCCCAAGAGCGTGTGCCACAGTCGCGCGCATCCTGCCAACCGAAGACATCTGCGACCATCAGCATTTGCGGGCCGATATGTGTGAGCTTACGGCTCCAGCCATTACTGACTGCCGCGGCACCCGCATTCTCTGGCACGCCCCAAGGTGTCGGATTGTTTGCAATCCAGTAGTCCTTCCAATCTTCCATCTGCACCTCGATCGCAGCAGCGACATTGCTCGCAGCCACTGAGTGGTAACGGCTCAAATGCAAGACAGAGCCCGAGTCGGTCAAATCACGTTGACGATTCGTATGCACGCCCGGCCAGTCATCTACCGAGCTCAGGTTCTTATAAATCCCGCCTTGGTAACGTGCTTCTAAGATACGCGCATCGGCATAGTTCGCATATTCCGCAGCACCGGTCAGCAAATATAATTCCGTCGCCAGATTGATGACATTGCTTTGAGCACCGCGGTAATCTTCACCGTTCTTATTGCCCAACACCGTAAAATTATTAGGCAGCCCATTGGCATCCACA
Organism: Lentimonas sp. CC4; assembly: GCF_902728235.1. Taxonomy (NCBI): domain Bacteria; kingdom Pseudomonadati; phylum Verrucomicrobiota; genus Lentimonas; species Lentimonas sp. CC4. The sequence continues at coordinate 3,915,697 of NZ_CACVBO010000001.1, forward strand.
GAGCTCTGCACATAATCCCACGCATCCTCCGCAGCAGCCTGCGCCCCAGCCGAACGTGTCGCATCGACGCCGTCGAGCGCCTGCGCCAATAGAGCGAGCCCAGTGCCAACACGTGCCGTCACGCCTGCATCCGTATCCGTGCTCCACAGATACACCGTCGGCGAAATACGGAATTTACCCAATGGGAAACTACCATCCGTATTTTGCTCCAACTGAAAGTGATCCACCAAATCCTGCAGCACAGGAGTCAAAGTCGCGCTCTGCTCGGTTGAGCCTGCGTAGATGTGAGATAAGGACAAATATTTAGCAGCCGTGCCAGTGCGAGCCATCTTGCTATCGCGAGACGTCGCATCGTAAAAACCACCCGTCAGCGTATGCTGCGAAGTGAGTTGCGTATAGCCGTTATACTCTTCGCCATTTGCTTCATCAATGGTATCTCCCGAAGTCGGCACCACTTGTGTCGCCAAGAACCCATCAACAAAATCAGACCAGCTCAGTTCACCGCCATTCTCAGCACGGACAGAGCGCATCGCATCTTCACTCACAGTGAAATGCTGTGTTAAGCCGTCCGCGGTTAAGGTATACTGACCTTCAGTCGTCAAAGAAGTGAGGTCCGCTTGATAGAAATGCAGCCCCCATTGGTTGCCCCAATAGCTCATGACACCACTGAGTTGCTGTGGACCAGTCACGGTAAAATTCACCGTGGCCAATGCATCACGCGTCAAAGTCACCACCTTCTGCTGTGCAGGCGCATAGCCCGAATGGTTGACGCCCAATTTATGTGTGGGCGTATGCTCAGAAATAAACGGACGCCATTGACGATCATACTCACCGTTCTTTTCAGACAAGACACCGAGGCCATCATGATCCACCGGATTTTCTGGAGTCGTATCTTCGGAGTGCCCCAGCAACAATCCACTCGCAGGATTGACGATTTGTATATGCTGGTCACCTAGATCTACGACTTCCCAGAGTTGAGAATCCGCACCGGTCAATGCCTCCAGACCAATTGAAGTGCCTTCCGTCACACCGCCACCAGCGACCGTGACATAAGTGCCATCCGACTCAGATTGAATCGTGAACAAATTCCCACCCGCAGCATTAAAGATAAAACGGCGACTGCCGTCATGCCGTGCCGATGCAAGACCGAGCGAACTGCCCTGCTCTTGCAGGACCCAACCGTCTAGACGGCTTTCGAGAATATAAGGTTCACCGATTTGAATATCGGCGAGAGAATGCTGAGTAAAGCTCAGCCCAGCGCAAAGCGCAGCGGACGCACGCAGTGCGCGTCTAAAATAAGTCTGACTAGACATAATCGGAGTAAGGGGTTGATGTTGTGGGGTATTTGAATGCGACAATCACACTCAGATTCAATTAGACCAACTTTCGCCTTCAATTAGCTCAACTCGCAAATCACATGAAGAAATTCATCTTTCAAATGCAGGCGTGCACTTGAGATTTTGCATCAACGTCGCAGCGATTAAGCACCTTCAACACGGCCTAACGGACAACAATAACGACTCTTTTAGGCGAAGAGGAAGATGGCTGAAGCCACGAAAAAAGTGACTCAATAAGAGAACTACAGTCACGACGAGACCTATAAATATACTCACACAACGACCGAAATTGAACGACACCCCAAAGGAGATGAAATTGATCCGCCGCTACGGGCGTGATCTCGAGATTTCCGTGAACAAGATCAGAATTTAATATTAAAAATATGTTGAACCGTTAATGAACGTCAATGCACGTTAATAGGATACCATCAACACATGCGGCTAACACCACCCTGAGACATTTTCAGGTGGTATGATGCCTTCCCACAATCTCAGCGAACACTACGGTTAAATTTTTCACCGGTTTAAGTCACGAGTTGCTATTAAATATTTAAGTAACTTCTCAGCACCGACTTCCTGCTTTAGCTCAATTGCCACTTGGACAGTTGAAATGATTCACGTTCATGAACGTCCATTAACGGTTCGAGAATCTACGCTTCACCCCTCAAGTTGAAACCGCAACACGGTTTTCAATTTCTCAGGTGCGGTCTTGCGGAAATCCGAAAGGTAGATTTCGCGGTGTAACTTGGACAGGCGCTTAACACCTTCGGCAGCGGCAAAATCCTCCATCACTTGAAAGGTCGCGGCCTCAGTTTCATAAGGCCCGACATGTAGCATCTGGATACACGGGCCCTCCTCGATCGTCTCAAACTGGACTTTGTCTAGAAGTGGATGCGGCTTCTTCTTGTTCACCATCTCCCAGATCTCCTGATAAAAGGCATCGTCCACAAAGTCAGGCTGCCTAAGCATTAGCTGATAGACTAAATCATCCTTATTGATCTCCCCAGTAAAAGTCTGCTTCGCCTCATCGGTAATGTCCCAGACACCTTCAAGTGGATAGACGGTATAGTCGTAATGCCCTGCGGGTGCGCATCCCGGCTTCTTGGCAGTCATCTTGATGCCATAAGCCAACGAATAGAGTGCACCAATACATTCAGCAAACGCCGCGCCATTGGGATTCCCCGCGCCCCTTAAAGTAATAAACTTAAACGCCGGAACAGTCACGATCTCGGGCGTTGCTTTGGGAATATAAAGCGCCTTCTCACGCTTTCTCCACTCATGCTTGTCGGTTGGTGATGTCATATGGGTTACGGGGTTAAAACTCACAGAGAACTGAGCTCTAGCGAAATAGGTTACTTCGACTGATTACCTTACTCTGAAAGGACACGAGCCCGCACAGCATTATATTCGGACTCTGAGAGTTGCCCTAAGCGCCTCGCCTCATCAATTTCGCTAAGTTTATCGGACAGCGATTTCTGCCTAGTGGTAGGCGCTCGATTGATTTCAACATCGTAGAGTGCCACGACGGGTTAGCCTTCTTGTAATTGCGCGATTCTCGCCACAAGCCCCTGGCGCTTCTCGACTCGAAAGCGTTCAGGCAACTCATTATACTCAGGTATCGTGCCCATCCAGCCATCGACCTCCAAAGCGAAACGTAATGCCTCACGCTGAGCAGCCGCAGCTCCTTTTTTAAAGCCATGATACTCCCACTTTATGCTGGTTCGTATGTGAGTGGCATCAAGGTCGACGTAGAGGTAGAGTTGCTCACCGCGACCAGCTGGGCGCGAAAACCACACCCGTTGCCCTTCTTCACTATGAACCCCAGCCCAAGAATCCAGTTCTGATGGAGAGGAGGTCCTGCTAAACCCTGCCAATGTAAGAAAGTCCTCGAACTCTGAATACACTTTCATGCAATCCGCTGCCGATTCAGCATGAAACGAGCTTCCCGCAAAAGTGGCCGAAGAATACCCCCGGCCCGACACCCAGAACTTAGTGCCAAGAATGGCGACTAAGACTAGGACCAAGATCACTGATACGTGTTTCGATTTCATAGTGTATTTTCAGGCTAATGTTACAGGAATGGCGCGCTGGGGTGATGCTCGGATTCAATCAAAGGGCTGGTTCGGCGGCGCCATCTTCGACTTGTTCTGCTTGTTCTGCCTTACCATATTGGGCTGCAAATCCACAGAGAAAACCAAGGAACGAGAGAATCCCTACGGAGATGATGAAGTTGTCGGCGTGAAAATAGGACAGCTCGACAGGGGCAGCCAGGACAAAGGTGATAGCCGTCAGTGCAGATGCCATCATAATCGCTCCCAGCCAAACTCTGATTGATCGAAACGAAAAGCCTCGCAGCGGAACGAGAAGAAGGCCAATAGCAAGAAGTGTAGTAATCACGGCACCGTAGAAATCCTCCCATGTCATTAGCGACTGATCTAAAACGCCTCGATCTCGAAAGAGCACTTCCGAGCAGAAAGTGATGAGCAGCGCGACGGTTCCGGCTGTGCAGACCGCGCCGGACAAGTGGATCGCCCATCTGATAATCATATGCTTATTCATAGGTTCACTTGTTTTTAATTTTCTGCCGAACGTCGAAGGTATGCATAGATGAGCGCGCGAAATCTATTGTCATATCCTATTTTGTTCAGCTTTTTCCCTGGACATGATTTTATCTTTCATGGCTTGAGGCAGGATTTTGGCTAAATTCAATGGAACTTGATTTTTCAACCACTCACCACTGGAATCAATACTATATATACCTCCTCCGGGATAGCTGAATTGTAATAGAACAAGCCTTGAATCCCCATTGTAAAACCAAGTGCGATCCTCGGATTCCACGTAGAAAAACCAACCGCTGGTGATCTCTACTACTTCCTTGGGGCCAATGGTCTTTGCTATCGTAGGTGTTTCCATCGTCCACGAATAGCTCAAGCCCATATCACTGCTCTCTATGCTTAATGTTCTCTGGCCACCAGCATAGCTAAAGGTGCCAGAATCATCTCGAATAAATGGATAATTCTCGGCGTGTGCTAAGCAACTCGTTAACAGTATAATGATAAGGAAATTAATTTTCATAATTATATTTTTCGCTAAACAAGTTCTTATTGAATTATACGTTATGATTCCCTCACCCCCACTGTCAAACGTTCCATTCGTATGTATTTCCTCCAATCTCTAACACCATATAATGACAATGATCCTAGCGGGATGATCAAAACCAGCCAACACACATTCGCAGCCCTCAAGGATCTGCGCATACCTGTGAATCCGTGGTTCAAATAAACAGCTTATGGAATCGGCTCTGTGGATCTAGAACGCAGTCTAAAGACACGCGCTACCAAGATACTCGCGCAGAGGCTCGGCTATTTTGAACTTCAGCGTGATGGTTAAGCGATAATTAAGCGTCATTAAGCGAACCCGCGCAGCGGCTCTGGGACAGTCGTTGAAGATCATCTATCAATGATGCAATGCTATTGAGTTTAACAGCTCACGACAGAGGCTCTTTAGCTCTGAACGTTCACTAAAGCTTCACGCCACGCAGCATCCAGCCAGCAAATTTCAGGCAAAGAGTGGAGTTGCTTAGTCAAATAATTTACTCCAGAGATATGACGTAAATCATGATACCTTTCCTAATTGTCCTCGGGCTAATTATTATTTCAGCATTCTTTTCCGGATCTGAAACCGGCTTGACCAGTGTCTCGCGGGCAAAAATTCACAGTCTTAAAATGGACGGAAACCGTAAAGCGATTACGGTCAGTAAGCTGCGCGAAGACAAAGAGCGCTTAATCGGTGCGATTTTACTGGGTAACAATGTCGTCAACATTGCCGCATCGGCCATCGCCACCGCGCTGGCGGTCGAATATTTCGGCCCCACTGGTGTCGCCTACGCCACCGCGATCATGACGGTGCTCGTCCTCATCTTTGCGGAAGTGCTGCCAAAAACCTACGCCGTTCGCCACGCAGAGCGGGTGTCACTCGCAGTAGCACCTTTGTTAGTGCTCATCGTTAAAGTGCTCTCGCCAGTCACGCTAGTCGTTCAATCCATCGTCAACCGCTTCTTATCCCTCGTGTCAGTCGCGCCGCAAGAAGAAATCAGTGGCGTCGATGTGCTACGCGGCACCGTGCAAATGTATCACGAGGAAGGCAATGTGCTGACTGAAGATCGCGACATGTTGAGTGGTATTTTCGATTTAGGGGAAACCGAGATAGAAGCGATCATGGTGCATCGCAGCGACATGGTCATGGTCAATGCGGACGACCCGATTGAGGAAATCATAGCGTTCGTCGCCAATAGTTCACTCTCCCGCATACCAGTCTGGGAAGAAAGCCCGGATCATGTAATCGGTGTGATACACTCGAAAGATTTGTTCAAAGCGGCAGAAAACCACAAAGGCAAACCGGAAGACCTCGATCTGAAGCAACACCTTCGCGAGGCGTGGTTCGTGCCGGAAACGACGCGCCTCAAAAACCAGCTCAATGCCTTTAAGGAAAGCCGCAAACACATCGCCCTCGCGGTGGATGAGTTTGGCAGTATTAGCGGACTGATCACACTTGAAGATATTATCGAAGAGATCCTCGGGGAAATTGACGATGAGCACGACACCCCGACCCTGCGTCGTGTGCGTAAATGCCGCGACGGTTCCTACGACGTGAACGGCGACATCTCGATCCGCGACTTAAACCGTGAACTGGAGCTCGGATTATCGGATGACGATGCGACGACACTGGCCGGCTATGTCATGGCAAAAATCCAGAGAATCCCGGATCAGGACGAAATATTGGAGATCAATGACCTGATGTTCAAAATCCTCAAGAAGGAGCGCAATCAGCTTGAACGCATTAAAGTGCGCAAGACCAGCGAACAAAAGCCAGCCGCGGAAGAACCCGAAAAAACGAGCGACGAACCCTCAGAAAATAAACCGTAGCGGGTTGCTCCTCAATTGAAATAGGAATACTGTCCAGCACATGGTGCAGCAAACGGTGCAACGTTCGCGCCCCGTGTGACATTCCCTCTAAATAACTATGCCCGACGAATCCCCCTCCGCCTTCAGTTGGAAATCTGCACTGGATCAAACCTTTCAAGATTTCTCACAGCACGTCGCCGACTATCTACCGCAACTCATTGGCGCGCTCCTGCTACTGCTCATCGGTTGGGCAGTTGCCCACTGTGCACGAATCGCTTCGAAAAAAATCGTCACCGCCTTTGATACGGTGTCCGCAAAGCTCTTCAAGCAGCACCACACCAAAAACGAGCTCTTTAAAAAGTCATACTCCCGAATCATCGGGCAGGTGGTGTTTTGGTGTGTCATTCTATTTTTTGCCGCGGCCAGTGCCAATTTGCTGGGATGGAATGTCTTTTCCGGATGGATGGGAGGCATCGCGGTGTTCCTACCTAAAATCTTAACAGGCCTACTTATTATCCTGTGCGGCTACTTAATCGGCAACGTTGCACAATCACTGCTGTTCAATGCAGACCTAAAAGTCGGCGCGACTCAAACCGCAGTGCTCGCCAAAGCCGTGCGCATCGGGATCCTGATCTTGGCATGGGTCATCGGCGTGGAGCACATGGGCTTGGACATGCATTTCCTAACATGGTTGGTGACGATCGTCATCGGTATCTTACTCGCTGGCGCTTGCCTCGCCTTCGGCCTAGGTGCCAAAGGGATGGTGGCCAACACCGTCGGTGCTCAATACATCCGCCGCAATTGTCGCGTGGGTGAAACGATCAAGCTCGCTGGCTACGAGGGCGAGATCCTAGAGATCAGACAGACCTGTATCATCCTTGATACCAAAGACGGCCGGGCAATTATCCCAGCTAAACTCTTCCATGAGCAAGTCACCCTCGTGTCCACCGTAACGGAACCGTCGACATCAACTGCCGCAGACGCAAGCGAATCGAAATGAGTGAGCATAAAATAGCGCTCGCGCGCGCATTCATCGGATCACACCCAGAAGCTGCGGCTGAAATACTGGAGCAGCAAAGCACGCAAGAGGTCGCCGACTTCTTACAACAAATGCCACCGCACGACGCGGCGCAAGTGCTTCGAAAAATGCTGAGTAAGCGTGCGGCAGAGATCTGCATAAAACTGCCCTTTGAGGCAGGCATTGGAATGCTACGTCACCTCCCCGTCACGGATATCGGCAGCATCCTCCGCTGCCTGACCAATAAACGAAGAGAGCGTTTCATCGCAGAACTCCCAGTGAAAACACGGGTTAGCTGCATTCTAATGCTCAGCTATGCGGAAGATATGGTCGGCGCCCACATCAACCACTCCGTCATCGTCGTGCCGTATGATGCCAATGCCGAAGAGGCACTTCGCATAGTCAAAGCAACCAAGGAGGACGCACCTTCCAAATTCGTTTTCGTGATCGACCGAGAGCGAAAATTGGTCGGCCAGTTTAACTTGGTCGAGTTACTACGCTGCCCCAATGAATTCCCCATCGCATCACTGCTAAATAGCACCTGCAAAACAATCCAAGGGCGCATGAACATCCGCCAAGCCGCCACACACTCGATCTGGAAGCAACACGAACAGATCGCCGTGCTCAACCGCAATGAAGAATTTATCGGCGTGCTACGCCATGCCGATTTGCGCAGTGCCATCGAATTGCTCAACGAGCAAACCACCCAAGCCGAGCAACCCGAGCTCATGGCTGGTATCGCCCAAGGCTACGGCCGCTCCTTGCTCGCACTTTTCCTATCGATGAAAGAGTTTGTCGCATCCGATCTACAGACATTGAAAGGCTCTGAAAAATGACTGAGACCACGACCGCTCCCTCACGTCATATCGACGAGCTCAACAAAGCCTTCATCGTCAATTTCCCAAACGATGCGGCACGCCATATTGCAACGATGCCTGCAAGCGAAGCGGCCATCGCGCTCGTCGACCTGCCCAATCATGCCTTGGTGCCACTCTTTGAAAAATTGAGCCATGGCATCGCCGATGCGATTTTGCTACAACTGCCTGAGAGTCAATCCGCGGCCCTGCTCAGTTTAATGGAGATCGGCAGCGCATCCGCACTCCTCGGTCGCCTCGAGCCCTCGGATCGCGAGCGCTACCTCGCCCTGATGGATGTCAATGTCACCAAGGAGCTGAAGGATCTACTGGAGTATCCAGATGACTGCGCAGGACGCCTGATGCAGACCAATATCATCGCATTCGATGAGCAGGTCACCGTCGATCAAGCCATTGCTCAGATCAAACAACAAAAGATCGAAGCCCTGCATCATCTCTATTTACTCGACGATGCGATGCGACTCACCGGCCAAGTCGACATTCAACGCATCGCACTCGCCGACGGAAGCCGGAAGCTAAAATCACTCGCGCTCCCGATCAAAGTCTGGGTCAGCGCCCTTGATCCGAAAGACGAAGCCATTGACAAGCTCAACAAGCACCGCCTCGACTCACTCCCGGTCGTGGATATTGATTTCAAACTCGTCGGCACGATCGAAGGTCAAAGCATGATTGATGCCCTGCGCGAGGATCTCGTCACCAACATGCAAACCATGGTCGGTGTGAGCAAAGAAGAGCGCGCACTTTCCAGCAGTTGGTTCGCCGTTAAGAAGCGGCTCCCCTGGCTGCAGATCAACCTGCTCACCGCCTTCCTCGCTGCCGCCGTCGTCGGGATGTTCGAAGACACCATCGCCAAATATACTGCTCTGGCGATTCTACTGCCCATCGCGGCCGGACAATCCGGCAACACCGGTGCTCAAGCCCTCGCCGTCACGATGCGCGGCCTCACCTTGCGCGAGATCACGGTGCGCCATTGGTTACGCGTTACGATCAAAGAAATCAGTGCTGGAATGATCAACGGTGTCGTCACCGCAATCACCTGCGGGCTCGGTGTGCTCGTCTGGAGTCGCAGCACCGGCCTGGCCCTGATCATCGCACTCGCCATGATCACTTCGATGACGATTGCCGCCGCCGCGGGCGCACTCGTGCCGATCATCCTTAAAAAGGTAGGGCAAGATCCCGCGCTCTCCTCTTCGATCATCTTAACGACCGTCACAGACATCGCCGGCTTTATGTCATTCCTCGGCATCGCCACCGCACTGTCAGGCATGCTCGAAGTGGGCTAGAAGACTGTCTCACAAATAGAAATAGAACGATTTCCGACCTCATAATCTTACTCATAATCTCAATCCTCTGAACAGGTCCGTGGGGCCTTCTATTTCAACGTTTAGATTATGATTACGATAAAGAGTAAGATTAAGAGCGTAGCAGCCAGGCAACCAATTCACTCGAGTTGCAGATATTTTGAGACAGAAGGCTAATCGATAATCACCGACTCGTATTCTGTAAGAACAATCTGAACCGACGAGCTTTCGATACCCTTCTGGTCTTGGGTTCTGTTCCAAACCTTCAACCTTAATAAATGAGTTGAACCACGAATGGACACGAATCAACACGAATGAAAATCTATAAACACTTCATATTCAAAGCATCTCCCCTCGAATACCTCAGAGCTTCATTAAATTTAAACTTCGCCATATTGGCGACTCATCAGATTCGTGTAAATTAGTGTGCATTCGTGGTTTCTAAAATTGAACCTAAGTCTACTGCCGTATTTAGGTTCAATCGCTGCGATAATGCTAAGGACTCTGCCCTTATCGATTCGACGTAAATCCTTCTCCGCCGACCGCTTCAGTCGGACGCTATAGGAGCCCATCCCCTTGCAGCTTCTGTTTAACTTCTCCAAGGGAAACAGACGGTTCGTCACGACGCTCAGCAATCACTGCCAAATCCTGAAGATCTTCAAGGTCGAGGTAGTCCTTAACTGTGCGCTCTCGAATCAATCGCAAAAGCGTTCCAGTTTATCTCAGCTTCACTCCAAAAGTCCTGCGGTAGGATCGAGTTCTTACGCTGGATTTGAGCAGGCGTCGCTTTGCCAGATTGCACAGCAAGTTGATCTTCGCGGCGAGCCTGAATGCGGGCGCTTACGAAGTCCTTGTCAAAATCTTTAGCTGTGGCGAGAGGCGACATATCCCATAATAGAATGAAATTTCATTCTTTCGTCAAGGTTGAGCTTGTGTGCTGCAAGGAGTGGGAGAATGACCAAAGGGACTATACCGTTGCGCATCAAGCATTGTAATTTTCAATGAACAGCGTGGTCGCAGCGCCCCTCTTCCGGATTTTGGGGTCTGAAGTGCAAGCGTCTTCCTTCAGGCGGTCGCCACCCGCTGGGAGGAAATGATATCGATTGCCGTATCGGTCGAGCACCTGAAGGAATACGACTACACTTTTCACGCTTCACCACTCTGATGGGTTCGAACCAGACGGATTCCCTCTATTTTTGAGTTCAATGCGATCGTTAAGCGCCAATATGCGGCTCCGCACAGCGACTCTGGAACAATCGTCGAATAAGCTGCCCCTAGCGAAGGTGCCCGAAAAGGCTTGAAGCCAGCGGTTTGCGCGGCAAATTACTCCGCTTTTCCAAATTTACGCAGATTTTAATATGAAAACACTCAAATTCGCAGTTCTCCCCGGTGATGGTATCGGCCCTGAAGTCATGGAAGTCGCTCTCGACGTCCTTAAAGCCACTGGCGACAAGTTCGGCTTCGCGCTCGATTACGCACAAGCCGACATCGGCGGTATCGCGATTGATAACCAAGGCGTTGCCTTCCCAGACAGCACCAAAACAATCTGCGAAAACTCGGAAGCCATCTTGTTCGGCTCCGTGGGTGGACCAAAGTGGGAAAGCCTCCCACCCAAAGAGCAGCCAGAGCGCGCGGCCCTCCTACCGATCCGCAAGGCTTTCTCGCTCTACGCGAACGTTCGTCCAGGTCTCCTTTACCCGCAATTGACCGAAGCGTCGCCGCTCAAGGACAATCGTATCCCGAACGGCATCGACATCGTCTGCATCCGCGAACTCACCGGTGGCATCTACTTCGGTCAGCCGAAGTCAACCACCACGCTTGAAAACGGCGAAGAGCAAGCGATCGACACTATGGTTTACAAGACCAGCGAGATTGAGCGCATCGCTCAGGTTGCAATCGACACTGCCAAAGCACGCGGCGGTAGCGTCTGCTCCGTCGATAAGGCCAACGTCCTCGAGACGTCTGTCCTCTGGCGCAAAGTGGTCACTGAATATTTCGCGAAGAATGCTCCAGAGATCAAGCTGAGCCACATGTATGTCGACAACGCTGCGATGCAGCTCGCTCGCGACCCGAATCAATTCGACGTGCTCTTCACTGAAAACATGTTCGGCGACATTCTTTCCGACGAAATGGGTGTCATCTGTGGCTCCCTCGGCATGCTGGCATCTGCCAGCCTCGGCGCAGAGAAGAACAGCCTCGGCTTCCCGTTCGGCTTGTATGAGCCATCTGGCGGCACCGCACCTGACATCGCAGGTCAAGGCATCGCCAACCCTTGCGCACAGATTCTTTCCGGCGCAATGATGCTCCGCTACAGCTTCGGCGAAAACGAAGCCGCAGCCGCAATCGAAGCCGCAGTCGAGAAAGCCGTCACAGGTGGCACTCGCACCGGCGACATCGCCTTCGGCCTCGACTCCGTAGGCACCAAAGAAATGGCCGCTGCGGTGCTTGCAAATCTGTAAACAGAAAATCCAAGAGGAACCGCGAATGGACGCGAATACACGCGAATTTAATGGGCCGAATGCCAAAGAGGTCTATGAAATTATGGGATGTGCCTTTGAGGTGCTGAATGAATTAGGCAGTGGATTAGTCGAGAAACCATATGAAAATTCAATGACTGTTGAATTTGAACTCAGGGAAATTCCGTTTGTTCAGCAAAAACGGTTCCCTGTTCTCTATAAAACAGTCAACGTGGGTGACTACATCCCAGATCTCATCGCGTTCGCGAAAGTGATTATTGATACCAAAGTCATCGATAAAATTACCAACATCGAACGAGCCCAGATGCTCAACTATTTGAAAATCACTGGTCTAAAAACTGGCTTAATCATCAACTTCAGACGCCCTAAGCTAGAATGGGAACGTATCGTTCTCGAAAACCATTCATCCTAATTCGCGTATATTCGCGCCCATTCGCGGTTCCAAACTCCCCGCACATCCTTTCATCATGAAATCCTCCGAAATTCGCCAATCCTTCCTCGACTTCTTTGCTTCGAAGCAACACACCCCGGTGCCGTCTGCTTCGCTCATGCCGCAGTCGCCTGGCTTGCTCTTTACCAATGCGGGGATGAATCAGTTCGTGCCCTACTTCCTCGGCACCGAGAAGGCGCCCTACTCGCCGCCACGTGCGGCAGACACGCAGAAGTGCATACGCGCAGGCGGTAAGCATAACGACTTGGAAGATGTGGGTTACGACACCTATCACCACACATTCTTCGAAATGTTGGGCAACTGGTCCTTCGGTGATTACTTCAAAAAAGAAGCCATTGCTTGGGGTTGGGAGCTGATCGTCGATGTCTGGGGAGTGCCAGCGGAGCGCCTTTACGCGACTGTGTATGCCCCCTCCGAAGGCGACCCGTCTTCGTTCGACCAAGAGGCTTACGACTTATGGGCGAAGCATTTCGAAAGCAAAGGACTCGACCCGAAGAAGCACATCATCAACGGCAACGTGAAGGACAACTTCTGGATGATGGGCGAAACCGGCCCCTGTGGCCCTTGCTCCGAACTCCACGTCGACCTGACGCCAAACGGCGACAGCGAAGGCAAACTGGTCAACATGGACTCCGACCTCTGTATTGAGATCTGGAACCTCGTATTCATCCAATACAACGCAGAGGCCGACGGCACGTTCCGCGATCTCCCGGCGAAGCACGTCGATACCGGCATGGGCTTTGAGCGCGCTTGCTCACTGATCCAAAACACCAAGGGCTTTACCGACTTTTCCGAGAAGCCAACCAATTACGCGACCGACGTCTTTCAGCCAATCTTCCGCACACTCGAAAAGCTCAGCGGCAAGACTTACAAAGACATTTATCCGGAATCCGTCGAAAGCGATAAGTCGAAGCTCTCGACCGAGATGAAAGAGGCCATCGCCTTCCGCGTGATTGCTGACCACATCCGCACACTCTCCTTCTCGCTGGCCGACGGCATTTTACTCGGCAACACCGGCCGCAACTATGTGCTACGCCGCATCCTGCGCCGTGCCGTGCGTTATGGTCGCACACTCGGTTTTTCCAGCCAGCAGACATTCCTTCCAGAACTCGTCGATACTCTCGTCGAAGAATTCGGCGCGGTCTTCCCTGAACTCAAAAAGCGCGCTGATGCGATCAAGGAAAATCTCCAGCGCGAAGAAGCCAGCTTCAACGAAACCCTCGACCGTGGCCTAACCATGTTCGAGCAGGAAATCGCTGACGGCAAAAAGCAGCTCTGCGGTGAATTTGCATTCAAACTTTACGACACCTTCGGCTTCCCGATCGACCTCACTCAATTGCTCTGCGCCGAGCGCGGGCTCAAGGTTGACATGCAAACCTTCGAGAAGCACATGGAAGCGCAGCGTAACCGCGCCCGCAAGGCTCGCACACAACAACTCGTGCGCGCCGCGGACATCGCGACCGATGCGCACACCGATTTTACTGGCTTCGAGGAAGACGAGAGCAGTGCCAAGGTGCTTGAAATTCACAAGCAAGACGACGCCCTGCTGGTCATCACCGACCGCACACCGTTCTACGCAGAAATGGGTGGCCAACTCGGCGACCAAGGCACGCTCACCGTCAATGGCACCGAGTATCCCGTCAGCGCGGTGCAACAGCTCAGCGCCGCACGCGCACATAGCCTACCACTCGACGCGCAGGTCGCAGTCGGCGACGCAGTGAGCCTCCGCTTGGATCCGACACGTCGTCGTCCCATCGAAGCACACCACACAGCCACGCACCTGCTACACACAGCGCTGCACGAACTCATTTCCACCGACGCCGCACAACAGGGTTCGATGGTGAGCCGCACACGCTTGCGCTTCGACTTCAACTCCGGCGCGCTCACTCAGGATCAGATCGATGCCATTGAGCTCAAGGTCAACGCCTGCATTGAAGCGGGTGAGCCCGTCAGCTGGAAGGAAGTCCCACACGCCGACATCAAAGATCGCAAAGACATCCAACAATTCTTCGGCGATAAATACGGCGACCTTGTGCGCGTCGTGCAAATCGGCGGCCAACGCGAGCAGCTTGATGGCGACTCAATGGAACTCTGTGGTGGCACACACGTGCGCAACACCAAAGAAATTGGCCTGTTCAAAATTAAATCCGAAGGCGCCATCGCATCCGGCATCCGTCGCATCGAAGCACTCTGCGGCACCGCCGCCTACGATTGGGTTCGCAGTGTTGTCGAAAAATCCGTTGCCGAAGAAAAAGAACTGCGTGCAAAACTCGAAGCCAGCAACAAGCAATTAGTTGCCCTCGACGCGGAAGCCATTCAGTTCCCCGAAATGCCTCATGTCATGTCAGGCATGCTCGCTGAAGGCAATTTTGAGCAAAAGAACAAAGTGTTTAAGGATATTCTTGCGAATGTCCAGGGCCTCAAAGCAGCAACCGTCGATGCCGATAAAGCCGTCAAAAAAGCTCAAGCAGCGGGTGCAGCGAAAATCGCCACGGCCCTAATCGCTGAGCAAGATCTAGAGGGCAACCTGGTGCTCAATGCCGAAGGCCCCGCCGCCCTACTGCAAGAATTGCTCAACGGACTCAAAGGCCGCCAATTCGCCAACGCCGCGTTCTGCATCGTTGACGACGGTGAGAAGCTCTACCTCGGCGCACTCTGTGGAGCCACCGCCAAATCAGCAGGCCTCATAGCAGGCAAGTTGATCCAAACCCTCGCACCCATCGCTGGAGGTAAAGGTGGCGGCAAGCCAGACATGGCACGCGGCGCAGCATCTGATCGCGCGAAGATAAGCGAACTAGAAGCCGAAGCAAAGAAGACGCTCGGAGCGTAAGTAAGACATCTACCATTACACAAAAGGCTCACCATGCACGGTGAGCCTTTTTTTGTCCTAATTTCCAAGGGCATACTGACAGAATGCCAGCCGTTCACGATCTGTAACTGAACCTAAGTCTACTTCCGAATTTAGGATAAACTAAACTGAATATTTTTGCTCATCCGAATGAACAAAAAGCATAAAATATAAAATCACCTGCCAAAAAAGATGCACATTTGAGCTCAAACAGAGACGATCCTCGAATCAAACTTGTAAATTGGTTGCTAATACAGACCTAAAGAGACAGCTGGCATTCTCCCTGCTATTCGCAACACATGTTTGATAACGCAGATCTGAAAGAGCTCACAGAGCAAGGCTTCATAGGCGCTATTGCCTCCAATACAAACGGCAATATAATCGAAGCAACCAGCGACGACCTTGAAGTGTTTGGTAGTATATTAGGCTACATCACACAGGTCGCGGACATGATCGGCGAGCCATTCGGCATGGACTCGATCGAAGAAGTTCACCTGAGCAGCTCAAAAACACACGCGGTCTGCATTCCTCAAGAAGATGGCAACCTCGGGGTGCTCTGCGACAACCGAGCCAACGTAGAAGATATCCTAGGACAACTCCTGTAACCATTATTTGAATACCATGTTAACAAAGATAATCAAAAATGTGCTAGAACTCCCGGGAGTCGACGGGGCATGTATCTTAGATAAAAAAGGAAACTTACTCCACAACGCTCTACCGGACTTCTTCCTCGACGACTTCTTAGATGACCTCTCCAGACGAGTTGCTGCACTCTACGAAGCGGTCGATGAAAACTATGTGCCTTGTGACGACTACTTGCTGAAATTCCCGCAAAAATATATCCAGCTACGTCGTAGCCGTAACGTATATTTACTCGTCTGCGTCGACCCTGCGGTTAACTTAGTCTCGCTGCGCATGGTCACCAACATGGTCCTTAAGCATATTACGCCCAAGGCACTTGGGCAGTTACGTGCTGCGCTAGCTGAAGCAGCCGAGATGGAACCCAGCACACCCGCGGAACCTAGCCCGACACCAGAAACGCCTAAAGCACCAGCGACTGCGCCTGAACCAGTTGCTGCAGCTCCTGAACCGGCTCCAGCAGCAATGCCAACTCGACGCGCGATACGCCCGCGACCAACACGCTCTTTCCGCGGCACACACTACTAAACGAGTCGAACGACTCACCTCCTTAAAACTCTGAAGCACAGAGTTAACGCATGATCCATGTCCTAACACAAGATCGTATAGCCAAAAGCCAGCTATCATTGATACTTCGAGAGCTTGGCCAAGACACGACATTCTACACAGAATTCGATTCATTGATCGATGCAGACCTACCTGCGCAAAACTCAGATGCCGTGCTGATCGACTTACACGTCGCACTACCATCAGAGACATTCAGTCAACTCAAAGCGGCACATCCCGAACTCAGGCTCATCGGATTCCAAAACCATGCCAGTGTGGACACAGAGTCACACATCGAAAAACCAGACGGGTTGCACCAATTCTTCCTGCTACCTGCACATGCAGAGCGCGCAAAGACACGAATCAAATCAGCACTCAAAGACAACAGCTCTCCAAATAAGCGAAGCAACAACAGAAAGTCCTACACACAGTCACCATTTACAAGAGCAGCCACACAAGCCCACAAACGCTTAAAGATACCGAAGAAGCACACCACACAAGCGCAAGAGCCAGGCACCACGACCCGCTACGTAACCGCACACAGCGCCGCCACATCAGGACTCATCCAATCGATCAAACAAGCCGCAAAACAACAGACCGCTATTATACTCAACGGCAACGAAGGCGCAGAATTTGAAATCGTGGCACGCGAAATCAACTTCCAGGCCAATGCAGACCGCCACAATATGTGCGTCATCGAGAACGATGAAATCAGCCTCGATACGCTTGAGAAAATTGAGAGCAGCGCGAATCGAAACAAAGAACTGTCATTCTGCTATCTTGGAAAAATCGACGACCTCAACGAAGACTCGATGCAGGCCATACAGCTCTTCATTCAACACTTGGAGCACCTACGCAATCCCCACCTGCGGCTGATCATCGCATATGAAAACGGGTGCGAGTATCTACTACCCAATCGAGTCTCTGAAATCTTCAAATCCATCAAAAAGCGATTCAACCCACTATCGATTCCGGATCTATCCGAACGCAGCGAAGACATCAGTCCGATCTGCCTCAATCTACTAAGTGCTTTACGCACAGCACACCCGTTCTTGCGCGTGAAGAGCATCTCCGACGCTGGCATCGATTATCTAATACAGACACGGCACACGCTCAACTACGCTCAATTGATTCGCATACTGCGCAACTCGATCGCACTGAGCCAGCGTAGCTCCATTTCGCCAGAAGACTTCAAGAATTACGGCGAAAGCGAAACCACTACACAGCATCTGCTAGAGAGCATGGCAGATGAGCAATTTTTTCCTTCATCAGAAGCCGTCAACTCTTAACTAAACACAAAAAACAATGAATACAGACTCATCCATTATGCCATCGTGGCCAAGTAAGCTCGCAAGAATCGCGACACTAGGCTGTGTTGCACTTCCACTCGTGGCCTCGGCACAAGAAGAGGCCCCCGCCTACCTAAGCCAAAACACAGGAGACATTCTCTGGTATCTACTCGCAGCCGTGCTCGTGTTCTTCATGCAGGCTGGCTTTGCGCTAGTCGAAACCGGACTCACTCGTGCGAAAAACGCCTGTAATATCATGATGAAGAACATGCTGGATTTCAGTTTCGGCGTGATCGGCTTCGCAATCGTTGGCTACGCGATCATGTATGGCGATAGCATCGGTGGCATCTTCGGATGGAGCACAGGCTATCTATTCATGGGCGATGCACTAATGGTCGGCAACGATACCGCAGCGACCAACCTCATCTCAGCAGAGTGGCTCTTCCAGGTCGTATTCGCGGCAACCGCAGCCACGATCGCATCAGGAGCAATGGCCGAACGCACCAAATTCATCGCTTACATTTTCTACAGTATCGCCATCACCTGTATCATCTATCCAATCGTCGGCCATTGGATCTGGGCCAGCGATGGTTGGTTAGCAGCACTCGGCATGCGCGACTACGCGGGCTCGACAGTGGTGCACTCCGTAGGTGCTTGGGCAGGTCTCGCCGGTGCGCTGGCACTGGGAGCACGCACAGGCAAATACAACAAAGAGGGCAAGCCACTCCCCATCCCTGGGCACAACATGCCACTGGCGACGCTCGGCTGCTTCATTCTAATTGTCGGCTGGTTCGGTTTCAATGCAGGCTCTACGCTCGGCGCAGTCGACGACATGGCCTATATCGCAATGGTCACCTTAATCGCCGCATCCGCAGGTTGCATCGGCGCAACAATGACTACATGGATGAAGTTCAAAAAGCCGGACTTATCGATGACACTCAATGGCTGCCTCGCAGGCCTCGTCAGCATTACCGCTTGCTGTGGCAGCGTCAGTATTGTGGGTGCGATGTTCATTGGCCTGATCGGCGGCATCTTGGTCGTATTCTCCGTGCTCTTCCTTGAGCAAAAAATGCGTGTCGACGATCCAGTCGGCGCAGTCAGCGTGCACGGGATCTGCGGCATCTGGGGCACACTCGCGATCGGACTTTTCGGCACCACTGCAATTGATAGCGGCCTCGTCTCTGACGGTCTGTTCTACGGTGGCACGCAGCAACTGGGCATCCAAGCAATCGGCGTGCTCGCAGTCTTCGCCTTTGTCTTCCCTACCTCTTTTCTTATTTTCAAGGGTATTAAAAGCACAGTCGGCCTACGCGTCACTGAAGAGGAAGAAATGGAAGGCCTCGACATTAGCGAGCACGGCAACGAAGCCTATGCCGACTTCCAAGTCTACGCCGACCTGCCAGAAGAAGAGTTGGCATAGCCCATACCACATTACAAAAACCACAAAGCTCACCTCTCTGGGAGGTGAGCTTTTTTTGTAAGCAGTCTCGCGTAAAGAGTCTAACGCGCCATCAACTGATAATACAATAAGCCCGTAAGCGCGAGTGCGTGACCGATCTTGCAGTCCTTGGCCCATTCAAAGACATCCACCTCGGGCACCACGCGAACCTCAATCTCCTCGTGTTCGTCCCAATCGGTGCCATCGTCATGCAGCTCCACGTTATCGGCAAAGACGACATGGCACTGATTATTTAGAATCGCTGGATTCGGATTACAGTGCCCGATCAGACGGCCGCTTTCTGCGACATAGCCAGTCTCTTCCTGCAATTCACGTAGACCAGCGGTCACTGGATCTTCGCCATCGTCGATGATCCCACCGGGAAATTCCCAAGACAGTGCATCGGTGCCCCAACGGAACTGGCGCACCAAAATCAATTCACCTGCTCGGGTGCGTGCGATCACGATCACCCAGTCGCGTGAGTTAATATAGTAGAACTCCCCCTCGTTACCCTTAGTGGGATGCCGATAGCGACGTGCGCGTAGATCCCAAACTCGGCAAGCCGAGAGTAATTTATCGTCTAATAAATCCCATGTCGCCGGCGTGTGGTCAGACATTACTTAGCAGGGATGTTAATCGTCTGCCCGATCGCTAGGCGACGCGGATCTGCGTTCGGATTCGCATCAAGGATTGCTTGCACCGAGACGCCATGCTTGGTGGCGATTTTGCCAAAATTATCTCCAGCGGCGATCACATACGTCGTGGCGTCGCCAGGAGTCGCAGCTTCAACTGGGTCTCCCTCATTGGATGTCACAGTCGGTGCAGATGGCGTTGGCGCCGGAGCTGGGGCACGAAAGCCTGCAGCGGCAAATTCATTCAGCTTCCCGGCCGTCTTCACGATCTGCTCGCGATTGGCGCTCAATTCAGCAGCAAGTTTCTTGAGATTCCGTTCACCTTCTGAGCTGTAGACCCGTAGACGACCAATGGTCTTCTCCTGCTCTGCAACTTGCGCGGCAAGTTCGGCAATCTGCGTATCATAGCCATTGATAACTTTCTCAATCTTCGCGGAACTCGACGCACTCTCGGAGAGCGTCTCATCGAGCGGATTGAGGCGTTGATTCGCAGTCAGACCGAAATAGAGGCCTGCGCCGCCAAGAACGATACCGAACACTGCGAGTGCAACGGGGATCATATTGTTAGGGGATTGAAGTGCGTCGTCTTCCATAATGGTTGAGCACGCTAAGAGATTTGATGAACTGTGCAAGCAAGGGATACGCAAGGTTGCCACTTAAAGAAAATGCTTCCAACTTAGCGAGAATGTCGAACCAGCCAGAGCCAACAAAGCGTCTTTTCCGCATCCTACTCCTGCTATTTATATCCGCAGTCGTTGGAGCATCCGTGCTCTACTATGCATGGAGTGCGCATCCGGATCTCGAATATTGGCTCGAACTCGGGCGCGCAGGGCAAACTTATCTGTCCGAGCACCCGCTACTACTCATCCTCGCGCTCGCGACACTACCGGGTATGGGTGCCCCACTCACCCCATTATTATTACTCTTCGGCATCGTCATGGGGCCTCGCTTCGGCATGCCCATGACTTGCTTGATTGGCATTGCCACGATGGGCGTATGCACGACATGGACCTACCTACTCGCCTCAGGCCCATTGCGCGGATTCTTGAAAAATCGTCTACTCAAGAAGTGGAAACTGCCAGAGCTATCCGACAAGAGTGCACTACGCTTGGGGCTCATCATACGCATCACCCCTGGCATTCCCTATCCCTTGCAGAATATTGCGCTGGGCGTCATGGGCATGCGCCTGAAGCCCTACCTCATCGTATCGCTCCCGATTCAAAGCCTCTACACCATCGCGCTGATCGTCACTGGCGGCGCACTGTTCGAAGGCAATGCAGGCATCGCTTTAACTGGTGTGCTACTACTAATTGTCATCGTCCTAGCCACTCGCATGCTGCGCAATCGCTCTAGAACACCACAGACCAGCCATGTTGGATAATCTCATCACCCCCGCCTCTGAGCAGGTGCTCAAAGTCACTGAGCTGACGCGTCAAATCAAGGCACAGCTGGAAGGTCGCTTCACTCAGATCTGGGTGCAAGGCGAAGTCTCCAACCTACGGCGCCAAAGCTCGGGACATGTCTATTTCTCACTCAAAGACGCCGGCAGCCAGCTCCCCTGTGTGCTATTTGCCCGCGATGCCGCGCAACAAGGATTCCAGCTCGAAGACGGCATGGAAGTGCTACTATTTGGCAGCCTTTCAGTCTATGCGCCACATGGTCGCTATCAACTGATCGCAAAAATGACCGTCCAGAGCGGCCAAGGCCGACTGCAAATGGAGTTCGAGCGGCTCAAAAAGAAGCTCGCTGCCGAAGGTCTATTTGAAAAATCCCTCAAGAAGCCGCTCCCTACCCTACCTATGCGCATTGCCGTGGTGACTTCGCCCACAGGCGCGGCAGTGCGGGACTTTCTGCGCATCCTTCACCGCCGGAACTATAAAGGCGAAGTCGTGATCTTCCCCGCACGTGTGCAAGGCAAAGGCTCGGAAAAGGAAATCGCCACGATGCTCGAATATGCCGGCGCAAGTAAGGACTTTGACCTCGTCGTGATCACCCGAGGCGGTGGCAGTATCGAAGACCTTTGGGCATTTAACGAAGAAGTGCTCGCGCGCGCCGTCGTCGCTTGCCCGATTCCCGTCATTTCCGCAGTCGGCCACGAGATCGACATCGTATTGACAGACTATGTCGCGGACAAACGCGCCGAGACCCCTTCCGCCGCCGCCGAACTGATCTCTTCGCTCATGATCGAATCGGAGCAACGCCTCGAACAGGCCGAGAGCAACCTACGCTACTGGATCGAGACAGGCATTGCAGAGCGCCGCCAAAGCTTAGACGCACTTCAAGCGAAGATGCACATCATCGCGCCTGCGCGTCAGGTCGAAATGCTCGGCATGCAGCTTGATGATCTGGAGAACCGCCTCAGCCAATCGCTGCAAACACGCCTAACGCGTGAGCGCACAATGCTCGCCCAACAGTCGCAGCGTCTCGCAGAGCACCACCCTCGCATCAAAATAAGTCTCGCACGGCAAGCGCTCGAGAATCTCGACCGCCGCCTGAGCCGAGCCTCGAAAGTGGACATGCATACGAAGAGCGAGCACCTACTACATCTACAGAAGCGCCTAGAAAACGGCAGCTTAAACGCCACACTGAAGCGCGGGTTCGCGATCCTTCAGACCACCGACGGAGCGATTATCAGCAGTGCCGAAAGTGGCCAAGCAGAAGACCAGCTAACCGCTCGCTTAAACGACGGCGACCTCACGTTGAAGGTGCTCAAATAGAGCCACATTTTAGTGCGCCGAAAAGTGCGCTATTTTGAGGAACTGTTCCAAGAACGTCAGGTCTAGAATTGGTGAACACGTTTCATTTTTTAGAATACTGGATTTATTTCGGAACCTTTTTAGTGAAACGCGTTCTGAAATCAGCATAGGTTGGTTTTTTTCATTAAGTTAGTTAGGGTTAGTAAGCAGGCTCGACTCCTTTTATTAGGGGTCGAGCCTCAGCTTTTTTTAGAGGTCACGGCGGCATCAGCAGCACTCTCTGCCGAACTCGAATCGATTTGAATCGGACATCAGACCGTAAAGAAACTCCTAAAGAATAAAGCACTCGAAAAATCGACATAAATTCAGTTTACCTAATAAAATCTAGCCTCTAACGTCCACCGCATATGACCGAAGAATCAGGCGAGCCCAAACCGTTAAAATTGAAACTATCCAGCTCGAGGAGCCAACCGGACAAGCAAAAGAGTGCCCCGACTCCCCAAGAGAGCGCGCCCGTCCTTCCTCCTATCACACAAAAGGCAGATTCTAAGCCCACAGAAACCCTACGGACTGCTAGTCCGCAAGAAACTCCACCGCCCATCGCAGCGACAAAAGTAACTGAGCCAACTCCGGCACCCATTGTAGCAACTCCAGTAGTCGAACCAACGCCCCCCCCCATTGCAGCGACACCTGCGGTCGAACCAATTCCGACACCACCAACGAATCCACCTACATCCGCCCACGAGACTCCACCGCCACTCCCCAAAGAGCAGCCAATCCGCCTCCGTAGCGATGAGCCCAACCCCACAGCAAACAAGCCCATACCGATCCCCTCACCTCCCCCTAAAGACGATCCACTCGGCAGTATTTTAATCGTCGCGGCCCTACTCTTAATACTCGCCGCAGCCGCAGGCGGGATCTGGTATCTCTTCCAAAGCGATCAACCGGAAACCACCGAAGAATTAACGTCAGAAGAGGCGACTCTCAGTAACCCAATTACACGTGCCAAGATTACGATCGATAGCGCGGCGGATCGCATGCGCGAGGACGTGACCGACACTCAAGAAGCTCCAACTGCAGAAGCCGTCACCACCGCGAACGCTGAAGCTGCTACCGTGAAGGCAAGTGATGCTGCCGCCCAAGCTGCTGCTAATGCGAAAGCGGCTGCCGGAGCCGCCGCCAACGAAGCGCTCAAAGAAGCCGTGTCGCAATATCTTCAAAACGTCCACATCGGGGGCCTACGCACCGGAGCACGAGCCCGTATCATGCTCAATGGCGACAATTACAATATAAATGACACTGTCGATGCCGCCACCGGGCTCGTTTTCGTTGGAACACGTGACCAAAAGCTGCTGTTTAAAGATTCGAACGGAACGATATATGTTAAAAGCTTCTGATTGCACTCTCCTCAAAATTACTTTCTTATGTCTATAAATATGAAAGCGAAAGCAATAATCCTCTCTCTTCTAACACTCACCGTAGTCCTCTTTTCAGGCTGCACGACCCCCGTCGCAATCGATCCGATGACAGGGCAACAGCAGACTGCCAAATACAAGGGAGGCTACTTCTACGCGCCGATCGCCGATGACGCAGACGCCGTATTCCTAACTGCAATTCGTGCAATGGATGACATGGGGCTCCTTCGCACTGCCGAGCTCCACAAGAATGACTACATCATGATCTACGCACGTATGGTCGGTGACAAAGAAGTCGTCGTTCGTATCAAGCAAATCGCAGCTGGCGAGTCTCAGATCCGTATTCGCGTTGGCACTCTAGGTGACCTACCACAGTCACAAGTCATCTACGCGAAAATTCGCGACGAGATGTAATTGACCACACAAAACCTTTCCAAACCGCCTTTCCACTTGGATCGGCGGTTTTTTTATGTTCTCTTCACCCTCCTCAAAATCAACTTCCACACACTATCCACATATGAATGCACCATTTACCATTATAGGCGTCGGCAGCCCCATCGTCGATGCAATCGCCCAAGTAGAGAACAGCTTCATAGAGCAAATCGATGGCGATAAGGGCGGCATGGTGCTCGTCGATGCCACAGGAATTAACAAACTACTGGAAGCACTCCCCGCTCAACCCGTCAAAGCTCCAGGCGGCTCAGCCGGCAACACCCTCTTTGCGCTCGCTCGCATGGGCAGCCAAACCAGCTTTCTCGGCAAAACAGGCAACTGCTCCGAAGGTGAGTTCTATCGCGAACAATTCGCTAAGCTCGGCGGCGATTGCGCACGCTTCAAGATCGGAAATGTGCCCAACGGTCAATGCGTCTCCCTCGTCACACCTGATGGCGAACGCACGATGCGCACCAATCTCGGTGCAGCCATGACACTCGCCCCCGAAGAAATTTCGGCCGCCGACTTTGCAGGCTGCAATCACGCCCACATCGAAGGTTACCTCCTCTTTAATGAAGCGCTCATGATGCGCGTGCTCGAATCGGCTAACGAAGCAGGCTGCACCATCAGCCTCGACCTCGCCTCTTTCGAAGTCGTCAACGCCACCAGCGAAATCCTCCCAGATATCTTAAAGAACTACGTCGACATCGTCTTTGCCAACGAAGAAGAAGCCGAAGCCTTCACCGGTATCAAAGGCGATTACCCTGCAATGGCTAAAAAGCTCTCCAGATACTGCGACATCGCAGCAGTCAAAGTCGGCGCACATGGTTCCTACATCGCCCACGCCGGCACCATCACCAAAATCGAGCCAATGCATGCAGCCAAAGTGGTCGATACCACAGGCGCTGGCGATCTCTGGGCGGCTGGATTCCTACACGGATGGTCACAAGGTCAGTCCCTCTTTAAAGCCGCAAAGGCAGGCTCCATTCTCGGAGCCGCCGTCGTCCAAGTCCAAGGCAGCGTCCTTCCGCCGCATGTCTGGGATGACATCATGAGCGCCATCCACGCATAATGCCGACTCCTAATTCCTAATTCCTAATTCCTAATTCTCATGATCACCACTCTCATTGAAGGCATTGCCAAGCGTGCGCGCGCCGCATCGCTCGACCTCGCGACACTCTCCACTGAAGCGAAAAACCGTTTCCTAGAGCAATTAGCAACAGATCTCGTCGAGCAGACCGATGCCATCATCGAAGCCAATGCACTCGACCTCGAAGCGGCCAAGACCAACGGCCTCTCAGGCCCAATGCTAGAGCGCCTCAGCCTAACGGCCGAGCGCATCGCAGCCATGGCCGAAGGCGTGCAACAAGTCGCCGCCCTGCCCGATCCTGTCGGCGCAGAGATCGAGCGCCTTTCACCGCCGAAGGGATTTGATCTGCGCAAAATCCGCGTGCCCATGGGCGTGATCGGCATCATCTACGAATCGCGGCCCAACGTGACCGTGGACTGCGCCATCCTTTGCCTCAAATCCGGCAATGCCTCCATTCTTCGTGGTGGCAAGGAAGCTTTCAATAGCAACATGAAGCTAGCCGAAATCATTCGCGCCGCGCTCAAAGCATGCGACATCAACGAAGATGCTGTGCAAGTCATACCTACCACGGATCGCGCCGCGCTCAATGTCCTACTCAAGCAAGACGACACGATTCACTGCATCATTCCACGTGGTGGCGAGAGCCTCATCCGCTTCACTGTGGAGAATAGCCGTATCCCCGTGATCAAGCACTACACTGGCGTGTGCTCGATCTACATCGATGCCGCGGCCGATCCTGAAAAGGCCGAATCCATTCTCATCAACGCCAAGTGTCAGCGCCCCAGCGTCTGTAACGCCGCAGAAAACTTGCTCGTGCACCAAGACGCCACCGCGCTACTACCACAGCTCGCCAAAGCACTGCACGATAACGGCGTTGAACTGCGCGTCGAAGCAAAGGCCAAAGCCATTCTCAGTGGCACCGGCCTACCACTCGTCGATGCGACTCCCGAAGATTTTGCCACGGAATACACCGATCTTATCATTTCAATCGCCGTCGTCGCCGACACCAAAGACGCCATCGAACTGATCAACAACAACGGCTCTGGACATAGCGACGCGATCATCACCGAAGATGCCGACGCCGCTCGTTTGTTCCTTGCTGGTGTGGATGCATCCACCGTGTATCACAACGCATCGACACGCTTCACCGATGGCTTCGAATTTGGCCTAGGCGCCGAGATCGGCATTTCTACAGATCGTTTGCACGCCCGCGGCCCAATGGGACTCAACGAGCTTTGCACGTATAAATACGTGATCCACGGAAAAGGCGAGGTGCGGTAAGGCTTAGAAGTGATACAGACATTCCTGTCTGTTCCGTAAGAGTCAGTCCCGGTTCTACAGAACAGGCAGGAATGCCTGTATCACTTCACTCCCCCTACGCCTTCGGATCAATATACGGACTACTCGGCTTGCTCTCCGCTTCGGCCATCGCCTTTTCGGTTTTCAAACGCAACTGACCGCAGGCCGCATTAATATCGTGCCCCTTCTCGCGGCGAATCGTCACCGACACACCGCCCTTGCGGAGCACATCTACAAACGCATCTTGGCGGCGCACACTCGGGCGCTTCCACTCAAGGCCTTCCACCTTATTATACGGAATACAGTTCACGTGCGCATGCAGCTCGCGCGCGATCTTCGTCAACTCCTTGGCCTGATCCAGACTGTCGTTGATGTCCTCGATCATAATAAATTCGAGGGTCAACATACGACCGTGCCGATCTTTAAAAGCCTTCGCAGCAGGGATCAGTTCTTCCAACGGGTATTTTTTATTCACCGGCATGATTTGGCTGCGCACCTCGTTCGTCGCACCGTGAAGCGAAATGGCCAAGCGCACTGCCACGCCTTCCTCGGCCAACTGCATGATCCTCGGCGCTAAGCCTGAAGTGGACACCGTAATGCGGCGTGCACCGAAATTCAGTCCCCAATCCGCATTCAAAATTTTAATCGTCTGCACCAGCGACTCATAATTCGCAAGTGGTTCACCCATGCCCATGAACACGATGTTATCGAAGGAAGCGATTTCCTCCTTTGCACGCTTAGTATGCGCATCCTCCATCTTACAGATGTGCATCAACTGAGAGACGACTTCCGCCGCCATCAGATTACGCTTAAAACCAGCCAAGCCCGACGCACAGAATTTACACCCATACGCGCAACCCACCTGGATCGACACACACACAGTCTTGCGCGAGCTCTCTTGCCCCACGCCTGTTTGTGGCGCACGAATCAAAACCGTCTCGATCAGCGCCCCGTCCTCAAGTTGCAACAAAAACTTCTGCGTCACATCGTCCGAGCGCTTATCCAGCAGTGAATCCGTCGGATACATAATGTAATGCTCATCCAACCACGCACGAAACGCCTTCGGCAGATTGCTCATCGCATCCCACTCATCGACGCGCTTCTTGTAGAGCCATTCCATGACCTGCTTTGCGCGGAACGCAGGAAAGCCCGCCGCGACGACGCTCTCTTTCAGACTTTCCAAGGTTTCGCCAAACAGGCTCGGTTTTGCAGGTGTAAATTTCACGAGGGCGAACTTGCACGGATTTTTCAGAATCTCCATCGAAATCTGCCAACTGACACTTCGAGATTGCAAAAATTAGAAAACACACCACCTTAAGTGAACAGATGAGCACTCCATATCCCACCAATCGCCGCATGAAAGATATGGTCGCCAGCGAGCGCCCACAGGAACGGCTCGCCAAACACGGGGCCGAAGCACTGAGCGACAGTGAACTACTCGCGATGATTCTGCGTAGCGGCCCGCACGGCATCGATGTGCTCACCATGTCCAGCGAGCTCATCAACAAAGCCGGCTCGCTCACCAACCTCTTGCGCTGGAGCGCCGCAGATTTTCAAACCATCAAAGGGATCGGCACAGTGAAGTCCCTGCAACTGATGGCGGTGATGGACTTCGCTCGCCGTATTTTAAAAGAAGACGACTCGGTCGAAACGATCTTTGATACACCCGAAGTCGTCGCTCGCCACTTTCGCACCTTGATCGCGGGCAAAGAAGTCGAACATTTCTGGGCGTTGTGCCTCGATCGTAAAAATCGCCTAATTCAACGCATCGAAGTGTCAAAAGGCACGGCCTCATCCTGCTTAGTGCATCCACGTGAGGTGTTCAAAGAAGCCATTAAACTCAGCGCCTCTGCCATCATCGTCGTGCACAATCATCCGAGTGGCGACCCCGCACCAAGTCGCGCCGATATACAAGTGACACGCCAACTCCGCGAAGCCGCCAAAATCATCGGTATCGACTTGATCGACCACATTGTCGTCGGCCAGCGCAATAAAGACCCCCACGGCATCGGGTTTTACAGCTTCAACGAGGCCGGCTTGATTTAGTGACTTCGGCACAGACCTCGAACGCTTAACATTGCCCGTTCGACCTTTGCTCAGGGGCCACTACCTAATAATACTGACGTCTTTAAGTTAATGACTTGCAGCGAATCATAATAGGATCTTTTTATGATTCGGCCGATAACGCTCTGAAAGGTCAGAGCAAACAAGAAAACACTAGCACCCGAAGCTCAATCGACTAGATCAGTCTCATGCATTTATTTGTCACTATAAGGCATCAAACACTCGGATTGTCGCAGATCATATTCTGCATCATTGTAGCACTCGCATTAAACCTAACCACACACGCCACGGCTGCCAGTCGGCTCTTCGAAGATATAAGAGACTCCAGCGTCACGCTACAGAACCAATCAGGAAAAGAGATCCAGTGTAGACTCATACGTTACGACATCAACGAACAACTCATTCAGATTTCGCTACTCGACTCCGATAAAAAAATCTGGATCGCTCCCAAAATCCTAGATGCAGCAAGTCAGAGGATGATATACCACTGGATCATGCAACAAACGATTCATGACTTCATCATGATAAAGGCAGAAACAAAACTAGCCCAAAAAAGCACGAAGTATACCGCGCAACAAACTAGCTTTACCATCGAGCTGCGCAACCTGAGTAAAATCAAGATGAAGAATATGCAGGTGCAATATCGGCTCTATAAGAAATCAGCCGATCATAGCGCGGCCAATGCAGCCAGCAACGGCAGCTCTTCATTACCCAAAGCAGGTTGGACGTTTATCGAAGGATCCAAAAAAGTGACTGAGCTAGAAGCAGGTAAGACAGAAGCCTTCGAGACCTCGAGCATTCCGATTATAAAAAGTAAAGTATCAACCACTTACAGTGTCACCTACCTATCATCGGGGAGCACATACAAAACCGGCGAGAAACATGAAAGCGCCCGAGACAGCCTAAAAGGACTGGCGATGCGCATCAGTTACAACGGCGTGATCATTAAGGACTGGTATAGCGAAAAGGCACTGGAGCATTTTGTGAATTGGTAATGCACGACTAAACCTCCGGCTTTTGCACCGCCCAGAAACGGCAGTCGTCGGAGAAATCATCCACCTCCCGTGACTCGTGCGCGAGCTGCGAGCGCATGACTGTCGCTTCGATCCGGAAACCGACCCGTTCCAGCACCGTTTCCATTTCCTGCACCGAGGGCACGTGCATATAGTGCGCACCATCATCAGTCGTTTCTGTGCGATCACCAAAATCATCGAGCTCGGCAGACTGTTCTGCCTGTTCCCAGCGCTGCTCCTCCTGAATCCAAAAGCTACGGTGCGGCGAGCGATCGCGATCATGCGAGGTAAAGACAAACCACCCGCCTGGGCGAATCACGCGAAAGATCTCACTCAGCGCCTGCTCGCGCTGCGCGGCCTGCGGGATTTGCATCAAGCCATTGAACCCAAAAATCGCGCCATCAAAGACATTATCCTCAAACTCTAGATCCGTCGCATCACACACGCGCAGTGGCATATTGTATTCCAGCAGCGTCGACAGATGCTGCGCTCGCTTGATCATTTCTGCAGAATAGTCCGTCGCCATGATATTCTGATACCCCAGCTCATGCAGGCCAAACGCGATACGCCCCGCTCCACAGCCTAGCTCCAGCAACGAATCCTCCTGCTGGAAAACGCGAGTAAAGATCTTCTCCTCCGACTCCCATAGCCCCAGACGCGCCGCCGCCTTCGCGTAGTGATCCACCACGGATTCAGAATCAAAATATTTGAGCACAGTTTCGCGATCCATGGACTGAGAAAACGGTGTATCCCCACGATCTGGCAACTCTTATCTGGCACGCGGGCGTAGGGGCTTTGCTTGCGAAGACCGCGACAACATAGAAACCTCTCGAAACTTCGCGGTCCGCGCAAGCACGGCCCCTACAATGAGACACAATTCGTCACATCTACGGCTTGCCTCTGGAACTGTTGTCTCCAAAGTTTGACCAAAATCACCACATGGTCGCTTTTATCAAAACCATTACCCTTCTGCTCATTGCCAGCTGCCTAGCAATGGCAGCGCTGCTTGTGCCTGCACACATACGCTCGATCGATCAAAGTGTCATTGAGCTGGCAGGCGCCAACGGCACATCCGTCGAAAACAAACTCTGGGAAGAAGTGAACGCGGCCTATATCGGCCCCGCTCAACGTATCGCCGCAGCCACGCAGATCGAAGCTCCCCTGCTCCAAGCACGCATCGTAGAGCTACTCCAAAAGAATCCGGATTTCTCGCTAACAGGCGGTCCCGATCGCAGTTTTGAAGACTATTTAAAGAGCAGCGTGAATTCACGTCGCGCTGCCGCCGTCATCCCTCAACTCCTGCCACGTGTGGAACGAGCAGCATTGAGCGCCACACTGGCCACATCCAACAACCGTAATATTGCCGCGCTCCTTAACATCCGCGATCTCACCGGCCTGTTACGCTTACACCCAGCGAGCCACGCCGCCGGTGCACCCTACGACTCTGGCGTGCTGACCTTAGCCCTACTCATTGAAGGCGGCCATTTCCAGCCCGCACTCGCTCAACAAATCGGCAACTTAGCCACACTCGCCGCCAGCCGAAATCCCGATGCGGTCATCGCCTGCGAAGACTTTGTCATTGGCACCCTCTCACTCGGCCGACAGCTCGACTACCGCTCGCTCGCCAGCCTCGCCGAGATGACTAAAACACTCAGCGACTGGTCACAAATGGCCTCCCTCTTTCGCGCGCAGCCCGAGCGTATCGACGAAAACTTCACCGCGCTGCTGTTCACACAAGATCCGGACGGACTCTATACCTATCTCGCCGAGCACGACGAAACGGGCAACACTGACATCGACCTAGCTCTGCGCAACGGCTCCGCTGCCGTCAGCAAACTGATCGACTCCGACCTGCCGATCTACCGCCCCAGCACGCTCCCCGCCACCATTTTAACCACTTTAGCGCCCTACCGCCCTGAAAGTTTCGTCGCCATTACACTCCAGCAAAACGCACTCGGTAAGCTACTCAAATTCGCCCTACTCTTCCTCGCCGGCCTCGCCTTTGCCTTTGCAATGGGCAGCGCATGGCGCGCGAGCATCGGCAATATTACGACCGTCTCGCGCACCAACCCGATGGTCATGGCACGCGATATCTTGATCAGTTTGGTCGTCGTCCTCACCATTTGGACTTTCTTTGAGCCCGACATCCTCAAATCACAGGAAACCGCCCCCGACAACACGCCACGGATCGAATTTGCCGTCGCCGACTCACTTTCAGCAATCAAATCACCCGTCAAAGCCATGCAAGAACTCAACCAAGTCACCCTCCTCGTGCTCGCGCTGTTTTTCATCATACAGCTCGTCATCTATTCCTTCGGCTTAATCAAGCTACGGGAAATCTCGAAGCAGCAACTCAGCGCTGACATGAAAATCAAGCTACTTGATAATGAAGAAAACCTGTTCGACTTCGGTCTCTACGTCGGCCTCGGCGGCACCGTCCTCTCCTTGATCCTTGTCGCAGTCGGCATCGTCGAAGCCAGCCTCATGGCCGCATATGCTTCGACACTCTTCGGCATCCTGTTTACAGCGATGCTCAAGGTCATGCACCTGCGCCCCTACCGCCGTAAACTCATCCTCGAAGCCGGTTCTAATGAAGCGCCGTCGACGCTGATGAAAAACATCGAGCTGTAACTTACAGAAGTTAGGAGTCAGGAGCTAGAAGTTAGCTCACATCTACACGACCTCCTAACTACTAACTCCTAAATTCTAACTCCTTTTTCAATGAACAAAACTTTGATGCTCGTCATCTGCGACTTCCTGCTCCTGAGCATGTTGGCGCTCGCACGCTTTGACCCACCGGAGGAAGCACCAGTCGCCACGCTCGACGCGAGCGCATCCTCTGCCAGTGCCGAGGCCGAGTTGATCAGTCTGTTGGAAGAGTCACTGGAATCCGAACTCGAATCGCGCTCCAACCTCAACGAAGACCTAAGCGAAACACGCGAAGATCTCATCGAAAAAGCCCGTATCCTCGCTGAACGCGAAGCCGCATTGGCAGAGACACAGAAGAACCTCGAAATCACTGAAGCCGAAGCGAAGTTGTTAGCCGAAGCCAAAGCCGAGATCGAAAGTGAACAACAGGTGCTCGCCGCAGAGAAGGTAAAACTCGAAGCCGACCGCCAAGATCT
Organism: Lentimonas sp. CC4; assembly: GCF_902728235.1. Taxonomy (NCBI): domain Bacteria; kingdom Pseudomonadati; phylum Verrucomicrobiota; genus Lentimonas; species Lentimonas sp. CC4. Next base: position 3,948,586 of record NZ_CACVBO010000001.1, read on the forward strand.
GGCCGACAAATTTGAAACCACGCGCACCAAACTCGAAGACGCTAACTCCGAGCGCGTGCAATTGACACAGACCTTGGGTCAACTGAAAGAAGAAAGCTCCGTATCGAAAGAGCGCCTGAGCCAAACTGAGGAAGCCCTCATCGCACGCGAAGTCGCCCTCGCGCAACGCGAAGCCGAACTAAAGGCTGCGAAAGAAGAAACCACACGTCTCAACCAAGAACGTGAAGCGCTCAACCAACGACTCGAAGTCGCACAAGCCGAACGCTCCATGCTACAACAAAGCCTATTCAAGGAGCAGCAGGAAAAGGAACAAGCCATCGCCCACGCCAGCCGCTTAACCGAGAATGTATCTGAACTCGGCGCAGGCGTCACACAGCTGGGCGCGGGCGTCTCGCAACTCGGTGCGGGTGTCTCTCAACTCGGCGCGGGCGTGAACGAACTTACGCAATCCTCAGAGACTATCATCGAAGAGATGGATGCTAGCCGCCCACGCACGATGAGCGAAATCTTCACCCGCTTCCAAAACAACCGTGCGACGATTCGTTTCACTTCCACAGAGAAACCACTCATTGGCAGTCCGGTCACGCGTAACTACGAAAGTAAAAGTATCTTAGTTTCAGACACCACTGGCACCTACCTAGTCACCCACTCGGCAGACACGCCCTTTGCCTTTTCTAAAAATCCAGAGAACTTGCTCGGCGTGCGCATGGATGTGTTGCTCGGCAATCGCAAATTCCCGGTGAACCAGATCGCTTACCTGAGCGCTGACCCTCGCCTGATTTACATCCCACTCCCAAAGGGTTACGTCGAGGCCTCTGGCCTCGAGACGTTTGAACTTGCGCTCCAGCCTGAGCGCTGGGAAGAAGCCGTGCTAGTCAAGAACGACGAAAGTAACTTCGGTCGCAGCGAATTCCGCCGCCTCACCAGCAGCCCGCGCTTCCTCAAAATGGAACGCCCTGCTTTGGGTGAACTGTTTGCCGACTTCGCCTCCTCGCGCGGTGATTTAGCATTCACTAAAAACAGCCAATTCATCGGCGTGCTGACCGACAGCAAACACGCCGTCGTGATCGACGCGTTTCTGGCCAGTGGCATCCAGAACTTAGGTAGTTCCTACACCACGCAGAGCAACGTCACCACTAAGGCGCGCCTGAAGGATCGAGTCAGGAAGCTACCGAGCGAAGTAAGGTAAGGGACGGCGGCAGTCTTCCGCAACTGCGCCCTTCAACACTCCAATGTAGGGGCTTTGCTTGCGAAGACCGCGCAAAGGCCACCTGTGCACGGAGTTTCGTAACGCCTCAAACATTTGCGGGTGCCGCAAGCAGCACCCCTACTTTTCCTTTTGCATTCCTGCCTGTCGCTACGATCTTCACTGCGAACCAGCGTGCGTATCTGACGTAAACGCGGTCTAAAAACCAATGCCATTGCATATTTCCAAACCTTCTTACTTCTCGGGGATAAATATAATCAAAGCCACTGAGTTTTAGCCACAAAAAGGCACGAAGAAGCACGAAAACTAAATAGCAGAAAAGTTTGTGTCTTTTTGTGCCTTTTCGTGGCCATAAAATACGCATGGCTAGAACGTAATCCTATTTAAATTTTGCTAATCTGGTAATATGCAATGGCATTGGTCTAAAGACACGCGCTACCACTTAAGATCCGCAACCAGCCCCCCCCATCCAAACACAAAAAAAAGCCCCCGGTGTGAACCGGAGGCTTTTGAAAGTTTGGAGACTTCGAGCGCTTACTTAGTCGCTTGGTCGAGAAGGTCACCAAGGTTGGTGAGGTCTTCTGTGCCAGTGACGTTATCGAAGGCTTGGCGTTCCTTAGCGAGGTCTTCATCGCTGTAGTTCGCTGCCTTGATCGAGAGACCGATACGACGGTCGTCTTTGTCGATCTTGATAACACGTGCAGTGACTTCGTCGTCTGCGTTAAGCACGTCCTTGATCTTCTCAACACGCTCTTCGCTGATTTGCGAGATGTGCACGAGACCGTCGATGTCGTTGTCGAGTTCGACAAATGCACCGTAGCTTGTGATCTTGGATACCTTGCCCTTGACCATGTCGCCGATCTTGAAGTGTGTTTCAATTTCGTCCCATGGATCGGTTGCAAGCTGCTTCATGCCGAGAGAGATACGCTGTGAATCTGCATCCACGTCGAGGACCAATGCGTCGACTTCGTCGCCCTTCTTGACCATCTCTGATGGGTGGTTGATCTTGCGTGTCCAAGACATGTCGGAAACGTGAACCATACCGTCGATACCTTCTTCAAGTTCGACGAATGCACCGTATGTAGTGAGGTTACGAACCTTACCACGGACGCGTGCACCCACTGGGTAGTTATGGCGAGCCATATCCCATGGGTTGGTGTCGAGTTGGCGAGTTCCGAGGGAGATCTTCTGCTCTTCCTTCTGAACACCGAGAACCACTGCTTGGATCTCTTCACCGATCTTAAGCACTTCGCTTGGCTTGGAGATACGCTTTGTCCAAGAAAGCTCTGTAACGTGGACCAGACCTTCAACACCTTCTTCGATTTCGATGAAGGCACCGTAAGGAACGAGATTAACAACCTTACCGGAAACCGTAGCACCGATTGGGTATTTCTCTTCGATCTTCTCCCATGGGTTGTTCGCAAGTTGCTTCAGACCGAGGGATACACGCTCGCGATCGCGATCGATTTCGATGATCATCACTTCGATCTCTTCACCCTGCTTCACCATTTCTGATGGGTGGTTGATACGACCCCATGACATATCAGTGATATGCAAGAGACCGTCGAGACCGTCGAGATCGACGAATGCACCGTAATCAGTGATGTTCTTGACTTGGCCACGACGTGTGTCGCCTGGCTTCACATCGTCAAGCAGCGCACGGCGCTTCTCCATACGTTGCTCTTCGATGAGCTCACGACGGGATACAACGATGTTCTTACGGTCGAGGTTGATCTTGATGACCTTAAAGTCGTATGTCTGACCGACATATTGATCGAGGTTCTTAGGAGGCTGAACGTCGATTTGAGAAGCAGGCATGAACGAGTCAACGCCGATGCTGACGATAAGACCGCCTTTAACCTTGGAGCGGACACGACCTTGAATGATCGAACCTTCTTCACAGTTCTCGACGATTTTTTCCCAGTTCTTCTTTTGCTCTGCTTTGTCGAAGGAGATAACAGGGTTACCTTCTTTATCTTCGAGCTTTTCGAGAAAGACTTCAATTTCGGATCCGACTTGAAGTTCGCTCATGTCAACGAATTCGTTGGCGTTCACGATACCTTCTGATTTACCACCGATGTCGACGACGACTTCGGTTGGGCGGATTTCGATGATAGTTCCCTTGATGATGGAACCTTCTACGAGGTTGTCTACGGTGCTGCTTTTCAGCAGTTCTTCCATTAGGCTCATATTATATATAAGTTACTGCACGCCGGAGCGGCAGTGTGGTTGAGGTTATTGTTGATATCACCTCTCAAGGCAGAATGCCCATCAACGCGCGGGCGCATCGTGAGAGGAACGCGAAAAGGTAGGCCTGCCCTCCAAGCCTGCAAGCCTAAAATACTAGGTCCGCTGCGACTTCTGGCTCAAAACAACAGCATTTTTACGCCAGTTTCCCAGCTTCATTGAATTCAGACTTTGAACTTTCAGAATTTCTGCGCACAACAAAGCCATGCTCAACGATCAATATAGCCCAGCAGAGGACAATTCCAGCGACGAAGAAAAGCTCGATAAATACTCAGGAAACGTGGACTGGAGCTACTTAAAGCCCCACTTTGAGGCTAACTCCATGATCTACGTCGACCCGAGCCTCGACCTAAAAACCGCAGGCCTAGCCTTTACCAACGACGACCAAGCACAAGTCAAAGCCTGGCTCAAATCTGGCGACCTCGTGCAACCCTGCGAGCTACATGCCGAACACTGGAAGCAGAGCGATACACATTTCAATGCCATGATTGTGCGCCCCTTCGTGCTCGCCCAGCCAATTAGCAAGTCCTAAGAATCCATAAACTATGACAAAACCACATCTAGCCAGCATCAGCCTATTCATCGCCTCACTCGCCACCAGCAGCGGTGCAGAACTCACAAAGCCATCAGTCCTAGGCTGGCAAATGAGCGAAATCACTGCGCCCGATAGCAGAAGCGACTATAATCCCTACTCGAAACTAATACTACCAGACGACCAGCGCTTTGCCATCGTGCAGGCTCGATTCAAGATCGAATGGGCAGATGCTGACAACGAAAAGGAAGAACTGGAGCACAGCTATGCTGACATCGCACTCACCCTAGCAGATGGAACCAATATCGCACCCATCGCATCCATCACCAGCGATGGCCGAATTGACACATTCAGCAAACCAGAGCGCGAAGATATTGAAGCAAAGGAAAGCAGGGGAGCCGAAGAGCTAAGATGGGGAGCGATCTTCATTCTACCGAACTCCACTATCAAACAAGGGGACATCACCTTCATCGACTCGCAATACCCAGTCGAATTCGCCACCACGCAACCTCCACACCCATCCGAACAGATCCGAGTAGAAATTACCTCGACCGACTGGCTCAAAACAAACACCAGTGCCCCTGGCGCAGAGCGACGTATTCCCGATGCCTCATTAAAGCTTGAGTTCCCGGGTAAAGGCCTTTTTCAGGTCGAACTCAACGTGCACGCACTGAAGCCGAACGTCATTGGCGGCGAGAACCGCATGATTTTCAAGCCCTCCGACTTCAGCCTAAAAACTGAACACGGATCCATCGAACCCATCGGCATCCTAGGCTCGCGAGGACAAATCACCCGCAGCACGATCTACAACATCTCTAGAAGATCACTCGAAGACCTCCCAGAGGCATCCACCGACCTCAAACTCCTATTCAAAGCACCAGACACATTTGAACACGGCCAACTGGAGTATTTCGGCAAAGCCATCGCCGAAATCACCGCGCCAGCCGAATAACACACTCCACGTGCAAGCCACTCGACGCATCATACACATCGACATGGACTGCTTCTATGCAGCCGTCGAGATGCGCGAACATCCCGAACTCGACGGGCGTCCGATTGCCGTCGGCGGCGCATCTGGACGCGGAGTTCTGACCACCTGCAACTACGCCGCCCGCGAATACGGCGTGCGTTCGGCCATGCCGGTGTTCAAAGCGCGCGAATTATGCCCGCATCTAGTCATCCTGCCAGTCCGCTTCGAGCTTTACCGAGCAGCCTCCAAGCAAATCCGCAACATCTTCCACTGCTACACAGAACTGGTAGAGCCCCTCTCGCTCGATGAAGCCTATTTAGACGTATCACACCTAAAGCGCCGTGGTGCAGAAATCGCCGAAGAGATCCGCGCCGCAATTTTCACAGAGACTCAACTCACAGCGTCAGCTGGCATCGGGCCGAACAAACTAATCGCCAAAGTCGCGAGCGACTGGAACAAACCAAATGGGCAATGCGTCGTCTCCCCCTCACATGTTGCGAATTTCATGCAAACCCTCCCCGTGCGCCGCATCCCAGGCGTCGGCCCAAAGAGCGCTGCTCGCCTCGCCGAGGTCGGCGTCGAGACCTGTGCCCAACTGCAAGAGCACAGCAAAAACGCACTCGCCAGCGAATTTGGTAGCTTCGGCCTAGAACTCTATAAACTCTGCCGCGGCATCGACGAACGCCCCGTCCTGCCCAATCGCATCCGCAAAAGCCTCAGTAACGAGCATACCTTTACCAAAAATATCGAAACCCTCGAAGACTGCGAAGACGCCCTGCGCCGCCAGCATGGAGAAATGCTAGACGACTTGCGCAACACGGCAGCAGATCGCCAGATAGCCAAAGTCGTGGTCAAATTAAAATTCAGCGACTTCCGACGCACCACTGCGGAAGTCTCCAGCCGCCAACCTGAACTCAAAAGTTACCTGAAGCTCCTACGCGAAGCCTGGGGACGCAGTGGCGAACCCGTGCGCCTACTCGGCATCGGCGTGCGCTTTGCCGAAACACAAGACGGCCCAGAGCAACTAGAGCTCGGATTGTAAACACGGTAGAAGCGCGCTTAGCCACTTGATAGGGCACTAAAAAAGCGGCAAGATGCCGCTTCTAGGTAACAACCCACAAAAATGGCGCACCTCCTACCCCTAAGAAGTGCGCCAACCATTGTCTACTTTATACCTAGCGTAAACGCTAGGATTTATTCTGTTACCCCAAACTCCCTTGCGGGAGAAATTCGTTGTTGATAGATCAAACTAAGATAAAAAATCAGGCCCCCTGCAAGCATTATTTTATAAAAAATGGAGAAACGAATACATCCTATCAAATAGTGCACCTACGCAGGAAAATCCACTGCAAATGCGCCATAAATTCAGAGAAACGACGTATTCGAGCTGACGCGAGCCCCTACTCCAATGACCTTAAAAAAAGCTAGAATACACCCTAGCCTTAAAACAGACACAAAAAATGGCGCACCTCCTACCCCTAAGAAGTGCGCCAACCATTGTCTACTTTATACCTAGCGTAAACGCTAGGATTTATCTGTTACCCCAAACTCCCTTGCGGGAGAAAAGTTGATGCCGAAACAAGGATAAAAAATCTAAGGCCCTGCAAGCATTAATTTAGAAAAACTGAAAAAAAATTTAAAGAACGATTATTTTTAGACAACTAAGCGGCGCAGGGAATACCCCTAAACCCCGCGCCGCACCATTGTCTACTTTATTACCCTATATAACTCCCATACACTGGGAGACTATGAATATATAATAATACAACAGGAATAATGCCAAGTTCCCTGCGGTGTCATTTTTTGCGCGTTTTTTTCTAATCCGCCTCAAATTATCGTATTTTAGATGGCACCGTGGCTCAAATTGACCATAGCTTTTCAGTGCTGACACTTATGAATTTCTCTAAAAATACCGAAGACATCATCGCCGACTTTCGCGGACTCCCGCGCACGGCGACCTACTCTTCGAAACGACCGCCAGTCCAGCTCGACAACATACTCGTCCTGCTCACAGAGAAATACAAACTAGAGCAACCCAGCGCCGAGCGCACACTCGTCGAGCATTGGGGCGAAATTTTCGGCAATCTCGCAGGCCGCTGCAATCCCGTGCGCATCAAAGACGGACGCACTCTCATCGTATCCGTCACCAACCAAACGCTGCGTTCAGAACTTCAATTCCGCAAACGTGCCGTCTTAAAGAAAATTCAAGCACTCCCCCATTGTAAAGATGTCCGCGAAATCGTCATCCGCGGCTAGCAGGCAAATTACCCCTAGAGCTTAATTGACACCACTTCCTCACCAGCAAACTCTAGCGCCACTTTATTTACATGAAAAACTATCTGGATCTCCTTCGCACTGTCCTCGAAACCGGCACGTATCGTGACGACCGCACCGGCACTGGCACCTACTCTATTTTTGGCGCACAAGCGCGCTTCTCACTAGAGCCAGACTTCCCCCTGCTCACTACGAAGAAACTCCACCTGCGCTCGATCATCCATGAGCTACTCTGGTTTTTAAAAGGCGACACCAACATCAAATATTTGAAGGATAATAAAGTCCGCATCTGGGATGAATGGGCAGACGAAAACGGCGACCTCGGCCGCGTATATGGTGCACAATGGACAGATTGGCGCGCCAGCGATGGCAGCAGCACCAATCAGATCGCAGAAGTCATCGACTCGATTAAAAACAATCCAGACAGCCGCCGTCACATGGTGTGCGCGTGGAACCCAGGCGAAATCAAACACATGGCGCTCCCTCCCTGCCATGCGCTCTTCCAATTCTACGTCTGCAACGGCGAGCTCAGTTGCCAACTTTATCAACGTAGCGCCGACATTTTCCTAGGCGTGCCATTCAACATCGCATCCTACGCACTACTCACTCAAATGATCGCCCAAGTGTGCGGGCTCAAAGCCAAGGAATTCGTCCACACTTTCGGCGATCTACACCTCTATGCCAACCACGTTGAGCAAGCCAAGCTACAACTCTCCCGCGAACCGCGCCCGCTGCCGCAGATGAAACTCAACCCCGACGTGATGGCTATCGATGGCTTCACCATCGACGACTTTGAGTTGGTCAACTACGACCCGCACCCAACCATCAAGGCACCGATTGCTGTGTAGCCTTCGGCTAGTGCGAGTGAACATGAGTGACAGTGATAGTGCTTAAATAAATCCAGCTACCCACATGAAATCTTTTAAAGCGATCGCCGCGATGGCGGAAAACCGAATCATTGGCAATCAAGGCGACATTCCTTGGCACCTACCGGAAGATTTTAAATGGTTTAAAAAGACCACGATGGCGGCGATCCTCGTGATGGGACGCAAGACTTACGAATCGATCGGACGTCCGTTGCCGGGGCGCGAGACATTCGTGCTGAGTCGCACTCCACGCGAGATCCCAGGCGTGCATAGTTTCACAGACCTTGAGATGTTGGATCATCTCGAAACCGACAAAACGATCTGGATTGCTGGCGGTGGTGAAATCTACAAGCAGATGCTCCCCCGCTGCAGCGAACTCTACCTCACGCGCGTGCATCGCACCGTTGAGGGTGACGCAGCCTTCCCTGAATTCGAAGACTACTTTGAACTCGCCGAAGTGATCGAAAAAAACGCCGACTTCACCATCGAGCGCTGGGTCAACACGCAATAGACCCTTCACGCATCATAATTTGTGATTCTCAATGGTTCAGGAACTTAGCAGGGGTCGTGCTTGTCTCCTGACCATGAGCTTGTCGAATGGCGCGAACCGCGTAGGCACGAAACATTGGAAAACTTCGCGGCCTGTGGCCTTTGAGCGGTCTTCGCAAAGCAAAGCCCCTACCTCAAAGAGAGAGAGAAATGCACGGAAAGCAGTTTCCACAAATCATGAAGAGCGTAAGCAATAAACGACCAATCGCTACGAGCTCTCGAATTGCTCCTTCACCAGTTTCAGCTGATGCTTAGAGACACGCTTCGCCTGATTGTAGATACGTTTCATATTGTCGATAAATTCCATCTCGACACGAAAAATCACTAAGCGATTCGGGTCACTCAACGAGAGTCGCTCGGCCTGATACTCAAGCGCTTGATCAATGGTCTGCTTCACGACTCCCGAACGCTCTAACACTTGACGCGCAAGTTCCGGATCATCCTTTGCAATGGCATCGGCACATAAGTTCGTCGCTTCCCAGACAGTCCGATACACCGTCGACATTAACGCCCGCATCGCCTGACTCGGCACCACACGCTCCGTGCGCGCTTGATTGACCACATCCACCAACTCGGACTTCAACATACCACTCAGGCTGCGCAGATAATTACTCGCCGTCATCAACAGCAACAATTGCTGACCATCCTTCTGGCTCATCGCCTCTTTGGGCATCGAAGCTAGATACTTCAAAATGTGCTCCGTCAAAACCTCGATATCTTCTTCCTGTCGAGCAATGACATTGAGCTGCTCAGCCTCGGCCTCCCAACCTGCTTGCTTAAAGGCGGCAAACATCGAGTCTATGATCGAGCCGACGTGTCCGATCTCCAACTGCACCCGTTGTAGCGCTAAGCTGGGTGCCTCCAGTAATTCACGATCCAAATACTTCGGCTGAATCACTGCCTTAACCACTTCAGGACGATCCGGCACGATCTTCTCACATAACTTCGCCAACAATCCAGTGAACCAGATCAACACCATTGTATTCGCCACGTTAAAAAACGTATGTGCGTTCGCAATCTGCCGTGGCACTTCAACACTCAGACGCTCTGCCCCGGTCAACGATTCCGCCGCCGGCGAAATCGCTCGAATCAAATCACACAGCTGAGGAATAAAGAACGCCCACGCTGCGACACCGATCACATTAATCAATACATGCGCGACTGCGGCACGCACCGCAGGGCGCGACTTGCCGAGCGCAGCCAAAATCGCCGTCACGCACGTGCCGATATTCGCCCCCAGAGCTAAGGCAACTCCCGCCTCTAGCGTAATCGACCCACCACTCGCCAGAGCAATCGCAATACCCGTCGTCGCAGCCGATGACTGAATCAGCGCAGTGAACACGGCGCCGACCAAGATGCCCATCACGGGATTATTCATCTGAACCATCAAATCCAGAAACGGTTGATAGTCACGTAACGGAGTCATTGCCGCCCCCATCAGCCCCATACCAAAAAAGATCAGCCCTAAGCCCATCACCGTGTCACCGTAATTGCGCGCACGATCCCCCTTTGCAATAAAGCGCACGAGAAATCCAAGCGCCACAGGCAGCAAGGCATACTGCGTCACATTGAAGGCAATGATTTGAGCTGCGAACGTGCTCCCCACATTCGCGCCCATGATAATGCTCACCGCCTGCGTCAACGACATGAGCCCCGCACTAATAAAACCGACCACCAATACCGTCGTCACCGACGATGAATTCAAGATACCAGTGATCAAGGCACCCGAAAACGCACCGGAAAACCGGTTACCCGTCATCTTCTCTAGGAACAGTTTCAGGCCGTCGCCCGCCACCGCTTTAATGGCATCCGACATAATATCCATCCCGAGCAGAAACAGCGCAAGCCCACCAAAGAGCTGCATCCATACCGTGCTCCAAGCGATGTCAACTTCGACGACTTCAAGCTCCTCGATCACCTCAACCGCAGACTCAGGCGCACCAAAAGCGGCAGCCACACAACAAAAAGCCAAACAACACAGCAGAATCAATCGACTGCGTTGCTGCTTTAAGGAACGCATCATAATACCCATATCCTAATACTTTTCAGGAATCCAATTACGATCGGCCACCGACGCCGCAGTGTCATAAGCGCCCTTCTTTGAACGCTTCGGCAACTTGATCAGTTCCTCTTTCATCGTCTCATACGGAATCTGATCCAATAAATGCGAAATACAATTTAAGCGCGCTCGCTTCTTATCATTGGAATCGACTAAATTCCATGGTGCCCATTCGGTATCCGTCGCTTCCAGCATTTCGTCGCGCGCCTTCGAATAGTCATACCAGCGACCACGCGATTCCAAGTCCATCGGACTTAACTTCCAACGGCGCTTTGGGTCATGCACCCGTTTCAGGAAGCGTTTCTCCTGCTCCTCATTGTTAACATCCAACCAATACTTCACCAGCACGATGCCTTGATCAGTGATCCATCGTTCAAAGTTCGGGCAGATCTTCAAAAAATCAGCATGCTGCTTCTTGGTGCAAAACCCCATTACTTTCTCGACCCCCGCACGGTTATACCAACTACGATCAAACAAAACGACCTCACCAGCAGCAGGCATATGTGCGATATAACGCTGAAAATACAGCTGCGTCTTTTCCCGCTCACTCGGAGCTGGCAGCGCCACGGTGCGAAAAATACGCGGACTGACACGTTCACTAATCCGTTTGATCACGCCCCCCTTACCGGCAGCATCACGTCCTTCAAACACCACAACAATTCGTAGTCCTTGCTCAACCACCCAATGCTGTAAATGAACTAATTCTGTCTGCAACCGCTCAATTTCCTCCTCATAGAATTTATTTGAGAGCTTCTCAGGTGTTGACGTTTTCGAGACAGAAACAGGCTTTTTCTTCTTTTTAGGCATACGCTGAATAGGGGTGAATTAAATAGACTAACCAAAGTATAAAGAAGGCAAACAGAAGCAACTTCCAACAAAGAAAAAAGGCCTCACTGTCACTTTCAGGCGAAGATTGCAGAAGTGCACGTAAAGAGAGTGATAGACCTCGCTAGCGCGAGGTCGCTACGATTTCTCTGATAAAAAACCGACCATAGCGATGCGACGCTAGTCGTGTCACTTTTCGGAGCGGGATATTGAGCAGTCGACCTCGCTAGCGCGAGTGCGCTACGATATTTCTACTTCATCGCACGACCTTCGCCTTTCTTTGACGATGAGCCATAAAAAAGGCCTCACTGCAATATACAGCGAGGCCTTTTTAAGTAAGTATAAATATCAGACTATGCAGTCTTCGACGGAGCCACACACGCGTAGAGCAAGAACAAGACGTTCACTCCTGGAACCAACATCCAAAGCGTCATGTATGCGCCCTTGCCCATATCACGCAGACGCTTGAGTAACTGCATCAACCCGATCATCGAGCAGATCAATGCGCCAATGATCGCGCAGAAAATCCCCAAAGTGCCAAAGGTCCCATGGTGGAAATACTCCGGATGCGTGAAAAAATAATCCGCACCGTAGCCAATACCGGCAGTCAACGCGATCAGCACGACAAGGCTCAGAATGAATTTAACACGGCCAATGCCGCCTTCAGAACTTAAAAAACTTTTGCTCATAATGGGTAGTAGATGAAATACTTAATAGCAGATATTTAAAATTGCCGCCCAAAGCGCAACAAAAACTTACACCCGCACTATCGATCGTCTTTGATCCAGATTTGCCGAATCAACCACTCCCCCTCTACCTTTTCCCAGACAATACGGTAGTTCAAACGATCGCGCCAGTCATCACCACCACGCGTCGCAACTTTAGCGCTAGCCCGAACGGAAGACTCCGCGCGCGCGGCATCGGCATCCACCGCAATGGTATGCTGGCTCAAGCCCACAGACGCAGTCTCAATTGCATTTCGCACACTCAAAAAGGCAGCACTGATGGAATCTGCCCCAGACAGACTCGAGCGCTGCGGCAAATACTCGATCTCGCACGAATCTGTAAACAAGTCGGCGACTCGGCGACTACGCCCCAACGCCTCGAACGCCGATTCTGGTTCTGACTTTTCGACCAAATCCGCCAGCTCATTGAGTTGTTTATCAATCGCACGCGCATCCCAATCGACATTCCAAAAGAGGGACGCGATGCATAAGGCAACCAAAGCCGCCACAACGAGCACTGTTTTCTGATTGGGTGTCATTTTGCTAGCTTTAATAGAATGCACGGCGGAGCAATCGGTTATTTCCATACGGCGATGACCTGCTAGCGTGCCACACTATATTTAGGAGTTAGAAGTTAGGAGTCAGGAGTTAGTCTTTCGTAATGGTGCGCATAGAGTTTCGCAAGTGGTCTCTAATCTAGCGAACCACACAGAATTGATACTCAGATTCTAACTCCTTTCTTACGACTTCTAACGACTCTTTTAAGAATAACACATGTCTTGGATTATACTCAGCATATTATCAGCGCTCTTTCTTGGTTTCTACGACCTGGCCAAGAAGCATGCGCTCCGTGAAAACGCGGTATTCCCCGTGCTCTTCTTCGGCATCGTTACCAGCGCCTGCGTTTGGCTGCCCTTCATCATCTGGTCGCACTGGTCGCCCGAGTCTTACCCCGCCGCTGATTTCTTGATCACTCCGATTGGCTTGCACGCGCATGGCCTCTTGTTTTTCAAATCCGCGTTGGTAGCAGGTTCTTGGATATTTGGCTACTTCGCGCTCAAGCACCTTCCGCTTTCGATCGCGGGACCGATCCGCGCCACCAGCCCGCTTTGGACGATCCTACTCGCAACCTGCCTGATGGGTGAAAGCCCCAATAGCTGGCAATGGATCGGTATCGCTATCGTATTGGCATCTTTCTACGCCTTCTCATTTGTCGGCAAAAAAGAAGGCATTCACTTCCACCGCGACAAGTGGGTCGGTTACATGATCATCGCCACGCTCGTAGGCGCTTGCAGTGCGATCTATGACAAATATCTACTACAAACCGTCGGACTACGCCCCGCCGATGTGCAGGCATGGTTCTCCATCTATTTGGTGCCAGCGATGGCTCCCTTTTACCTGCTCTGGCTCAAAGGCGCATGGAAGCGCGGCACCTTTCAGTGGCGGTGGACGATTCCATTAATCGGTTGCTGCCTATTGATAGCCGACTTCCTCTACTTCACGGCCATCACCCAGGATGATGCGCTCATTTCAGTCATCTCTCCGGTGCGCCGCACCTCGGTGGTCGTCACATTCCTGGGCGGCATTTACCTACATGGCGAAAAGAACGTCCGCATCAAAGCGATCTGTATCGGAGCACTACTGATTGGCATCACACTGCTTAAGCTAAAAAGCGGGAACTAAGAACAGCTATAATGCTAGGCGTGAATCTTGAAAACGCGTCAACGCACGGATGGCTTCATCACGCACATCGTCAATCGAGTAGTAACGGCGCCTGTAGAAATCGACCTGCAATGCGTCCGCAGTGCTTTGGCGGTCACTTTGAAGCTCCATCAGCAGGCTAGTCACGAAACGCTTTAGCATGCGCTGATTGTGCGAAGAGTTCGTGCCTCGTTGCCACTGAAAATCTCGGTCAAAATTTTTAAATAAATAGCCCAACGAATCATGACTCCCGTAACCAGTCATCAGCTTATCCTCATACTGTAACATATAGCTGATATGCCACATCACTTTGGTGCGATCTTCATAGCGATGATACAATTCAGACTGCTGATATAAATCATTCAACGCGATCTGCCCCCACTCAATTTCGCCATCTAGCCGATAACCAAATCGACGAATATCAGCCTGCTCGGAATCTTCAGTCCACTTTGACTTCACGCTAAAATCCTTCAGGCGTGATGCAATCGCGACGACCTTGCCCAACTCATCATGCATAATGGGACTGCCGCTATTCCCAGGAACAAACTTAGCGGACACTTGGAGCTCATCGGGGCCAACACCAGTGACTTCCCCCGTCAAACGCGAGCCCACCCCCGCGCCGTCTGAGTTGCCAACCACCGTAACTGCTTGCCCAATGCCAACTTCGTCAAAACTCAAGGACTGTGAGAGCGGCAGCGTCGGTCCTTCCCACTCGATCGGAACGAGCGCAATGTCACGCTTCTGGCTAATGAAACCATATGACGGCAATGTTATCACCTCACCGTCCAATGTTCGAATCAATGCACCTCGCGCCGCGCCTAACACATGAATATTTGTAATGAGGAAAGTGCGCCCACGCATTTCCGCGATAAACCCAGAACCCTCTGACTGATCCGATGAAATCACCACCAGCGCCCCCGACTCAATCTCGCTAGCAGTAGGCATCGGCTCAATCGCATCACGTGCTGCCAACTCTGCTTCCGCAGCTGCCAGCTCACGTTTCAGTCGCGCAACCTTCTCTTCCAAGGTCTCCAGACCGACCCCATTCGCTTCATCCTGCAAGCGCAGTGCAAGTTCTTCCCGAGCTCGTTTCGCTCGCTCTAAGGGCGACTCACTTGTATCCGGAATTTTCGCAGTGAAGCCCTGCCCCAATACAGTCACACCACTGAGTAACAAGAGCGCGCTCAGCTGTAATGACCGGAAACTAATAAATCGAGGAGAAGACATTGTCCTCAAAATGCGCGACACGACGTGCGCTTCAAGCCGATTTATTCACGATGACTGATGGAATGAACGCACAACATTAAACTTTAAACGTTTAGCGTCGGACCTTGAGTGTTCGAGCGAAGCGATTCTCCCCCTACTCGACCTCCAAGTCGAAATGACCAAATACCTCACGGCCTTCCACCTGTATTTGAGCAAAGACGCGATACCAGCCAGGGTTCGGCACATTAAACAAAAATGCCAAGCCCTGCTCCACTTCCAGGGAGCGAGCTGAGACCACACTGTCAATCGGATGCATATGAGCAAAGCCCTTGCGCGCTGCATCGAAGGCCACCATATGCCCCTTTGCACCCATAATATCCTGCAGATCGACGGCATCGCCACCCTCCGTAGTCACAGTCAGGTCGAAGCGATAGTCCGTGCCCGTGCGTAGCCGCTCAGGCACCTCTCCGATATCAAAACGTATGCCATCCACCACACTCTGTGTATTGCGATCAAACTCCATTGCCGAAGCAATGCCAGCCACCTCAATCACACCTGTGCCGATAATCTGACGGCGTGTGCGCAACGGCACGATCTCGGTGAATACCTGATACGTGCCTGCGAGCTCTGGAGTAAACTCAAAGGTATATTGCCCATTCAATCCATCTGCCTGCGGATGCACGTGATGATAATCACGCAACGAAGGATCCACCACCATGACATGCATCTTCTTCGTATGCGTCATGGCCAGTTGATGCGGCGCAATCGGCGTGCCACCCGATGTCAGCAACTCTAGCGTCACTTCCTGCGCGACACCAGGCTTCGGTTCATCAGCCAAAAACACCCCCATTTCGACGGGATATTTGAGACGTGTCAGATCCAAAAATCCGGCATGATTGGTCGCGCAAAACTCTACCGAACCATCGGCATTGACGATCTCCTCATAGTGCAAGAATCCGCATTGCGCATCTGGCAATGCGCGTAATGCAAAATATGCCGCGACAAACAGCACGGTAAGCACCGAGATACTCACCAGCGAAATACGCTTGGAGTTTACGGGGTGATTCTGAGCCACGGCGGTCATATCAATGGGTGCAATACGGTTGTGCAGATAAAAGTCTACAATTGCTTGGCCGCTTCAATGAATTCTTCAGTCGTCCACTTCGAACCTTCCTTGCGAAACGCCACACGACCATTCGCGTCAACCAGCAAAGTCGCCATGGTGTGATTGATCGTGCCGTCTTCCTCCATCGTCAAAATCCCAAATTGACGGAGTAAATCATCCACAAGCTCTTGTGTCGCAGTGAGTAGATGAAAGTTGTCATTCTCTAATTGATAGCTCTGCGCATATTGACGAAGGATACCAGGCGAATCATATTCCGGATCAAAGGTAATCGTCACAAAATGTAAATTCTCCATGCCATCCTCACGCGCAATCTCCTGCAGCTCCGACATGCGTGTGGTCGATGCCGGGCACATCGTCGCAGCACGGCAACGCGTGAAAATAAAGTTTAGCACAAAGGCCTTACCGCGCATCTCACGGATTTGCAGAAAGTCTCCATGCTGATCGATCATCGCGAAATTGGGAATGTAATCACCCTGCCTCACATATTTACGCCGACTCATCGTCGCGGTCGCGTCATGCAACTGCTTATTGACATCGACCATTGCCTTCGCGCCGATGCCATCTACAGGAAAGATGCGCTCCAAATGCCAAACGCCGCTATAATCCACCGCCTCCGCTCGAATCAAACGCTCCGCATAGCCGATCTCTAGATCACCCGGCCCCACACGAAAGTCCACAGTCTGCCCAGCAGACAGGTCGGAACTCGCAGACTCCGTGAGCTCAACCCGTAAAGCCTTCGCCTCCGGCAAGACCTCCAAGACACGACCCTGCACCGAAAACGACTCCGCCGCAAGTGAACCCACCGCAAAGAGTGGCAATAAAATGCTATATATTAGACAACGCATCCGTGCAACTTGCCACGAAATGACGCGGCATCAAGTCCCGAAGGCAAGATTCCAGGGAACGCCGACGTCCTCGAGATCAAGCAGGCACCGCAGTGACCGGACGGCAAGATTGCCAAAATCACAATCCACTGATCTTTAATTACGTGTCGACCTGGAGTTCAGTTGATACTCCAACACGCCCGTGGTTCCATCACCAACAAGCAACACCTCACCACCAGTGGCAGCATTAACATTTACACACATGCCACGCGTCCCTCCCAGTATTTCCTGATACAACATTTCACCTGATGGCGTAAAAATCGCCAGAAGTGTCCTGCCAACAGATGAACGCGAGTGCGCTAACACTACCAGATATGGAGGCTCACCCTCGATAAATCGAACCGAGAGAGCTTGCGGGGGATGATACAAAGGAAATCCATCCAATGGGCCCTCGAACACAACTTCTCCATTCGAATCGATGATCAAAACGCATCGGCCAAAATACCCGACCAAAAAACTGAAGTCATCCGGCCATTGAACCGTATCAAAATGGTAGGGTTCAACTGGCAATTCCAATCGACTCAGCACTTCGCCATTAAAATCGTAGCGTTCAAGAACTCCACCTTCTTTCAAGCACATCAGCTGATCCTCTAGCACCAGACCGATGTCTCGATACTCGTGCCCAACGACCTTCCAAGTTACATTTCCTTTAGAATCCAGCTGATACAGGGCATCCCAATCTAACACGTAAAACTCGAGTGCTCCATCCGCATTCAAATCAGCAGCAATCATCTTTTGAGGCGCCAAGTTTGAATTCGGTCGAAACCCCCAGTGCGATTCCCCCTCAAGGGTCAACAGCCCCACACCTCCAAAACCGCCGCCGCCTCGCATCACAGACAGTTCACCATCACCCTGCACATCAATTAATTGCGGCGACAATCCACCACCCGTAGCGAAGTGCTGCAACAGTTCGTAATTTGACGCAGCCAGCAACCACACATCACACTGACCGAGTATTGCGATCTCATCACCTGAAGATGAATGATAGTCACCCACTTGTATCCTCTTCACATATCCACTCACAAACTCCTCGAAAACTTGAGTCTTCTGAACAATCGAAGAGTCAAGCAACACCCGTGGAGTTGGGTCGAAAGTCGTGCACCCCGACAATACCAAGTAAACAGGAAGAAATAGAAGCGTGAGACGCTTCATGTAATTGAAAATTTGCGTCCCATCGATTCCTCAACGAACTTACACCTTCAGCTTAATCTTAATCCCGCGGCGCAGATACGTCGGCACGTCGAGATCTTCATCCTTATAATCGTTGCGGTCGGTCTTTTCGAAATAACCACGCTGCGCATCGACTTCGTTAAAGGTAAACTCATCCTGATCATCGTTCACCAGCTTCTTCTTACGCCCGAGCTTAGTCTCATGCACTGGCTGCAATGGCAGGTCATCCTGAGAGATCTCCGACTGGAGCCCCAATCCTTCCATCACCTCTGAAGGCGATGTAACGACTTCAACTGGTTTAACCTGTTGCACAGGCACTTGGCGACGCTCCATCTCGGCCTTGCCGAGCACGCAGATCTCCAAACTCTCGCAGCGCGACTGATCCAACACCGCGCCAAAGACGATATCTTCACGCGATCCAAAACGCTTCGACACCTGCGATACAATATCGTTGACCCGTGAAATCGGTAGATCGGCACCACCAATGACATTCACCAAAATTCGATCCAGCTGCGTCGGCCGATCTCCCAAGTGCAGCAACGGGCAGATGAATAGATCATCCAGGGCGTCCTTCACATAGTCACCGCCAGTAGCGACCCCCGTGCCAAAAACCGTCTTACCACCCTGCCCCTGAAATACGGAACGCAGCGAACCGAGATCCAAATTAACGATACCAGTCTTCAACAACATCGCGCAGAGCGAGTTCACCCCGCGGCCGATCCAACGATCGGTAATCGCAAATGCATTGAGCACACTCGTGTCCTCCTCTCCTTCTTGCAGCAGCACATCATTGGGCAACGGAATGACCCCGTGCACTAACTTGCGCAACTCGCCCAAACCTTCATCTGCGATGCTCTTACGGCGTTGCCCTTCAAAACTAAAAGGCAAAGTCACAAACGCTAACACGAGCGCATCCGTCTTCGCGGCGACTTCAGCGACAATCGGTGCCGCAGCACTACCAGTGCCGCCGCCAAATCCAACCACCATGATGATCAAATCC
Source organism: Lentimonas sp. CC4 (assembly GCF_902728235.1). Lineage (NCBI taxonomy): Bacteria > Pseudomonadati > Verrucomicrobiota > Lentimonas > Lentimonas sp. CC4. The sequence goes on from NZ_CACVBO010000001.1 coordinate 3,967,927, forward strand.
AGATCACCGATTAGAGCGGCAATCGCATCGCGATCCGATTCTGCGGCAGCTCGGCCAATATCGACCTCACCCCCCGCTCCGAGCCCACGCGTCACGCTGCGCCCGATCATTAACTTCTCTGTAATTGAAGAACTCGCAAGCGCCTGCGCATCGGTGTTGATAGCCGCTAGTTGCACACTGTCAAACCCCTCAAGGTTCAACGCACCGACGGCATTGGTGCCCGCCCCCCCGACACCGATGATCTTAATCTTCGGATCCGCGCGCGGCGTAGCGTGACTACTTAAACTGTCTAGTTCGTGGCTCAATGAGGTCTCAATTAATTAAAAATTTAAAATGCTACCAAGTCGACGAAAGAGCCCCGTCGGCTTCGAGTTTTGCTGCGCATCTTCCTGACCAGTCAATGCATAATGTAAGAGTCCAAGCGCCGTGCTATATTCTGGCACACGGAGCTCTGGTGAAACATCTTGCGGCCCCTCAGACTGACGCGCCGGCAATCTGAGACTTCGCTGCGCGACCTCGTCAATACCTTCGAGACGCGAAGTTCCGCCCGTCAATACGATTCCCGAGGCAATATCCTCAGGCACGAGTAATTCCGCATCAATCAACTGATCCTTAATGATATCAAAAATCTCAGATACGCGCGCCTCAATAATCTTAGTAATCGCCGCCAGAGGATATTCACGATCTCCGATCGTCATATCACCATAGAGCCACACCTTCTCGTCGCGGTCTTCACTCTTATAATAGGCGCGACCGTTTCGTAGTTTCGACTCTTCGGCACTTTTACGGCCGACACGTAAGCCGATGCTCAGATCATTGGTAATATGATCACCGCCGACAGGCACCACGCCTGTTAGGACGATGTAACCTTTACGATAGAGCACAAAATCCGTAGTGCCTCCACCAATATCAATCACCAAGGCACCATTATCCTTCTCCGACTCTTCCAGTAGCACTGCCCCCGAAGCGATGCTCGATATGATCATATCACTCACATCGAGATCAATCCCACGAATCACACGAAGGCTATCGCTCACGATCTGGCTATCGCCATGCACCGACCAATAACCGACTTGCAGGCGCGAACCTTCTTTCGAAAGCGGGTTCTCCACTTGTTGACCATCAATCGAAAATGGATTCTGAATATGATGAATATAAGTTCTGACCTCGGTCAACTTACGACGCTTCGCATCTTCCTTCGCCTGCTCGATATCCGAAGGACGAATAATCGAATCCGAGGAGCCGACATTCGTCGTGCCCACATTAAAATTACCGCGTAAATGACTTCCAGTCTGCGCTAAATATACTTCATCGACGCGCGTCTTCGCATTTTGCTCCGCCGTCATAATCGCGGCATGCACACAATCGCTCGCCGCTTTCAAATCCACGATCACGCCCTTCTTCACCCCTTTCGAAAAGCACGAGCTATGCCCGATAATATTGAGCCCTGAGTCTCCTTCGATTTCGCCAAGAAGAACCGTCACCTTAGACGTTCCAATTTCAACAGCAGCGACCACTCTGGTTAGACTCATAGTAAAAAAGAATAAAGAAGTTTGGAGTTAGAAGTAAGAAGAAAAAAGTGACACTGGAGCTCGCATGAACTTCGAAAGTTCAATGACAACATCACTAAGACGCCACCTTCTTTTGGGGTAATATTCTAACTACTAGATTCTATATTCGATCTCCTTTCTAAAATGCGCCGATGCGACCACTGCTAAATTGCACCGCAGCAGAACCACGTAAAGAAAGATCGATCCGTTCGAGCGATTGATTTCCCTGACTGCTGACATATTCCAAAATATAGGCCAAACGATCCAACTGACGGCCGTAATCTGCGGATGCACTGAAGATAATTCGCGGCACCAACGTCGAACGCACTTCGATCACCTGTCCTGGCAAGTCCACATCCCCCGAATAGTGCTCCAGCGATACGACCTGCCACGTTCGAAAGAATTTCGGCTGCGTGCGTCGTGCCAAATCCAGCAAGTCTGCCACCGACTCAATTCCACGCATCGGTGAAAAGCTGCCATCTACATGTTGATACGGTTGCACATAGGGCAAATTCCCGAGCGTCGCCGTCGGATAGCCCAAGCCGTCATACACCGCACCATCACGTGCCACGAGCCGAAGACGTGGCTTACCATCTGGCCCAGCAATCGCCAAACGCAACGCTGGTAGACGCTCTTGCACTCGAATACGTAAATCACTCGGAAAGACGCGCTCGACCGAGGCAGACTTCACTTGAGCATCCGACTCCAATGTCTTCTTCAGCTCGTAAATATCCGCCTCCATCATCGACATACCTGGCCGCAACTTGATCGTCTTGCTCAGCCAAATATCAGGCAACACGCCATCGGTATCGAAAATAATGCGCTCAATCGGCTTCGAGGACGGCGTGATCGGCAGGGTTTGTTCGTGCTGCTTAAACGCCATAATAGACCAAGTGAGCCCACTGCCCACGGCAATCAACACGATTAAACCAACAAAAAATTTAATCCAACGCATGCGCCGCCTCCTGCGCGCTGGAGGCGAATTCACACGTCGACGACTCGGCCCAGCCAGCTTTCGCCAACTCTGCTCACCATCTGCAGACGTCCCGCCCTTTTGTTTACCACTACCAATCATCCCGGATGTCCCTTCGTTTCGCAGGCGGCAAAGCGTGCCATCGCAGGAGTCACCAAATCACGCCCCAACGACTCGAAATCCAAGCCCACACACGAAGCACTTTTCGGCAGTAAACTCGTCGCGGTCAATCCTGGTAAAGTATTGATCTCTAAAAAATATGACTTCGCACCATCCAGCAGAAAATCAATCCGTGCAAAATCGCGACACCCACAGGCATTGAACAATGCTTCGGCATCGGCCTTGATCCGCGCCTCTACCTCTGGTTGTAGCTCTGCGGGGTAGCGATACTCCGTAGAGCCAGGCGTATATTTCGCCTCATAATCATACACCCCACTGGCACTCACGATCTCGACCACGCCCATCGCGGCTCCCTTCAGCACGCCCACCGTCAACTCACGCCCACGGATACGTTGCTCTATCAACCAATTACCTTCGTGGATTTTTGAGAGCGTCACACCCAGCGCCGAACGATGCTCGGTAAAATATAATCCCACACTACTACCTTGATCCGTCGGCTTGATCACCAAAGAGGTGCCCAGCACCCCAATCACCGCATCCGCCAACGGTGCATTCGCCCCGTCAAATACCATCGCTTCTGGCACATCAATACCCAAGTCCCGCGCAATCGTCTTGGTCAAATCCTTTGCCATACACAAGCGACTCGCCGCAGCATCGCTACCACAATACTCGACCCCAGCCGCTTCGAGCAAGGCCTGTAAACGTCCGTCTTCACCGAACGCACCATGCAATGCTGGGAACACAATTGAGCGACTCCCATCAATCGACTCGGGCAATGCCTCCGCATCAAGACGTAACAGCTCCACTTCAAAATTCGCGGACAAGGCCTTCGCAATTGCCTCACCACTGACCAGCGAGACATCTCGTTCAGAGCCCACGCCACCATATAATACCACGATTGATTCTGGATTAGCCACAGTTCGTTCCTCCCTTTAAAGATTCCACATCACCAAGCACATCATCCCATGCCTGCCCGAGCAATAAAACTTCTGGCTCCAGTATGTAGCCCGACTTCGCATGGATCGCCGCGCGCACCTTCCGCACCAGTTCGATCACATCGGTCGCAGTGGCTCCGCCACGATTTACGATAAAGTTGCCATGCACATCCGATACCTCAGCCGCACCGACACGCATACCTTTCACACCATACGTATCGATGAGTTTGCCTGCAAAATTACCTTCTGGATTTTTAAAGATACACCCAGCGCTCGGGTCTCTCGGCTGCGATGCTTTGCGCGAACTCGAATAGCTATCCATCCGCTCACGGATGGATGCCTCATCCTCAGCTTCGAGGCTCTTCAAAATCGCACCCAGTGCGATGCCACGGCTGATCTCCTCTACCTTTCGGTAACCGAAGTGAAACGCATCTTTTGGCAAATCCTGTAACTGCCCAGCCTCATCAAGAAACTGCACACGCTCGACCACATCGAACATCCAATTCCCCATCGCACCGGCATTCATCCGCAAGGCGCCCCCAATCGCGCCGGGAATGCCTTCGAGAAATTCAAATCCCGCAAGACCAGCCTTGGCCGCATGACCACACACCTCTTTTAAACGCACACCTGCACCAGCCCAAATGCGACCGTCGCCAAGCGCTTCAGATCGACGCCATTCTGTGCCCGAGAAACGAATCACCAATCCAGGGAATCCTTCGTCTGGCACCAACAAATTCGAACCACGCCCGAGGCAAAACGTCTCTAAATCAAATAGCTTTGCCGCGCGCAACAATGCCCGTAGGTCACAGAGGTTCGAGGGCTCTGCATAAAACTGTGCCGCACCACCGATGCGCATCGTCGTTTTATTCGCCATCGGCTCATTCTCTTTCAACACGCAATTCGGCGACACACGGCCCTTTAAAAAGTCACGCCATGCCGCATCCAGATCAAACTCACAGCGGCGCATCGATGTAAACAGTCCACCGAACTGATCAATATCTCCCGCTCCAACAAATGCAATGGTGCTCGGCTCACTGCCAATCGTATCCACCAAGCGTTGCAGCCCTGACGGGTTCATCGTTAACACCTCAGGCGGCTCGCCTGAAAATTCCTGCGCCAACTCCGCAATCGTGCCACCTTCAATCACTGACTCATGCGCCGCATACACCGGTAATAAAAATAGCTGATCCGCCGACTCTAAAATCTCCGCAAACTCACGCTTAAATTGCTTTGTGCGCGAATAGCGATGCGGCTGAAACACCACAACCAAGCGCCGCGCTGGCGCCATCGAACGCAAGCACTCAAACAGCGCCGCAATTTCAGTCGGATGATGCGCGTAATCTTCGAGCACCGTGAGCTGCTCATCGCGATGCAACACGGTCTGTCGCCGCGCCATACCACCAAAACTAGATAGCACATCGCTCCGCAATTCAGCCGCTAACACACTCAATACCGCCAACGCCGCAGCGCCATTGATCTGGTTAAAGCGCCCCACGGCCGGCGACTCCACTTGGACCTCAGCCAAACGTCCACTCAGCTGTAGAGTTCCATCCGTATCAGCATGCACGCAATAGTCGCCATTCACTCCGAAGGTTAGCAATTCTGCTCCACCGGTTTCGATAAAACGGCCGGTCAAATCTCCCTCGGTTGAGAGCAGCACCTGCGCCTTCGTCCGTGTAATGAGTTGCCGAAACGCGGCATCCAACATTTCGCCACTAGAGTAGCGGTCGGCATGATCCCAATCCACGTTGAGCACCACAGTCACTTCAGGTGAGAAATGATCAATCGTGCCATCACTCTCATCGACTTCTGCAATCAACCAATCACTGTCCATGTATTGGCTGGGCGGCAGCGCTTCATCGTTAAACAACCCGCCAAGAATATAATTCGCATCGACTCCACAATGTCGCACGCCATGCGCAATCATTCCAGACGTCGTGGTCTTACCATGACTGCCCACCACTGCGATCAATCGTTTCGTAGCCGCAATCTCAGCAAGCATCTCACCACGTCGCAGGGTCTTCAATCCTAACTCACGAGCCGCTGCCAACAATGGATGATCCGCCTGAATCGCACTCGAATAGACGACCGTCGTAAACCCAGCAAGTTGCTCCGAAAAAACAAAGTCACGCAGCTCGACGCCCGCCCCATCAAGAAAGCAACGCACACGCTCTTGCAAATTATCATCGTATCCAACAATTGCATAGCCAGCACGCGCCATCCAACCAGCCAGCGGAGCCATCCCCATGCCGCCGACACCAATAAATAAATAAGTTTCCTCAGATGCAGGCATTATATTGCAGACCCCTGTTTGTCAGACTCAGCCAAAGCACGCGCCGCGCACAAGTCTTCGATGTCAGTCGCTATCCGCGCCCCTGAATCAAAGCGATCTAGGCGTTCAAGATTCGACTTAAATTTACTCAACATCCAATCGTTAAAAATTAGATTTTTAACTTCGCCCATAAGCTTACCTAAATCATCCTGCGCCAGCACCAAACCTGCGCCATGTCGCTCATGCATCAACGCATTCGCCTGCTGGTGATCATCTGCTGCGTATGGGTATGGGATCAGAATCGACGGCGCACGGCAGCGAATAATCTCCGCAATCGAACCAGCCCCCGCACGCGAAATCACAAGATCAGCCGCAGAAATCACATCCCCCATCTGGTCGGAAAATGGCACGAACGTCGCAGAAACCGCCTCACCACGGGAACTCACTCCTTGAATCGAACTCGCAGAGTTTTTCCCTAGCCCAGTCACACAATACACCGAGACCCCAGACTTCGCTAGTGAGTCAAAATGATCCGTCACCCAATCATTGAGCGCCGCAGCTCCCTGGCTTCCGCCAATGAGCACCAGTAGTTTATTCGATACCGTAATCCCCAAACGCTGCCAGGCCTCAGCCTTCAAACGATGTTTCACATCACCGCGAACCGGATACCCCAAATAACGCACACGCTTCGAGGGCAGCCCTTTCAAGCGCACACCATCTGGTAAATACACACGCGTTGCCAAATACTTGAGCAAACGAACCGCTTTACCAGGGCGGCAGTTGGCCTCGTGCACCGCAACCGGCACACCCGCAAAACGCGCAGCGAGCCCAAGCCCCACAGATAGAAATCCACCAAAGAGTAACACCAGGTCGGGCTTCTCCTGTTTCACCAACTTACTCGAAAACAAATAGCCCGAGAGCAAACTCCAACAGGAAGTGATCCATCTCGTGATGCCTCCGGAAAATGCCTGCCCTGGTGTCTTATAAAAATTCAGGTGCGAATATTTCTCGATCAACGCAGAATCCACCTGCTTCTGACTGATTAGCAAGGTGCAATCATGCCCGCGCGACTGCAGCACCTCAGCGATTGCAATCCCTGGAGCCAGATGTCCGCCCGTGCCTCCACATGCGATCAATATACGGCTCATAATTCACGCTGTCTCCGCAGCGCAGGCAGCTCCCATGAGCGGAAGCCATTTAAAATAATCCCAGTCAAAACAAACATGAAAACAAGATTGGAGCCGCCATACGAAATAAACGGCAACGACATCCCTTTGGTCGGCAAGCAGCCTGTGACCACGCCGATATTAATTAAGGCCTGCAGCGTCACGAAAAGCAGCGCGCCCATCACCAACAGATATTGATATAGATCCGGCGCGCGCTTCAACTGCATCACACCGACGAAAAACAACGTCATAAATAAAATTACCACACCGGCGGTAAACACCAACCCGAGCTCCTCTCCGACGATTGCAAAAATAAAGTCTGTATGCGCTTCGGGTAAGAACGACATCTGCTGACGTCCGGCGCCGAGCCCCACGCCTTGCACACCACCGGCTCCAAAAGCCAGAATACCCTGCCACAACTGGTAGGAACTATCACTACGGTTACCCTCCACATCGAGGAAGGACGTAATACGCTGCAAACGAACGGGGTCGTGATAGACTGCCACCGAGAACAGAGTCAGCGCTGCAAGCGCAGTCGGAATCAAAAACTTCAAGCGTAACCCAGCAAGGTAAAGCATCAAACCGCCAACCGCTCCACAGAGAAAGGCCGTGCCGAAATCTGGCTCAATAATAATCAATCCACAAATCACCGCGAGCATCGCGCACGGCACCAAATAACCACGCAGCGCATCATCCAAATTCCGACGATTCGCTGCCAGATAATGCGCCATCATAAATAACAAGCCCAACTTACCAATCTCAGACACCTGTAACCGTATCGGACCAAAATCAATCCAACGTTGCGCGCCGTTCACCGTCACACCAATGCCAGGAACCAGCACCAGAATCAGCAAGAGCACAGCACCGCCCGCCAAAACGTAGGCATAATCACGCAGCGCCGCGAGGTTCACCACCATTGCGAATCCACCAGAGAGTGTCGCAACCACCAGCCAAATGAGCTGCTTGCGCAACAACACCGTCGGGTCGGAGTGCATCGCTTGAGAGGCGCTAAACAGCACCACCAAGCCAAGAAAAGTCAGCGAAATGACAATCAGCGCAATAAAGACTCCTGCCGGCGGAATTCTCCAAAAGGAATTTCGCAAAGCAGGGCGTGCGCTCATTCTATAGTGATATCCAGACTGAACGATTCAACTGTAAGACCTACTGGTCGTCCATACGGATGACCGGGATCTCTACAGCATTTTCAAACATCGCATCTGTATTAATCTCGACGATATCCTCTTCAACCAATGGATCAGCTTCGACGACTCGAATTTCAACAGGGCCGTTATTAGAAGCAGTCACTGTTGGACCAGTGACGTTGACCGCTGCAGGCTTAGGCGCTACAGGAGCGGCGATCGTCTCTGTCTTGGTTGCGATATTGGCAGCGCTACCGGTCGAGCTCACTTTCAACTTCTGCCCAATCTGAATTTTGCGTGGATCGGTAATACCGTTAATCGCAAGAAGCTCCGAAGCAGTCATACCATACTGACGTGCGATCGTTGCAGGATATTCACCCGCTTTCACGGTATGGATGCCGCTCGCATCAACTGATGTAGTCGACACCTTTGGTGCAGGTGTTGGCTTTGGCGCAGTCGAAGTGCGACTCGCAGATGAACCGCTGACAGGGATGACCAGCTGCTCACCAACACGAATCATATCAGATGACTTGTTATTGGACGCCTTAATCGCACTGACCGACGTGTTATACTTCGCTGCGATATTAGACAAATTGTCGCCGCCCTTCACCGTGTAAGTTTCAGTGGCCATGTTATAGTTGGATGGCTGATACGCATCAGCAGTCACAGCACTCACAGTCGCAGTGCTACCTTCGACTGGGATCTGGATTTGCTGACCGATTTTAAGCACCGAATTCTTATTCAGGCCATTTGCCGCATATAACTCGTTGAGCGAAACATTTTGGCTCTTAGAAATGGCCCACAGGCTATCGCCCTTTTTCACAGTGTATGTGTCAAACGAGGAACCAGCGACTTCAACGGTTGGAACAACCGACTCGGAGACGATTGGCTCAAGCTGCGGAGTCACTTCGTCGAATTCAACAAACTCTGTTTCAGGACGATTCGGCGCATAGCGACCATCCGAACTGGCATCAAAGCCGGCGTTAAATGCAGGATCAATCGCACCCCCCTCACGCGTCGCAGGAATCAACCCCTCCTTGCTCTTCGACACCGTCAAATTCGTGCTGCGAGGTTGTTGATAGCTTTGAGACGATGTTGTCGTCCGATTTTGCTGGTAAGTTTGTGTCGGCGGCTGCGTCGTGCCACAGCCAGGCACACCGATAAGAACGGCAATAACACCGAGATGGAGACAAAGGACACACCCGAATACTTTTGAAATTTTCATAATACTATAAAACTGCGATTACCAGTAGTATAGAGACTAACTGGGGCGATGCGCATCCTTCAAACTTAAAACAGTCGAAATAAAGGATTTTCCACGGGCGGCATAACTCGGAAATTGATCAAAACTAGCAAAGCCTGGGCTCAGCAAAACAACTGACGGCGCATTTGCTAAAGCCGCTCTGACAGCGGCCTCGACGGCTTCAACGAAATCAGGATGCACTTCCACCCGAACATGCAATGGGCATAACACCTCAGCCAAAGACGGAGCACTCACACCATAGACGAATGCTGCCTCGACTTTTGATGCGACCGATTGTGCAAATGCATCCAAATCGCCACCCTTCCCACTACCGCCACCTATCCAGAAAATAGGGGCATCCAACGCATCTAATGCCGCCAATGCCGCATGGAAATTCGTCGCTTTGGAGTCATTCCAAAAGGACACCTCGCCCCAAGTCGCCACTTGCGATAAACGATGCGCTGCCAACTGAAACACATTCGCGCTGTCAACCAATGCACCCTCAGGTAAATCTAACGCACTACAAAGCGCGGCCACCAGTGCGAAATTAGTGCGCTGCGGTTGAATGCAAAATGGCGATTGCGGCGCAAGCGCCTCAACCAACGCCGAATCCCCCTCCACCACAATCGAATTTCGAATATCCACCACTCGCGAATCAAATGCCACCACATCTGCCCCAAGCACCGAAGGTGCATCTGCCCGTAAACAGCTCAACAATTGAGCTTTAGCTGCAAAATACTCCGTCATCGAATCGTATCGATCCAAATGATCTTCGGCGAAATTGCTCCAAATCAGCCCATCGAGCTGTAAACCAAGCGGCAATTCCGCCTGAAACGAACTGATCTCACACACCGCAATCGCCTCAGCCTGATTCGCATCGCTCAGCACGACATCACTCAATGGCGTGCCGATATTACCCGCTTCCATCGCAATCTGCCCAGCAGACTCCAACGCATCGCAGAGCAAAGAAGTGATTGTGGTTTTGCCATTCGTGCCCGTCACACCGAGCAAACGCCCCCGCCAGTGCAACGCGGCAAACCCAAGTTCGCTATAACAAGGCAGACCGGAACCTTCCGCCAACATCCGCCAAGGATGCGTCAGCGCAAACCCAGGACTAAAAATAAACGCATCAAACCCGCTCAGATCATCCTGTAAAAACTCGGATGCCTCGCCCGCGCCACCTTCATCGAACAGACAGCCATCTAGTCCCAACGCAGCCGCCAATCGCCGAGCGGCTTGACCACTCACACCTGCCCCGAAAATTGCCACACGCTCATACGCGCCTGCCATATCGTTTACAGATGAATGAAGTGCTTTCAAATCAACGGAGTTTCAGGGTTGCCAGTCCGGCCATCGCAAAAATCAGGGATAGAATCCAAAAACGGATCACGACCTTGTTCTCGTGCCAGCCTTTAAGCTCAAAGTGGTGGTGAATCGGTGACATCCTAAAAATCCGCTTCTTGCGCAATTTGAATGAACCGACTTGCAGGATCACAGACCCCGCTTCCATCACGAAGATGCCTCCAACGATGATCAGCGTCAGCGGTTGATGCACCATGAACGCAATCATACCAATGAGACCACCGAGTGCGAGCGAACCAGTATCACCCATAAAGACTTCCGCCGGATGTGAGTTATACCAGAGAAACGCCAAACTCGCTCCGAGTAATGCCGAGCAAACCACCGCCAACTCACCTGCGCCAGGCAGGTAGCTGATAAACAAATAATCGGCGATGACAACATTGCCCGCAGCATACGCCATAATCGCAAATGCCAAAGCAGCAGTCACCGTGCAACCAATCGCCAAACCATCGACGCCATCCGTCAAATTAATCGCATTACTCGAACCCGCTAGAATCAGAAACAGGAATGGCACCATAAAGAAAAGAGACATCTGCGACCACAACACTTCCTTGTAGAACGGCACCCACAGCTCACGCATACGGTCGGCCGACTCAGGGCACAGCAGCAACATTGCCAATGCCACACAGGTCAGTAATCCCTGCCCAGCCAACTTCCAGCGACCAGAAAGCCCGGCGCTATTCTTCTTCACCACTTTCAAATAGTCATCGAGAAAGCCGATCACCGTCAGGCCGAGATACACGACGAGCCCAGTATACACATATACATTCGGACGCGCCCACAGCACAGAGCTCACAACAACTGAAGCACAAATCATCAGCCCCCCCATCGTTGGAGTTTGAGATTTTGAAGCATGCAGCTCGGCCAACTCACCCACCTCATCTTTGGTGCGAAGCGACTGACTCGCACTGAGCTGACGGAGTTTGGCAAACAACCAAGGCCCCATAATAAAACCAATGCTCAGCGCAGTGAGTCCGGCAAATGCGGCGCGTAGCGTGATGTAACGGAAGAGACGGAGCGGCCCGAAATAGGCTTCAAAATCGGCGAGATAACTGAGCATTCCTTATAGTGAAGAGTGGTGAAAAAGTGGTAGTGAAAGTGAGTAAACTGGGCGACCTAAGCTAGCCTAAGGTGGTCGGTAAAAGTGTTTCGAGTGCGTAGGAGCGACTGCCCTTCAGAAAGAGTGCTCCAACAAAATCGGCAACGACGGATTTTATTTTTTCAACATCAGTGCTCCGAGTTAGCTGAGCCGGGTTGGAGCCAGCCTGAATCGCTCCATCATAATATGCCTGCGTGAGCACGTCTGGCCCAACAAAGAATGCGCGATCTTCGGGACGCAAACGTAGCTGCTGACCGATCTTCCGATGCAGTGCAATCGCATCGGAGCCAAGTTCATTCATCGCACCCAGCACATAGCAACGCGCTTGCTCAACGGGCATCGAACGTCCAAACGCGGCGATGGCATCACGCATCGACGCAGGATTCGCATTGTAACAATCGATATACAAAGTCTGCTCGCCCTGCGTAGCAATACGGCCGCGTGTCGACGCAGGCTCCCATGCTGCAAGTCGCTCACGAATCACAGCATTAGAGATCCCCAACTCACGCGCGGCAACGATCGCCAACGCAGCATTCACACAGATCCCCTCACTCGGACTCGCGATTTGAAACAGCTCATCCGTCGATCCGTCGCTTAACTGCAAAGTGCTCTGCCCCACCCCAGCAACATCTAGGCGATAGCGAATCACACGCTTCGGCTCAGGCGACACAACTTCGTCCACGACCGCAAGCACCAGTGCTCGCTCGGCACATGCAGTAAATGCAGAATATTGAAACACTGAATTTGGTAGCACCATGGGTGCATGCGCCCGAGAATGGAGCACGAGTTCAGACTTCTCAGCTGCCACTCCCTCGAGCGACCCCAGCAACTCCAAATGGGCGGAAGCGATATTTGTAATAATGGTCAGATCCGCTTCGATCATCGCACCCAGTGCGGCCATTTCTTTGGGTTGATTGATCCCCGCTTCAATCACCGCAAAATCATGCGGCTCGGCATCCAGCCCAAACAAAGTCATCGGCACTCCGATACGATTATTCCAGTTGCCTGCGGTCGCGTGTGTGCGGCTTTCGCCTAGCAACACACGCAGCATTTCCTTAGTCGAAGTCTTCCCACAGCTTCCAGTAATACCGACAACCGGATTAATAAAACCGTTGCGAATACCAGCACCAATTGCCCCCATCGCAAGCAGCGAATCCTCGACGAGCAACTGCGGAACTCCTAAATCCTGAGCTCGTTCAACCAACAGCGAACCTGCGCCACCAGCGACCGCTTGAAGAGCAAACTCATGCCCATCTCGGGCACCACCACTCAATGCCACAAAGCATTCGCCTGGTTTCAATTGACGCGCATCGAAACAAAACCCTGAGATTGTCGTCGGCAATATAGCACTTTGCCATTTACCGTTTGACCATGCAGCCAATTGTTGAGGATCGAAGCGTGCCAGTGCTGTCCTCGCCTTATCCATCAGGAGTTACGTGCGTTAAGTGCTTTGAGGCGGATCAGTTCACCTGCGACCTGGCGGTCATCAAAGGGAATCACCGTGCCATCGAATTCTTGAAATGTTTCGTGCCCCTTCCCTGCGATCAACACACAGTCATCCGGACCGGCGACATCCAACGCCAATGAAATCGCACGCTTGCGATCATCGATAAACGTCACGCGCTGAGCGCAAGCCGGCGTGCAAGCGGCACGCATATCTTCGAAAATTTGCTCGATCGATTCAGAACGTGGATTATCCGAAGTGGCAAATACAGTTGCCGCACCATCCAACGCAGCACGCAACATCGGTGCACGTTTGCTACGATCACGGTCACCACCACAACCACACACCACGATTAGTTTACCAGGAGTAATCTCCCGCAGCATTTCACAAGCATTCTTCAACGCATCATCGGTGTGTGCATAATCAACCAGCACATTGACTGACTGCCCTGCATCGATGCGCTCCATGCGACCAGGAACACCAGGAAAACTGGGCAACTCATGCAACAGAGCCAAAATATCGTAGCCCTTCGCACGACCAATAGCCAGTGCTGCGAGTAAGTTACTCACATTGTAGCGACCCAATAAAGGTGACACCACAGCTGCCTGCCCTTCTGGCCAAATCAAATCAAATTCAGTGCGATCTGCGAAGAGTTGCACATTCTCAGCACGAATCAAAGCACGCTCACTCAGACCGAAAGTCACAGCAGACACACCCCCTGGCAATTCTCCATGCAGACGCGCTCCATACGGACAATCGACATTAATCACCGCAGCCTTCGGCACTTTGCCCGTCGCACCAGTAAAGAGTCTTTTCTTCACCTCAAAATACGCCTCCATTGTCTTGTGATAGTCGATGTGGTCTTGCGTCAAATTCAGGAAAACCGCGACATCGAGATCGAGTCCGTGGATGCGTTTCTGGTCGATCCCATGTGAACTGATTTCCATGACTGCTTCTTCACAACCGTTGTCCACCATCTGACTGAGAAGCGCATGCACATCGACTGATTCTGGAGTCGTCTTAAACGAGGGCAGCGTGCGCTTGCCCAAATCATAACGAATCGTGCCAAGCAATCCGACCGAATCGTGACCTCCGATCAAATGCTGCGTCAGCATCGACACGGTCGTCTTACCATTGGTGCCAGTGATGCCTGCAATGCGGAGCTTCTCATCGGCATTGCCATAGAAGCGACGTGATACGAGTGCGAGTGTTTCACGCACATCTTTCACCTGAATAAAATCAATAGGAAAATGCGAACCGAGGTCTTGCTCTGTGATAATCGTGACTGCCCCGCGATCCACAGCCTCCTCTACGTAGTAATTGCCATCTGTGCGTAACCCACCAATCGCAAAGAACAATGCACCGGGCACGACGCGACGGCTATCAGTAATCAGACATGTCACGCCACGCTCACCATTACCCTTACGAGCGACAAGCTCGATATCTTCAAACAGCTCCTGAACACTAGGATTCATCGAAAAGCGACGATCACTATTGACTTGGGTGACATTGAGTTTCCGAGAGTAACTTTGACGAGAGCTAACAGATGAAAGCAATGTGCTAATTTGAAATTCGGCGAGACCGATCATATCGAGAGTGTTCTAAAGCGAGGAAAGATGCGTCCGACTTGACTGGTCGAATGCCTAAATAAGCGATACAGGCTTCCGCAATATTACGAAAGGCTGGCGCAGCAACGGAACCACCATAACCAACGCCCTTCGACTGAGGATCATCCACTACAACAGTGATGACCAAAGCAGGTGTATCGGCTGGAAAAAATCCGCTAAAAGATGCCACGTGATGTTGGCGTGAGTATTTACCATTAATGATCTTTTGAGTCGTGCCAGTTTTTCCGGCGACGGAATAATTCTCAATAGAAGCCCTGCGTGCAGTGCCCTCGTTACCGACCACATCGACCAGCATATCAGCAACGGTCTTTGCGACTTCAGTAGAGATAACACGGCGTTTTGCTTTTGGAGAAAAACTCACCACATCATTGCCCGAAAAATCAAAGACTCGCTTAGCAATCAACGGCTCCATCAACACACCCTTATTCGCGATCACGGACATCGAACTATGGACCTGCATCGGTGTCGCACTCACAGCATGCCCCATCGGTAAACGTGTGATCGTCAGCCCATCCCAATTCTTAACAGGATGCAGTATGCCGGAAACTTCGCCGCCCAAATCAAAGCCAGTCTTCTCGCCAAACCCGAATGCTGCCGCATAGTCATGCAACCGATTCTCTCCGAGCATCAGGCCCAAATGCGCCACCCCACGATTACTTGATTTCACTACGATGTCATGCATCGAAAGCGTTTCATAGATATGGTGATCACCGGGGAGTTTAAGTGAGCGACCCTTATAGCTAACACGTGACATGCCAGTCTGAAACATATCCTCGGGCTGGACAATCCCCTCATTCAAAGCGGCGGCAGCTGGCACAATCTTAAAGGTCGAGCCAGGCTCAATCAAATCAGTCAGCGCACGGTTGCGTTGAGATTCGATAGGATACTTCTTGGTGTCATAAAATTCGTTGGGATCGTAAGTCGGATAGTTCGCCATAGCTAACACCGCACCAGTCGATGGCTCACTGACGATGATACTCACGCTCTTGGGATCATACTCCTGAGCTAGACGGGCGATCTCCTTTTCCACGATATGCTGCACCATTAGATCGATGCTCAACTCGACATTCAAGCCATCGGTCGGATCGACTTCACGGAACCGGAATTGTGCCAATTCGCGACGACGCCCATCACGTTCAGTTTCGCGCCAACCATCTTGACCGCGTAGATAGTAATCGAAGAATCGCTCCACCCCCGTGACCGGAGTTTCCTCATAATTGACATACCCTAAAATATGCGCCGCGAGCTGACCACTGGGATAAGTGCGGCTGTATTTACGATTTCCATACACACCTTTAATTCCCAATGCACGCACGGCCTCGTAGGTATCTTCATCCAGCCCCTTTGCCAAAGATGCCCACTTAATCAGGCTCACTTCTTGAGCGTGCACCGAACCTTTGCGCGTCTTAGTATCTATCGTCTGCTCAACATCCGCCAATGGCTTGCCGATCAACTTCGCAAGTTCTGGCAATTTCAAACGATCCTCGTCGCGCACTGACTGCGGATCTACGCCAAGATCAATCGTCGTGCGCGTCGTCGCTAGTAAGTTCCCGCGGTTATCCACGACGTTACCACGACGCGCCTCAACCACCTGCACCATCTTGCGGTTGCCCTCTACATGCTTCATCAATTCCTTCTGCTCCCACACGTGCAAGTAGAACAAGCGCCCGATCAACACGCAGAACGCAAAAGCGACTGCGGCCGATACGAGTCCTGCACGTGCAGTAGATACGAAGGCCTTACTCATAGCATCAATTCTAAGCGCTGCGCTTTAATGCGTGGCTGTTTTCATAGTGACGCGCGAGGCGGCGTAGCGTGCTACGCGATGGGCACAACGGCTTAGCATCTCGGGCGCGTTTCGCATTCTGGACAGAGCGACTCCAACGCTCGACAAGCCCTAACACCTCCGCAGGTTGATGCTCACGGCTACGATAATAATCAGAAGTAACATGCATAGTAGTATGGGGTTATTCAGTTAGCGTTTGGTGTTTAGATCAAGAAAAGCCAAGTCCATCGAAGTTTCGTATGGCTCGGCCACTGCATACGAGCGACCAGTGGACACGTTACTCTCACGCACCCAGACGATTTGCGTATCCAGCGATGGACGAAGCGTCCCGGAGACCTTGCCTTGCAACACGACTGGCTGATGCATGGTGGCGATACGCTCGTCGAGGTAGCGAAGCTTGCGAACCGTCTCGGCAAGTTGCACCTCCACTTTTTGACTACGCTTTGCAGTGCGAGAAATCTGTTGCTGCATCCACACGATCGCAAAGCCGCTGCAAACAGTGACTACGATCATCGCGATGACAAAAAAGAGAATACGGCTCCGAGCCTTTTGAGATACATTGTTCATGGGGTAGTGGAGTTAGTCGTTGGTAAGTTTATGAATCGCGCGCATTCGTGCGCTACGGCTACGTGGATTTATTTTTATTTCCTCTTCAGAGGGAAGGATCGGACGGGTTGAAACCATTTTCGCTTGAACGACGCGCTCATCCTGAGTGCGAGTGTCGTTGGTATGCTCAGGGCGACCGGCCATTTTACGGCAAAAGCGCTTTACGATACGGTCTTCGAGCGAGTGAAAGCTAATCGCAGCAAGCACACCACCTGGAGCAAGACGCTCAAAGGCAGCCGGCAGGGCACGCTCGATTGCCTTCAACTCATCATTCACCTCAATGCGAATTCCTTGAAACGTGCGCGTCGCTGGATTCACCGTCTTGCGTCCGTGTGGAGCCGAGCCGACCGCTTCCGCAACCAGAGCTGCAAGTGAATGTGTGCGTTGAAGTTTACCTGTGCCACGTGCATCGATAATTGCCTG
Source organism: Lentimonas sp. CC4 (assembly GCF_902728235.1). Taxonomy (NCBI): domain Bacteria; kingdom Pseudomonadati; phylum Verrucomicrobiota; genus Lentimonas; species Lentimonas sp. CC4. The sequence goes on from NZ_CACVBO010000001.1 coordinate 3,985,673, forward strand.
CACGACACGACGGTGGCGCTTCTCTTCGCCATAGTTACGAACGGCGCGTAAAAGCCCCTCCTCATCGGAAGTCTCTAGGAACTCGGCAGCGCTGATGCCCTTTGTTGGGTCCATGCGCATATCAACGGGTGCATCATAACGAAACGAAAAGCCGCGATCAGTTTGATCCAATTGAAACGACGACAAGCCGAAGTCGAAAAGAATACCGTCAAACCCGCTCTCATCCAAATCAGCGAGATCGCCAAAATTCATGGAGTAGAAGCGAAAACGCTCACCGAATTCATCCGAAACCTGCTGTGCGCGTGCAACCGCATCAGGGTCGCGATCCGTAGCAACTAAGGTCACACCTTCAGCCGCAGACAGCAAAGCGCGAGTATGACCACCACCACCAAACGTTCCATCAAGAAGCTTTGCACCTGCACGCGGGCTCAAAAGTTCCAACGTCTCTCTAAATAAGACGGGAACGTGACCACTGAACGCAGCAGGATTCAAAGCATCATCGGCGGAAGACATTAACGCAGTTTTGTAGTATGGAGATTATTGTTTGTTTGTGTCGCTGCGCGCTTTCTCGGCGAAGCAAGGCGCTGCTAGCAGCGTCAGAAGACTTAAAAGGACTGTGTGGCGGACTCGTATATTGCCAGTTCGTGCGGCGATCATTGCTCGGGTGCGTAAAGTAACCGGAGCTTTTAAAATTTTCGCGGGCGATGGATTGGAATATGTTACGCATGGTTTAAAGGTTCCCTGGGGATTAAAGACCGAAACGCTGGAAGACAGCAGCACGAGCAGTGGAATCACTTGGACCGCCAGCGAGGGCTGCATCACGAAGTTCTTCACTGTAGATATTGAATGTGGACATCATCCCGAGAAGGACGGCGCCCTTTCCGATTTGAGCATGCTTGATTAATTTTTCGTTCAAATTAATGCGGCCCTGCTTGTCGCAACTAAAGCTGTGAGCCATCGCCATAAACTCAGCGACCATACGCTGACCTTCGACGTCACTCATCTTGATTTGAGAAATCGTCTCTTCGAGTTGAGCGATCATCTTCGGCGCAAGCACACGAACATATGCCTCTGAACCCTCTTCAACACTTGGAATAGCGAGAAATTGATTTTCCGAAGCATCCCCCTTTGGACGCCACGCAGCAGGGATCGTAAGACGACCTTTGTCGTCTACGCTGTGGCGAAATTCGCCAATAAATCCTGCTGTTGTAAATAAACCCATGTGCA